>JAXDMA010000033.1:0-13228 GCA_034666305.1 Vulcanimicrobiota bacterium
ATCCGATGTAGTCGAGGAGCCCGTCGTCATCGTACAGCCCGAGCAGCAGCGAGCCGACCTGCGTGGCGGAGCCCTTTGCGTAGCGGAATCCGCCGATCACGCAGTCGGCGGTGCGCGAGCGCTTCACCTTGACGGCGCCGTCCCGCGTGCCGCTGGCGTATGCGGCGTCGACGCGTTTTGCGATCACGCCGTCAAGGGCGCCGCCCACGCGCGCGAACCAATCGTCGACCACGCGCCGGTCGCGCGTCGCGGGCGACAGGCGCAGCGTCGTGCCGTCGAACGCTTCCGCAAACGTTTCGAGCCGCGCGCGGCGCTCCGACAGCGGCCGATCGACCAGATCGTGGCCGGCCTCCGAGAGCAGGTCGAACACGAGGTACCAAGCCGGCGTGGTCTTCGACAACATCGTCACGCGTGACGCGGCCGGATGGATGCGCTGCTGGAGCGTATCGAACGAGAAGGCGCCCGCGAGCGGGACGACCAGCTCGCCGTCGAGCACGAAGCCCTGCGCGTTCAGCCGCCCCAACGCCTCGACGATCTCGGGGAAATAGCGGCCCAGCGGCTGGCCGGCCTTGGACTGGAGCGCCACGTCCGCGCCGTCGCGAAACGCCAGACAGCGAAAGCCGTCCCACTTGGGCTCGTACTGCCACTGCTCGCCTTCGGGCACGTCGGCGACGGGGCGCATCTCCATGGGCGGATAGCCGAACGGGATCACGACGACGTTCCTACCCGGCCGGAGCCCCGCGGACCTCGCCGCGCGGTCAAGCGCCGCTTCCTTCCCGCCGATGAAGCATGGGGGTGTAGCTCGAGAGGATATCCATGGGCGCCTTCGGTTGGTGGCAGCGTTCGCGTGCCGCGCAGATCCTGGTGGTGACCGCCGCGGTCTTTTTGGCGTTCGCGGCCGTGCTGCTGTACGTCGTGCGGCGCGACGTCGCGCAGACGGTCGAAACGGAGATGCGCGCCCGGGTCGCCACCGCGGCCGACGTGATGCGCGGCTTCGCCTCGGCCAGCGGCGAAATCAGCGTGACGCGCGTCGGCAAGCTTGCGTTCGGCGAGGCCGTCGTGAACGGCGACAATTCGGTGGTCGACCACGTCAAGCAAGTGACGGGTGCGGACGCCGCCGTGTACCAGATCGTCAAGGGCAAACCCGTTGCGATCGCCTCGACGCTCACGGAGAATGAGAAGCGCGCCGTCGGCGGCGAGCTGACGGGCCCGCCGCGCGCGGCGTTCGACGCCGGTCAGGAATTCGACGGAATCAGCTCCGTTCAGGGCAGGCCGTACGTCAACCATTATGCGATCGTGCACAACAATCTGGGCGAAGCGATCGCGATCCTCTACGACGGCGTCTCGCTCGACGCGGTAAACGCCGCCGTGTCGCGCGCGTTCTTTTCGATCCTCTTCTCCGCGTGCGGGGCGATCGTGGCCGTGATGGTGCTGCTCTGGTTCGTCGTGCGGCCGCTCGCGCGCAACGCGAACGCGCTCGCGCGGGACGCCGAAGCACTGGCCGAAGGACGCGTCGACGACGTCGCCACCAAACCCGGTCGCGACGAGCTCGGCCGCGTCGCCGGCGCGTTCGCCCGCATCGCTGCCTACCAGCGCGCGCTTGCCGATCACACCGCCGCGATCGCGGACGGCGATCTTTCGCGCCGCGTCGTGCCCGCAAGCGCGAACGATCGCCTGGGCCTGTCGATCGCGCGCATGACCGAAACGTTGCGCGAGGTCGTGCTCGCCATGCAGGGCGCATCGTCCGAATTAGGCGAGCACGCGCAAGCGCTTCACCTCGCGGCACTGCGTTCCGCGGAAGTCGTCGGCGGCGTCGGGCTGGCGGTGCGCGAGCTCGCGTCCGGTTCGACGGATCTCTCGACGGCCGCCGAAACCTCCAACGTGATCGTGCGCCAGTTCGAGAGCGCGATCGAAGGGATCGCGCGCGGCGCGGTCGACCAGGCGATGCAGGTGCGCACGGCATCGAACGACGCGCAGCGCATGGCGGGCGACGTCGAGCGCGTCGCCGGCATCTCCGCCGGGCTGGCGGCCGACGGCAACGGCACGCGCACGACGGCGCAGAGCGGCGCCAAGGCAGTCACCGAGACGATCGACGACATGCGCGCGATCCAGCGCGGCGTCGCCGACGCCGCCGCGAAGATTCGCGAGCTCGGCGTCCTGTCGGCCCAGATCGGCGTCGTGGTCGAGACGATCGACGCGCTGACCGATCAAACCAATTTGCTGGCGCTCAACGCCGCGATCGAAGCTGCGCGCGCGGGCGAGCACGGCCGAGGCTTCGCCGTGGTCGCGGACGAAGTGCGCAAGCTTGCGGAATCCGCGTCGCATCAAACCAAGGAGATCGGCGGGTTGATCGTCGAGGTGCAGCGCCGTACGAAGGAAGCCGTCGCGGCCGCCGAGGCGGGCGCGTCGATTGCCGACCGCGGCACGGCGAAGGTCGGCGCCGCGAGCGCTGCGCTCGACGACATCATCGCGGCGGTGGACCGCACCGTCGGACGCGTGGGCGACATCGCCGAAGCGATGCGCGAGATGGCCGAAGGCGCGCGCAACGTGGGCCAGTCGATGGATTCGATCAATGCGGTCGTGGAGCAGAACTCGTCCGCAACCGAAGAGATGGCCTCGCAGACCGGCGAGCTGGCGCGCGCGATGGGCGCCATCGCTGCTACCGCCGACGAGAACGCGCGCAATACCACCGAAGTCTCCACGTCGACCGCGCGCATGGAAGATGACGTCGCGCGCGTGCGCGAGGAAGCGCTGACGCTGGACGCGACCGCCGAACGCATGCGCGAGCTGGTGACGCGCTTCCGCCTGGGCGGCGAATCGTCGCAGCCGGACATCGACACGACGGCGAGCATGCCGGCGGAGCCGCTGGCGCTCTAACCCCGCGGCGCGCGGGGCGCTTTGACCGGTTTCTCCGGGATGAAGCGCGTCATGTCGAGGCGGCCGGACTTCTTCTGCAGCGGCGCCCACAAGTCGCCGACTTGCACGAACCGGTCGCGGACGTTGTCGAGGCGAAAGTCCTCGATCTCGATCCCCGCTTCGATCTCGTCGAACGTCACCGGCGTCGAGACGGTGGCGCGCGGCGTCGCGCGCACGGAGTACACCGACGCGAGCGTCTTGCCCCACGCGTTCTGGTTGTAGTCCACCAGCACGCGTCCGGCCGGGCGCTTCGCGATGCGGTACTCGGCGGTGATCACGTCGGGGTGCAGCCGCTCCATCGTCTGCGCGAACGCTTTGGCGAACGTCCAGACTTCCTTTTGCAGCGGACCGCGCTCGATCGGCACGTAGATGTGGATGCCGGCCGAGCCCGACGTCTTGGCATACGGCGTGATGCCGAGGTCGATCAACGCGTCGCGCACGTGAAGCGCTACCGTGCGCACCGTCGCGAACGTGGTTGCGCCGCCCTTGACCGGATCGAGATCGAAGTGCAAGTAGTCGGGCCGGTCGGTGTCGTCGCAGCGCGAGTACCATTCGTTGAGGTCGATGCAGCCGAGGTTCACTAGCCACAGCAGCGACGCGAGGTCGTCGACCATGGGGAACGCGATCACGCTGCCGGAGCCGTGCTCGATCGAGCACGTGCGCAGCCACGGCGGCGCGTTGGGCGGCGTGCGCTTCATGTAGAAGAACTCGCCGGTCTGCCCGTTCGGCCAGCGCTTCATCACCTGGGCCCGGTCCCGCATGCACGGGATCAGGAACGGCGACACGTCGGCATAGTACTGCAGCAGGTCGCCCTTGGTCGCGCCGGTCGCCGGAAAGAACACCTTGTGCAGGTTGGTGAGCGCAACGGTGCGGTCGCCGATCCGTACGGTCGCATCGCGGTCGGTAGGGATCGGGAAGCTTCCGGGTTCAATCTTCGGCATCGTGTTCCGAGTCATCACCTGTAACTTAAACGGAATCAGAGCCGCCGCCCGCAAGGGGTTCTTCGAGTGGATGGACGCGCAGGACCCCGACGTCCTTTGCCTCCAGGAAACCAAGGCGCAGGAGCACCAGCTGCCGCCCGAGGCGCTCGATCTCGCGCGCTACAACTACGCGTTCGTCGACGCGCAGAAAAAAGGCTACTCCGGGGTCGCGATCTACGCCAAGCAGCAGCCCACCCGGATCGTGCGCGGCCTGGGCATGGAAGACATGGACGTGGAAGGGCGCTTCGTGCGCATGGACTTCGCGAGCGGACTGTCGATCGCGTCGCTCTACGTTCCTTCGGGCACGACCGGTCCCGCGCGCCAGGCGGTCAAGGAGAACTTCCTCGACCGCTTCATCGCCAACCTCGCGCAGATGAAGGCCGAAGGGCATCCGTTCATCGTGTGCGGCGACTACAACATCGCGCACCTCGACATTGACGTGTTCAGCGTGAAGTCGTGCACCGGCGTGACCGGCTTTCTGCCGCAAGAGCGCGCGTGGATGGACGACGTGATTCACCGCGTCGGCTGGACCGACGCGTTTCGGGTCGTGCGCCCCGACGACCGCAAACAATTCACGTGGTGGTCCGGCTGGAAGGGCGCGTGGGAAAATAACCTCGGCTGGCGCATCGATTACCAGCTCATCACGCCGGACCTCGCGCCGCGCGTGCGAAGCGCGTCGATCTATCGTGACGAGCGCTTCTCGGATCACGCGCCCGTCACGATAGACTACGAGTTTTAGGAGCTCTTCTTGCGCCTCGGAACTTTCTTGCCGGAGGCGCGCGCCTTGGAGAGCCCGATCGCGATCGCCTGTTTGCGGCTCTTGACCTTGCCGCCCTTACCGCCGGGACCGCTGCGTGCCTTGCCGCTCTTGTAGCGCTTCATCTCGCCGTGCACGGTCTCCGACGCCGCGGGGCTGTACTTGCGTTTCGACGCGGCCTTCTTGCGGCCGCCGGCTTTCTTGCGGCCGCCGGTGCTCTTCTTTCGGCCAGTCGTTTTCTTGCGGGTCGTCGTTTTCTTGCGTGAGGTCGTCTTCTTGCGAGTCGTCGTCTTCTTGCGACCGGCGCTCTTCTTGCGTGCGGTCGTCTTTTTCCGGCCGGTCGTCTTCTTGCGGCCGGTGCTCTTCTTGCGGCCGGAGGTCTTCTTCCGGCGCGTGGTCGTCGAACGGGCTGCCATCGGCAATCCTCCTTTGCTCACTGAATACCCGCGTTGCGCGACGCTCGAACATCGGGCCGTCGCGCGGCAGGGAAGCCCCGCCGGCGGAGTCGTAGACGACGCGATGCCGGACGAGATCAAGCTCGACACGATCGTTGAGAAAGCACCCGACAGCGCCGCGTGCGGGATCCGCGTGGAGACGGCCGACGTGGTGCGATGGTTCGGGCGAAAGAGCCGCGTGCCGGTGGTCGCGACCATCAACGGTTATACCTACCGCAGCTCGCTCTCGCCGATGGGCGGTTGCCACATGCTTCCGGTGGCCGCGCCGGTGCGGTCGGGGGCGGGCGTCGGCGGCGGCGACCGCGTGACGCTGACGCTGCGCGAGGACACGGCAGAACGAACGATCGACGTCCCAGACGACCTCGCGCGCGCGCTCGGCGCTGCGAAAATGCGCGCGACGTTCGACGCGATGGCGTTCACGCACCGCAAGGAATGGGTGTTGGCCGTCCAGGACGCCAAGCGCCCGGCGACGCGCGAAAAGCGCATCGCGGACTGTGTCGCCGCGATGCGCTCCCGCTAGACGCGCGACGCGAGTCGCACGGCGCCCGCCACGAACTCGACCGCCGCGGCAACGGTGGCGCGGACATCGCTGTGCTCGGTGTCCAGCACCACATCGGGGTTCTCCGGGACGTCGTACGGTGCCCCGACGCCGGTGAAGTCTCGAATCTCGCCGGCGCGCGCGCGCGCATAGAGGTGCTTGGGATCGCGGGCCTCGCACGTCGCCAGCGACGCTGCGACGTACGCCTCGCGAAACGCGTCGCCCACGATGGCCTTGGCGCGCGCGCGATCCGCGGCCGAAGGCGAGACGAGCGAGATCAGCGTGACCGCGCCGCCGTCGGCGAGCAGCTTGCCGACCTCGGCGACGCGCCGAATGTTCTCGCGCCGACCCTCGTCGGAGAAGTCGAGGTCGCTGGTGAGCCCGCCGCGCAACGTGTCGCCGTCGAGCGCGAAGACGCGGTAGCCCCGGCGAAACAGCTCGCGCTCGACGTGCATGGCGATCGTCGTTTTGCCTGCGCCGGGCAGCCCGGTGAGCCACAGCACGAGCCCGCGGTGGCCGTTGCGGTCCGCCCGTTCCTCGGCGGTCACGAGATGCGACGACGCGAACAGATTGGCGCCCTGAGGATGGAGTTCCACTGCGTGCACGGCGGCGATCGGCATGCCGCGCCGCGCGATCGCGCAACGCGCGCCTTCGTCGAGCGCGACCGGAACCGACGTGCGCAGCGCGAGGGAGTACACCGCGCCGCGCGAGGTGAGCCCATGCGCCGCCGGGTGCAGCGTGCGCGGATCGATCGTTTCGAGCACGGCGACGACGCGGGCCGACACGTCGGCACTCCCGGCGCGCAACCGCACCGTCTCATCGACGCTCGGCGGCTCGCGGTCGAACCAGCAGCCGCGCACGTGCAGCGAGCGCACGACGGTGGGCGCGTCGGCATCGTGCGAGAGGACGTCGCCGCGATCGACGTACACCGGCGCGTCGAACACCACGCCGACGGCGGAACCCGGTCCGGCCGACGCGACATCATGCGGCCACGCGCGCAGCGCCGCGACGCGGACGGTGACGCCGGCAGGCGAAATGCGGACGACGTCCCCGACGGCGATGCGACCTTGCCGCACGGTGCCCGCGGCGATGCGCTGGTCACCGCGGCGATACACGTCCTGGACCGAGATGCGCAGCGGCTCGCGCTCAGCACGATCCGGCCGAGCTTCGACCGCTTCCAGCAACTCCGCGAGCGTGGGGCCGCCGTACCACGGCGTCCGGGGCGAACGCGTCACGACGTTGTCACCGTCGCGTGCGGACACCGGCACGATCGCGGTAGCGGTGACGCCGACCGCTTCAAGCGCCACGGACGCGGCGTTCCCGGCCTCGATGACGCTCTTCTGGGCGCTGCCGGCGATCGCGTCGATCTTGTTGACCGCGACGATGACGTGCGCGACATCGAGCAGCCCGAGCAGATAGATGTGGCGGCGTGTTTGGTCCTCGACGCCGCGCTCGGTGTCGAGGACGAGAATGGCGGCGTCGGCGTCGCTCGCGCCCGTCATCGCGTTGGCGAGGAACTCTTCGTGACCGGGCGCGTCGATAAGTGCGAAGCGGCGCTCCCCCAAACGGAACCAGACGCGCGTGGTGTCGATGGTCACGGCCTGATCGCGTTCGTCTTGCAGCGCATCGAGCGCGAACGACCACTCCGTCGCCAAGCCGCGCCGCCGGCTGCTCTCGACGATCTCCGCGATGCGTGCGGGCGGCAGCGCACCGGTGTCGTGCAGCAGACGGCCGATCAGCGTCGACTTGCCGTGGTCGACGTGTCCCAAAACGACGATGCGGGCGTCGGCGCTCACATGTACCCGCCGGTGCGGAGCCGCTCGAACGACGCCTCGCTCTCGTGGTCCATCGTGCGTCCGGCGCGCTCGGGTTCGCGCGTCGCCGCGAGCTCCGCGACGATCTCGTCGAGCGTCGCGGCGTTGCTCGCAATCGGCGTCGTGATGTTCTTCTCGCCCAGCGAGCGATAACGCAGCCCCTCGCGCGCGAGATAGAGTGACACGAACGGGATCTCGTCGCGGCGGTGGTACCGCCACACGTCGAGTTCCGTCCACGCGAGCAGCGGGTGGACGCGCACGTGTCCGCCGTGCGGAATCTCGGACAGCGTATAGCCCCAGAACTCCGGCGGCTGTTCGCGCACGTTCCAGCTGCCGTCGAGCGAACGCGGGCTCACGATGCGTTCCTTCGCGCGCGTCGCCTGTTCGTCGCGGCGAATCCCCACGAACACCGCACGAAAGCCTTCGCGCGCGATGAGCGCGCGTAACCCTTCCGTTTTGCGCGCGGCCGCGCGCGATTGCGGCGGCAGCGCCGGGTCGCAGGCCTCCTCGGGCGGGCACTGCTCGACGCGCAGGTCGAGGTTCCACTCATGCGCGATGCGGTCGCGAAACGCGTACACTTCGGGCAGTTCCATGCCGGTGTCGAGCTGCACGACCGGCATCGGGACGTCGCCCAGAAACGCCTTGCGCATCAGCCATAGCAGCGCGGTACTGTCCTTGCCCATCGACCACAACACGCAGCACGGCGCAAAAAGCCGATACGCATTGCGAACGATCGCAACCGCATTGCTTTCCAGCTCGTCGAGGTCTGGCGTGGGTTGCTCTGGGCCCGGCATTCCCGCCTTCTTCTCCGTCGGGACACGAGAATACGCCCCGGCCGGTAGGGCCGAGGCGTGGGACAGTGGGCATGTGGTCCCGACAAGCGTTTGCCCGGGGCGGCGGCGCTTACACCCGGACTTTAGGGGATCGTGCTTACGGAACGGGATGGGTCGGCGCCCTTGATCACGGCCCCCCGCGACGGCGGCGGTTGATGAAGCTCGCGATGAGCTTCACGGCCGAAACGATGGTGACGATGCGGAACAAGACTCTGAGCACGTCGGCCTCCTCGGTGGGGCAGCAGCGCTTACGCGTTTCCCCGGGCGACCGTCTCTGAACCAGAAGCGCTCAGCTCCCGTAAGGCTGCACGAACGGCCAGGGGGAAGGTGTCGCTGTCGCCGTGTCCCGCCTCGAGAATACGCAGTTGGCACGTGGTCCAGCGCTGGGAGAGTCGCCACGCCGTCTCGATCGGTCCACTGACGTCGTAACGGCCGTGGATGAGCACGCCCGGAATGCCGTTAAGTCTGGGGGCATCGCGCAGCAGTTGATCGTCGTCGAGAAAGGCGGCGTGGCGCCAGTAGTGCGTCACCAAACGCGCGAATCGCAGGCGAAACGCCGCGTCGTCGAAGCGCGCGTCGGGGCGATGGCCGGGCGCCAGCGAAACATGCGCTTCTTCCCAGGCGCACCAATCGCGGGCAGCCTGCTCGCGCACCGCTTCGTCGCGATCGAACAGCAGCGTGGCGTACGCATCAACGAGCGGTACGTGCCGCAACGTTTCAGGGACGGCGGCGACGAAACGCTCCCACTCGCGCGGAAAGATGCGTCCTACACCCTCGGTTATCCATTCGACTTCACGGCGGCTCGTCGTGGTGACGAGGGCGAGAACGAGAGCGGTGATGCGCTCGGGGTGCGCCTGCGCGTATGCCAAACCCAGCGTGCTTCCCCACGATACACCGAGCACGGTCCATCGTTCGATCGCAAGATGCCCTCGTAGGTGTTCGATGTCGGCGATGAGATGCGCGGTGGTGTTCGAACGGAGATCGGCATCGGGTTCGCCGGCCAGCGGCGTGCTACGCCCGCAACCACGCTGGTCAAAGAGCACGATCCGGTACACATCGGGATCGAAATACCGCCGCGAACCGGGCGTGCAGCCCGATCCCGGTCCGCCGTGAAGAAACAGCGCCGGCTTGCCCTTCGGGTCCCCGCAACACTCCCAATACACCCGATGGCCGCCGCCGGCGTCGAGCATGCCGCTGTCATACGGGTCGATCGGCGCGCCAAGAGTCATACTCGACATTTCTCCGGACAGCTCTTGCGATCTTCGGCCGCCGCCACCGGTTCGCATAACGGCGTCTCCTCGGCTGGCTGGAGTGTTCCCCACCTCCCCGCGTTCAACGAGACTGATCCGCACCGGTTCCGGCGGTCGAGTCCGCCGCGTTTCGAACTCGGTCAACCTCGCGTCGCCGCTGGCTACGCCGGTCGCGGTGAACGCGGGGCGGACTGCCATGACGGCGTAGGTAACTCACGGCCTCTGCGAAGCGTTGCTCGTCTTCCTCGAAGAATCCGATGGCGGCATTGCAGGCGTTGCAGAGTAGGCCGCGGACGTTTCCATTTCGGTGATCGTGGTCTATGCAAAGGTGCTGAAAGAATGTGGATTCGTAGCGGGCGCGCTTTGCCGGCGCACACGCTCGCCACGGTTGCCGACAAATCGCACAGCAGCCTCCTTGCTCGTCCAAAATCCGTTCTAAGTCCTCCGGGCTTGTTCCGTATCGCCGGCGGAGATGTGAGCGTCGCAAATTGGCGCGTCGTACTTCGCTTCGCTCGTAGCGTTCTCGAGCTGATCGATTATGGCACGGAACGCAACGAGAAGCTCGGTTTGACATGATGATCTTCGCGGAGCCGCACTTCGAGCACGTCGACGTCCGGAGCCTTGGCATAAATAATTGTTCGTTGTTCGATGCGATTCTCCTTTGATTACATTGCTCGAAAAGCAACTCTCGCATTATCCATGACTCAAAGAGTCAGACCGGGCGCATCACGACGATTCTCCCATCGCAGAAGCATTCATATTGCGGCCATCACGCGCTGCGTTTAGCTTCGCGACGCTCAACGAATCGAAATGAGATGAAACATGACAGTAGCTACTCGGGGTGCTGCGCCGCCACCGCGAAAAATCGAAACCCCGTCAAAGCCATGTAGCGGGGTTTCGGGACGTGGTGCCGAGGGGGCGGATCGAACGCCCGACACCTGGTTTTTCAGACCAGTGCTCTACCAACTGAGCTACCTCGGCTTGATATCGCGCACCTCAGGTTTTTCAGACCTGTGCTCTACCAACTGAGCTATCTGGGCGCGGTCGCGAGCGCGACCTACCCCGGTTCGGCGGGTCCGTCGGCCACCCTTCCGCCGCAGCGAGCACGGTCGTGCACGCGGCTGCCGGGAGCGGACGGCAGAGCAGGAACCCCTGCACGACGTCGCAGTCGAGCGCGCGCAGCCGGTCGAGTTGCGCCTGCGCTTCGACGCCTTCGGCGACGGTTCGTACACCGAGGCCGCGCGCGAGCGTCGTGACCGCGCGAACGACGGCGCCGTCGAAGGCGCCGTTCGCGACGTCGGCAACGAACGTGCGGTCGATCTTGAGCGCGTCGACCGGAAGGCGTTTCAGGAAAGCGAGCGAGGTGTACCCCGTTCCAAAATCATCGATCGAGACCATGACGCCGAGCTCGCGCAGCGCGCGCAGCAGGCGAATCGCGGCGCCGACGTCGCGCATGATGGACGATTCGGTGATCTCGATCTCGAGACACGACGCCGCGACGCCGTGCTTGGCGAGCAATTTCGCGACGAGCGCCGGCAACACGCCTCCGTCGAGCTGACGCGCCGACACGTTCACGCTGACGCGAACGGCCGGAATGCCGGCATCCGCCCACACGCGGACCTGCGCGACGGCATTGTCGAGCACCCATGCGCCGATCTCTTCGATCAAACCGAACTCTTCCGCAACCGGGATGAACCGGTCCGGCAGCACGAGTCCGTGCACCGGGTGCCGCCAGCGCAGCAGCGCTTCGACGCCCTGGATCGCGCGCGTTTCGACGTCGTACATCGGCTGGTAGTAGAGCTCGAACTCGCCGCGCTCGATCGCGCCGTGCAGGTCGCGCCGTGTGAGCACGCGCTCCAGCGACGAGGTGGTACCGGGCGAACGATACCAGCGCACCATGTTGCGGCCGAGGCGCTTCGCCTCGAACACCGCCGCTTCGGCGGTGCCGATCAGCGCGAGCTCGTCGGATGCGTCGTCGGGCGCGGTCGCGACGCCGATGCTCGCGGTGAGGTAGACAGGCTTGCCCGCGACCCAGAACGGCGCGGCGAATGCCGCGGCAGCCGCGGCCGCGGCCGCACGTGCCGCGCCGGAAACGTCTTCGCAGCGCAGCAGCACGAACTCATCGCCGCCGAAGCGCGCGACGTACGTCTCGGGGAGCGCTTCGCGAAGCCGCGCGGCGATCTCGCGCAGTACGGTGTCGCCGGCGGTGTGATCGCCGAGCTCGTTGATCACGCGGAAGCGGTCGACGTCGAGGAACAGCACCGCCAGCGAGTTACCGTTGCGCTCGCATTCCGCAAGCGCTCCGCGCGCGTGCCGCTCGAACGCGGAGCGTTGCGGCAAGCCCGTGACGGGATCGCGCTCCTCGGACTCGAGCCGCCCATCTTTTTCAAGCGTGATCGCGACGTAGCGCCGGTCGGAGCGCGGCGCGGCCAGGGGTTCGACGGCCAGCGTCCCTTCGGCCAGCGTCAGCCGCGCCGACTGCAAGCCGGCGACCGCGGCAGCGAGGGCGCCCGCTTCACCCGCGTCGCGCAAGAACGGCAGCTCCTTGAGCGGCCGGCCCACGAGATCGTGCCGCGTCGCATAGACGGTCACCGCATCGTCGCCGTCGACCGCGACGACAGCAAGATCGTCGCGCGTGCGGCGCAGCGCCTCGTCGATCAGCGTGGCCGACGCGCGCGTCGCGCGCAGCGTTGCCGCGAGGACGGCGTCGCGCAACGCCCGCGAGATGGCGGGACCGAGCCGTACGAGATCCGCCGGGGCAACCACGTCGAACGCGCCGAGCGCGCCGGCGTCACGGACGGTATCGGCGTCGAGCGCGCCGACGACGACCACCGGGAGCTCCTCGCGCGCGACGTGGAGCGCCCGCAGCAGATCGCGATACGAACCGTCGGGTAGGCTCTGCGCGACGACCGCAACGTCGAGCTCGTCCTCTTCGACGGCCCGAATCGCGCCGCCGATGTCCGCGGCGTAGCGGAGATCGAGGGAAACGTCCTCGCGCGCAGCCTCAGCCCACCGCGCCAGTTCGGCAGCATCGCCGCCTACCAGCAGAACTCGTACGTGCTTGCGGGCCGTCGGCGCGCCGTCGTCGTCGTTCACGCCCGCCTCGTTCCCAGGCGAGCACGCTCGGCCCGCACCGACCCCCTCAAATTTGGGGTATGGTGGCCATGATCACATACGAACGGTCGTGCGCTGCATCACGCATTGCGCCGCACGCGCCACGGCAAAGCGACGGCTTCGATCGCGTCGACGATCGCCGCAAGCCCGAATCCGAGCAGCGACACCGCCACGAGTGCAGCATACAAGCGCTCGACGTCGAGCAGCTGTTGCGCGTTGAAGATCGCGAAGCCGAGCCCGGTGCGCGTGAGCTGATACTCCGCTGCAACGGCGAGCACGATCCCGATCCCGATGCTCAGCTTCATCCCGGCGTAGATGTTCGGCAGCGCACCCGGCAACAGCACGCGGAAAAAGAACGTCGATGGGCGCATGCGGTACGCGCGCGCCACGTCGAGATAGATCGTCTCGATCTGGCGCACGCCGGCTTCGGTGTTGATCGCCATTAGGAAGAACACGCCGACGGCGACCGCCGCCCACTTCGCCGCCTCGCCGGTACCGAAGATGAAATAGAACAGCGGCAGGATCGCGATCTTCGGGATCGGGTACAGCAGCGCGATCACCGGCCCGAAGT
>JAXDMA010000034.1:0-13653 GCA_034666305.1 Vulcanimicrobiota bacterium
GAGCAGCAGCGCTGCGAGGCTGAAGGAGAGGCGACGCATTCGCCGCCACTTCTCGGTATTAAACCGGAGGCGCCTGCACCCCGTGGGCAAAGGCTTCCAACCGCATGCGGTCGATCGAGCGGACGCGCCCGCGATCGAGCTGCACGGCCTGCGCGTTCTTGAGCCGGATCAGTGCTCGCGCCGCCATGTCGCGCACCGTGCCGGCGGCGGCCGCGATCTGCGCCTGCGACAGGTTCTCGACGCCGGGCAAGCCGGGCGCCATCCCGGTCGTCGCGGGCGCGTAGGACATCAAGAACTTCGCGACGCGCTGCAGCACGTGCGCAAAGGCCAGGTCGGCGATGGTATCGATCGAGCGGCGGCGCGCTTGGGACGACGCCGCGAGGAACCCGAGCGCAAGCTCGCTGTCGTTGCGCACCGCGTGCAGCACGGCTTCTGAGGGCACCAGCACCACCGTGCAGTCCGTGAGCGCTTCGGCGCGCGTCGTTGCGCCGCCGCCGTCGAACGTCCCGGACTCGTTGAGCGGGTCGTGCGTGAGCCGTTCGCCCAGCGCGTGCGTCTTGCCGTCGGGCGAGAGCAGCGTGTACACGACTTTGCCGCCTCGGACGAAGCCCAGATACGGCCACATCTCGCCTTCGTCGAACACGGTCTCGCCCGTGCGGTACGACCGCTCCGTCGCGACGCTCGCGAGGTCGTTGATCGTGGACTGCTTGGCGTTGGCGAACGGGGCGCAGTGCGACAGGAACGTCGCCGTGTCGGCTCGCTCGTCGATGCGCTCGAGCCTGATCGTCCAGCGCCCGCTGCCGAGGTTGCGCGCGTCCCAGGAGAAGCGACCGGGCCGGTTTTGCTGAAACTCGTTGCGCAGCGAGCGCGGGTCGCTCTCCTCGTTGAGCTCCAAGATGCCGCCGACGGGCAGCTTATCGAACGTCTCGAAGATCCGCGTGCTTCGGTTGGTCGCAGGAAGGGTGCGCGCGTCAATGCTCGCTGACGGCGCGCGGCTCGTTGGCATCGTCGGTGGGATGCGTCGCAGGGGGCGCTTTCCCTGCGACGGAACCGGCGGAGCGATGCACCCCTCGCGTGCGGTGCTCGGTGCACCGCAGTCCTTGCGCCGGCGGCTCGCGCGCGCGCTCGACGTGCTCGCCGTCATCGTTGTCCTCGCCGCGATCGTGCGCTTCGCCGTGGTGCCGCGCTTGCACCGCGACGTCGTCCAGGCGCCCGCGGTCTCGCTGGCTGCCCTCGACGGCGGCCGGTTCGACCTCGCACGCCATCGCGGCCGCCTCGTCTTCTTGGACTTCTGGGCCACCTGGTGCGCGCCGTGCAAGGACTCGATCCCGCTCGTGCAGCGCTTTCGCCGAGGTCATCCGGGCGTCGACGTGGTCTCGGTCGACGTGGGGGAGCCGGCCGAGTTTGTCCGCGCGTACGCGACGAAGCTGAAGATGGAAGCGGTCGTGCTCGACCCCGACGATACCGTCGCGCACGCGTTCGGCGTCAGCGGCTACCCGACGCTGGTCGCGATCGACGGCACCGGCCGCGTCCGAGCCCGCTGGGTCGGCTTCGACCCCGACATCGAGCGCGAGATGGCCGACGCCGTCGTGAAATACGGCGGCGCGCGGACGACGGCGTCCCGCTAACGGCGCTGCCTATCGGCCGAGAAAGTTCGCGGGCCTCTTTTCGAGGAACGCTTGCGAGCCTTCTTTGAAATCCGCCGTCGTCACGCACTGACCGAAGAGCAGCGCTTCGAGCGCGAGCGCGTCGTCGAGCGGCAAGGACGCGCCTTCGTTCACCGCGCGTTTCGTCGCCGCGATCGCGAGCGGCGCCTTGGCCGCGATCAGCGCGGCGATGCGCTGCGCCTCCGCGAGCAAACCGTCGAGCGGCACCACCTTTTGGACGAGCCCGATGCGCAGCGCATCCTGCGCGCCGATCATCTCGCCGGTGAGGCACATGTACATCGCGGCGCCTTCACCGAGCAGGCGCGTCGTGCGCTGCGTGCCGCCGTAGCCCGGCAGGATCCCGAGGTTCACCTCGGGCTGGCCGAACTTGGCGTTCTCGCTCGCGATCCGAATGTCGCACGCCAGCGCGAGCTCGCAGCCGCCGCCGAGCGCGAAGCCGTTGACGGCCGCGATCACCGGCACGCGCAGGCGCTCGAGCGCGCGCGTCAGCGCTTGCCCTTTGCGCGCCTGCGCCTCGCCGGCGAGCGGGCCCGGCAACGCGTTGAGCTCGCCGATGTCCGCGCCTGCGGCGAACGCTTTCGCGCCCGCGCCCGTGAGAATCACGGCGCGCACCGCGTCGTCGGCGCCGAGCTCCGCGAACGCGGCGCTCAGCTCGTCGAGCATCGTCAGGTTAAGAGCATTTAAGACTTCAGGCCGGTTCAGCGTCACGGTCGCGACGGCACCGGAGCGCTCGACGAGGATGGTTTGCATGGCGGGCCGCGCTACGGCGGGCTTTGAGTCCGGCCCTCCCTCTGCTATGGTGAGGTTGCCATGCGAACCGCCTACCACCAGGCGCTGGAGAACACGCGCCTCGACGTCGTCCGGTTGGGCGCGCTCGTCTCCGATGCCATCCGATCCGCGATGCAAGCCCTCGAGCGGCGCGACGTCATTCTCGCCGGTCACGTCGTGGCCGGTGACGACGAGATCGACGACACGCGCCGGCGCGTCGAAACCGCTTGCATCGAGCTGATCTGGAAGCAGCAGCCGGTGGCCGGTGAGCTGCGGCACATCGCGGGCATGCTTCAGATCGTCACGGACCTTGAGCGGATCGGCGACTATGCGGTCGACATCGCGAAGAACGCGATCAAGCTGTCCGACGTGGCGGTCCGGCCGGCCAGCGTCGAGGTGGGCCGCATCGCCAACATGGCCTACGAGATGCTCCAGGACGTGATGCGCGCGTACCGTGAGGGAGACGCCGCGCTCGCCGATGACGTTATCGAACGGGACGACGAGGTCGACACCCTCTACCGCAGCGGCATCGAGGCCCTGCAAGGGGAGATGCAGCGCGATCCGGGTACGGTCCCGGCAGGCACCCTCTTGCTTTTCGTGATCTCGATTACCGAGCGCGTGGGCGACCGGGCCCAAAACATCGCATGGCACACCAAGGACGTATACTCGTGAAAAGATTGCTGACCGCCCTGGCCCTCGGGATCGCGCTGCTCGCGCCGGCAGCGTCCGCGTTCGCCGCGGATCGTGACGTGAAGTTGACGCTGGACGGGCGCGCGGTCGACCGCGCCGGCGGCGTGGCGCTGGTCCGCAACGGCGTCGTGTACGCCGACGTGGTTCCGCTGATCAAGTCGTTCGACGGATTGCTGACGTTCCAGGGCAACGCCGTCGTCGTCACCATCCACGGAGTCACCGGCCGCTTCACCGACGGAAGCCGCACCGCGCTGATCAACGACGGCGCCGTCACGATGCGCGGTCGGACCTTCAAGCGCAACGGCGATTGGTACGTGCCGCTCGACACGTTCATCACGCAGATCGCGAAGGCGAAAGTGCACGTGAACGCCGCGCAGACGCAAGCCGACATCTCCGTCAACCCGAATTGATTCTGCGCCAAGCTCAGGATAACGCCGCAATGGTGGCGCCGCTAGCGCGTGAGGCGTTCGCGCTCGCGCCCGGGCTCGTGTACGTGAACCACGCCGCCGTCGGCGTGCTGCCGATCGCCACGCGCGACGCGCTGCACGCGATGATCGACGACCACGCCGCGCGCGGCGTGCTCGGCACGTGGTCGCGCGAGGCCGCCGTGCCGGAGTACCGGCGCCGCATCGCGTCGCTGATCGGCGGTCGCGGCGATGAGATCGCGCTGCTGCGCAACACCGGCGACGGCGCGACCGTGATCGCGCAAGGCCTGGACCTGGGCGCCGGCGACGAGGTGATCACGGGCGCGAACGAGTTCGGCGCGAACGCGTACCCGTGGCTCGCGCTGCGTGACCGCGGCGTGACGGTCACGCTGATCGACGCGCCGCGCGAACGCATGACGCCCGACGTGCTGAGCCGCCATATCTCGGCGCGCACGAAGGTGGTCGCGGTGTCGTGGGTGACGTTCGACGACGGCTACCGGCACGATCTCGCCGCGCTCGCCGAGATCGCGCACGCGCACGGCGCGCTGTTTGCCGTCGACGCCATCCAGGGGCTCGGCGCGTTCCCGCTCGACGTGCACGCAACCGGCGTCGACGCCGTCTATGCGGGCGGCGCGAAGTGGCTGATGGCGCTGCAAGGCGTCAGCTTCCTGTGGCTGCGCGCGAACCTGCTCGACCGCGTCGCGCTGCGCCTGCCGGGCTGGCGTTCCGTCGCGGACATGTGGGACTTCCTGGACTACACGCAAGGCCCGGCGCCGGACGCGTCGCGGTACGAAGGCGGCACGCCGAACTTCCTGGGCGCGCTGTCGCTCGCGACGTCGATCGGCATTCTCACGGCAGCCGGGATCGACCGCATCGGCGCGCACGTCCTCGCGCTGACCGATCGGCTCGTGGACGGCGTGCGTGCGCGCGGCTTCACCGTCGCGAGCGACCGCGCGAGCGACGGTGTCAAATCGGGGATCGTCCTGTTCAGCCGCGCCGGCGTCGATTCGATCGCGCTCGGCAAACGCCTCGGCGACGCGAACATCTGCACGACCTATCGCGCGACCGGCATCCGCGTCGCGCCCCACGGTCACAACACGCCGGACGACATCGACGCAATCCTCGCCGCACTACCGCCCTGAGCGTTTAGCCTTTCATCTTCGCGAGCTGAGCCGTGCACAGCTCGCGCTTTTCCGTCTGTGCCGGATCGAGCAGAGCGCAACCGCGCTCGTAGTCGCGCTTGCCCGTCGCGTGCGACCCAGCGAGATATTCGTCGATACCGAGCATCATCAAGAGGTTGGCCTCAGGTCCGGCGAGCTCGAGCGCCGCGCGCGCGTCGCCGATCGCCGCGGCCCGGTTGCCGAGCGCACGATGCGCGTCGGCGCGGTAGCGGCGCGCCAGCGGATCTCGCGGGTTGAGGTCGACGGCGCGCGTCAGCGCGCTGACCGCGGCGTCGTAGTCCTTCGCGCACGCGCTCGCCGCGCCGGCGTTGCGCCACGCGAGCGCATCCGCGCCTGGCGTTTCCGCCACGGGCGACGCTGCGGCGACGCGATAGGCGTCCGCGGCTTCGCGGCACCGGCCCGCGTGAAAGGCGAGCTCGCCGCGCAGCGATGCGCGGTACGCGGATTCACCGCGCGCGGAAGCCGGCAATGCGGCGCCCGCGGCCGCGGTGCGCCCGAGCGACAGCAGCGCGCGTACGCGGTAGTCCGTCATGCGCGGGTCGGCGGATCCGTGCGCGGCGATCCACGCCAGCGCATCCTCCGCTCGGCCGGTCTTGGCCAGCAAGCCGGCCACGACGACGTTCACGTCGGAATCGTCGGGCGACACCGCGACGTACCGTTTGAGCAGCGCGACCGCGTCGCGGTCGCGCTGCTGTTCGAGCCGCACCTCCGCGAGACCGTGCAGCGCGGGCGCGAAGCGCGCGTCGCGCCGCAGCGCATCCTCGTACTCGGAGACCGCGTCGGTCGTGCGGTGGAGCAGCCGGAGCACGCGCGCTCGCGTGACGTGATACGACACCTCGCCGGAGCGCACGGCGAGCGCGCGATCGATGCTTGCCAGCGCCGCGGGGTAGTCGCCGAGCTCTTCCTGCAGGCGTGCCGCGAGGGCACTGCCTTCGTCGAACAACGGGTTCACGCTGACCGAGCGCTGCGCGTCGGCGAGCGCTTCACCGTTCTTGCCGAGCTTGGAGTACACCAGCGCGCGATTGTACCAGGGCGCCGGGTCGTTGGGGATCTGTTCGACGGCACGCGTGAAGTCGACGAGCGCCTGCGCGAGGTCGCCGCGCCGCACGGCGTCGTTGCCGCGCTGATTCCAATTGATCTGATCGGCGCGAGCGGGACCGCCGAGGGCCGCGATGAGCACGAGCGCAAGGACGGCCGCGCCTCGCACGTGTTGTGCTTACTTCCCGCCGCTCGCGGAGGAGAAGATGCCGGCGAACAAATTGATCACCATGCCGACGATCACCGAGTTGTACGCGAACGCAATGATCGAGTGGACCATGACCTCGCGACGCACGCGCGTTTCGGTGACCTGCGGGTCCGACACTGCGAACGACGTGCCGATGCAGAACGAGAAGTAGGCAAAATCATAATCCGACGGGTCGTCGGTGCCGGGGAAGTTGAAGCCGCCGGGCTGGCCGTCTTGATCCTCGTCGAACCAGAACAAGTGCGCGTAACGGAACGTGTAGACCGTGTGCACGACGAACCATCCGGCCGAGATCGCGAGCACGCCCAACGCGTACGCTTCCCACTTCTCGACCTCGTTCTTGACCTGCGGGCCGTGACCGATGATCGCGACGGCCGCGACGAGACCCACCACGACGGTCGCGAGCACGATGAGCAGCACGGTGTTGCGGCCGGGATCGTCGAGCGCCGCCCGCGCGCGCGTCAAGCGCGGATCGGTGTGCAGTCCAACTTTCCAGAAGAAGCCGAGCAGCACGATGATCGCCACGTCGTATGCGGCGACGAAACGCGTCGCACCGTGCAGCCACGTCGGGACGAGCGCATACACGATCGCGCCGGCGAGCGCAGCCGACCCGAACGACATCAGCCGGTGGCGGTTGCGCATGCGGATCTGCCCCGCGCTTTGGTCTTCTTTTTTGCTCAGAAGCCGTCGTCCGCGACGCGGCATGACGCCATGATCGCATCGCTCATTCCGTGGATCAGCCGCTTGTCGGCCGGCGCGACCGTGGCCAGAATCCCGCCTAGCCGCGTTTCATCGCCCACGACGAAGTAATACGGGCACAGCCGCACGCGCCCGTCCATCACTTTCATCTCGCCGGTGGACGCTGAGAGGAACGGTACCTGGACGCGTTTGCCCTTGTGAAAGCGCTGTAAGATGTACGGCGTGTGATCGAACGACGCTAGGGCTTGGTGCAGCGCCTCGCGCCATTTGTCGCGGGTGAGATCGTTGGCGACCTTCACGCCTTTGGAACCCCATGCGAGCTCGCTGAAGCCGGACGGCTTGAGCACGTAGTCGCGTTCGCTCTTGCCGAGGTCCTCGAGCTGCGACCACTCGTGCACGGGCGCGCCGTTCGCGCTGATGTCGACCATGGCGGCCTGCCACGGCAGTGGGCGCGGGTCGAGAATCCACGTGCGCGGGAAGATGCCGAGCAGCCGTTCGTCGACCGCCGGCCCGAGCTCGCCGCGCCAGTACGAACGCAGCCCCGGATGATGGAACAGCGCGAACGTGAGCTTCTCTTCGAAGTGCGCTTTCGGCGGCGGCGTGATGCGCACGCGGTTGTGGCGCGCGGCATACAAGATCAGCTCCTGCTTGGAGACGTTGAGCAGATCGAACAGCTCGAAGTTCCGGTAGAGCACGTCGATCTTCGACTCGCGGCCGTCGGCGCTGCGCACGAAGAGCGCTTCTTCGGTGAACACGATGTCGGCAGGTGCGCACACGATCACGTCGGCGAGACCGAGCGCGTTCACGCGCGTCGCCAGCCAGGACATCTCGGGCCGGTAGTCGTTCGACTCCGCGCTGACGACCACCGCGACGGTGGGATGCTCTTTGGCGGCGACCGACGCGAGCATCTCGGCGAAACGCTGCGGAATCCCGTCGATCCCGCCGATGCTGTCGCTGCCGACTTCGCAGTACGTGCGCGCCAGCGCGGTGGTGAAGCCCATGCCGCCCGGGACGCTGTCCAGCTCGCTCGCGACGTAGCCGTCGTCGGTCAGGATCAGATCGGGGCGGATGACGCGCGGGATGTCTTGCTTGAAGCGATTCTGGCGCGCGAGCTTGACGATCTGCTCGGGTTTGCCGCGGTCGAGCTCTTCGGCGATGAACGCCGGTGCGGTTCCGCGCGCGCTGCGCAGGTACAGCGCGTTGAGCGCCCGGTAGAAAGCGAGCAAGTCGTTGCCGAGCGACTCGATGGCGGCGACGGTCTTGGGTGCGAGCGGAAACGGTTCCGGCGAGACGCGCCAGGGAACCGCGCTCTGGGCGTCATCCGGGACCCGGAACAGGCCCGGTGGGAGATGGTCCGTGACGTACCGGGCACGACCTGCCGCGTCGAGCTCCGGGGCCACGCTCGTACAGGACATCAGGAGCGTCGACACCGCATTTCGGTGCCCACGAACCGGCTCGCCGCCGCACGGTTGCGGCGCCGCAGGCGGCTATTTGAGCGGGACGGCTCCGGGGAGGAGCAGCGCGTGCTCGATGATCACGCCGGCCTCGCGATACGCGAGCGTGAGATGGAGGGTGTACTGCAAGCCGAGCGGCGCCAGCGACACGTCGTCGACGGCGCGCGAGGCGGCGGCGCCGGGCAGCACCTCGATCGAGGTGGTGTGGTTGAAGGACGTCGCGGCGGTCTTGAAGTTCTCGGCGACCGAGACGGTCTTGCCGCCGTTGGGCGCGCCGGCGCACACGGTCACGACGACGGACTGCCCGCCGACGGGAAACGCCTCGTGCGAACACCGCTGGACGGGTTGCGCGAGTGCGGGGGCGATGCTCGCCGCAAAGAATGCGAGGACCGCTACGAAGGTGCGCATGTCCGGTCAACGTATTCGACGGGTCGGCCGTTGCGCATCCCCGGGGGTCTCCCGGGGTATCGTAGCGGCCGAAGATTCAAGAAGAATGCCACCCACACCGAACATCGATCTCATCGCGCTCGACCTCGACGGCACGCTGCTCGCGCCGGACGAGACGATCAGCGTCAGGAACCGCTCGGCCATCAAGGACGCGCTCCTGGCGGGGATTCGTGTCGTCCTGGTGACCGGGAGAGGCGTCGACACGCCGATTCGCGTGTCCAAGGACCTCGGGCTGAACCTGCCCGTGATCTGCTGCCACGGCGCCCTGACCAAGGACTTCGGCGCGAACCGGACGCTGCTGCACATCCCGGTGCCGCTGGCGCACGCGAAGGCGATGGTGCAGTTCGCGGAACGCGAAGGCCTCGCGATCGCCGTCTACGTCGGCGAGGCGTTCTACCGGCTCCAGGGTTCGCACATCTACATGGACGACATGCGCGGTCCGGGCTGGTACGAGGCGCCGTCGCTCGCGGAGATCCTCACTGAGGCGCCCACGTTCATTCGATTCTTGGGCCGCGAGTCGGTCGAGCGCATGCAGCGAGAATTCGGCGACCTGCCGCTGAGCTTTCGCCACGAGACGTGGCTCGACTTCGTGGAGTGCGCCGTGCTCAACCGCGACGCGAGCAAGAAGAACGCGCTCGCGCAACTGTGCGCGAGTTTCGGGATCGCGGCCGAACACGTGCTGGCGATCGGCGACTCGCGCAACGACGTGCCGATGATGCGCTGGGCCGGGATCGGCGTCGCGATGGGCAACGCGCTGCCCGAAGTGCGCCAGGCCGTGCGCTACGTGACGGCACCGAACGATCGCGACGGCGTCGCGCTCGCGATCGAGCGCTTCTGTGCGCCGCGCGAACGAAAGTCCGCGTGACGATGCAGCCCGCGCCGCCCACGCCGGAATACGACGGCGAGCTGCGCACCCTGCTCGCCAAGCGCGATTGGGAGTCGCTGCGCGAGTTCACGCGCAAGCACAACCAGATTCCGGACGACGTGTACGGCCAAGGCCGTCACTTCTGGGAAGTACTCGTGCACAAGCTGACCTGCAGCCGCATCGATCTGCTCGGGCTGCACGACGAGTCGCGCGCGTGGCTCAAAGAACACGGCTACACGACGGACATCGGAGGCGTGTGACGGAGGCGCGCGTGCTCGCGTTCGCGCGGTTGCGCGAGCTGCTGGGTTTCGGCGAGCGCCGCGTGCAGGTGCCGGACGGAACGACGATCGACGGGTTGTGGGGCCTGGTAACGGCGGGCGTTCCGCACGTTGCCGAGCTGCGCGCGTCGACGCGCTTCGCGCGCAACGGCGCGCTGGCCGACGGCGGCACGGTTGTGAGTACGGGCGACGAGATCGCCCTGCTCCCGCCGGTCGGCGGCGGATGATCGGCCTGTCGGCCGCTGCGATCGACGCCGCCGTGCTCGAGCGGGCGGTGAAGACGGACGCGCACGGAGCGGTGGTGACGTTCCTGGGCACGACGCGCGAGACGTCGCCGGACGATCCGCGGCCGGTCGCGGCGCTGGAGTACGAAGCGTACGAATCGCTGGCGGTCGCGGAGATGGAACGGATTGCGGACGAGGCGCGCGAGCGCTTCGGCCCGCTCGGTATCGCGATGGTTCACCGCACCGGCCGCGTGGCGTTGGGCGAACCGTCCGTCGCGGTCGTCGTCGCCGCGCCGCATCGCGGCGCCGCGTTCGACGCCTGCCGGTACGCGATCGACGCGCTCAAGTCGCGCGTCGCCGTGTGGAAGCGCGAGGTCTATCGCGACGGCGGCGCCGCCTGGATCGCGAACACGACGTCATGAACGTCACGCTGCACCACCTCGACGCAGGGTTCAATCACGTCGCCGTGCTCGAGTACGAGGCGCGGCGGCCCCGCGATGTGACGATCGTCGCCGGTCACGGCTACTCGAGTTCCAAGCAGAACCTCGACGGGCTCTGCTCGTTTCTCGCGAGTCACGGTTTCAGCGTGTACTCGCTGGACTTTCCTGGCCACAAGCTCGGTGCCAGCGGCGGACGACTCCGCAGCGTGCACGATTTGTTCGATGCCATGGAAACCGTCATTCGGTTCGCGCGCGAACGCGACGACCACCCGGTCTACGCGCTAGGCCACAGCATGGGCGCGACCACGGCGCTGTGCGTCGCGGGCCGCGATACGTCGCTCGCGGGCGCCGTCTCGATCGCGACCGGCTACGGCCGGCCCAGCGTGCTCGACGCGCTCGCGGCGCGCGGCGTCGTCGACTTACGCTCGTCCTACGTCGACGGGCTGACGCTGCAAGAGATCGCGCACGAGTGGCAGCCGCTCGTCGACGACGCGCTGTCGCGGCTCGCCGGCCGTCCCGTGCTGTTCGTCGCAGCCGAACGCGACGGCATGGTGTCGGCGGCCTCGGTCACGGAATTGTACGAACGCGCGGGCGAGCCGAAGACGCTCGCGACGATCGCCAGCGACCATACGTTCGCCGGCGACAACAGCCGGACGGCGGTCCTGCAATGGCTCAACGCCCTCCACCCGCGCGCCGCGGCGTCGCCGGCGCCCGACGGCCCCGCAACCCCGCTGATCGACGCGCCGCTCTAACCCCACGATGGCGACGATGGCGGGGCGGGCCGACTTGCGCCGGTATAGCCGGCATCTTTTGATTCCGGAGGTCGGGCTCGCGGGTCAAGAACGGCTGTCGCGTGCGCGCGTGCTCGTGATCGGCGCCGGCGGCTTGGGCTCGCCGGTGCTCGCATACCTCGCGGCGGCCGGCATTGGGCGGATCGTCGTGGTCGACGACGACACCGTCGACGTGACGAACCTCCAACGCCAGATCTTGTACGACACGGCCGACGTCGGCGCGCCGAAGGCGAGCCGCGCCGCCGAGCGCTTGCGCGCGCTCAACCCGCAGATCGCGATCGACGCACTCACCGTGCGCTTCGACGCCGGCAACGCGCGCGAGCTCGTCCGGCTGGTCGACGTCGTCGTCGACGGGAGCGATACGTTCTCGACGCGCTATCTCGTCAACGATGCGTGCGTGCTCGAAGGCAAGCCCGACGTGCACGGTGCGATCTTTCGCTTCGACGGGCAGCTGTCGGTGTTCGGTGCGCCGGGCGGGCCGTGCTATCGCTGTCTGTATCCGGAACCCCCGCCCGAAGATCTCGTCCCGTCGTGCAGCGAAGGCGGCGTGCTGGGCGTGCTCGCGGGCATGGTCGGTACGTTTCAAGCCAACGAAGCGATCAAGCTGATCCTGGGCATCGGCACGCCGCTGGTCGGCCGCCTGCTGCTGATCGACGCGCTCGACGCGCGCGTGCGGGACGTGCGCATCGCGCGCGATCCGGAATGCCCGCTGTGCGGCGAGACGCCGACGATCACGGAGGTCGGCAGCGTCCCGGACCGCGCCGCGGCGCCGAGCACCGTCCCCGAGCTCGACCTCGATGCGTACGACGAAGCGCTCGCCGCCGGTGCGCTGCTGCTCGACGTCCGCGACCCGCACGAGCGCGCGCTCGGCGAAGTCCCCGGCGCGATTGCGATCCCGGCAACCGCCCTCGAGGCGCGGATGCACGAGCTCGACACCGCGAAGACGTACGTCGTCGCGTGTCGCGTCGGCACGAAGTCGCGCTGGGCGGCGCAACGCCTCAAGGAGGCGGGCTTCGGCAGGGTCTATCACCTGCGCGATGGTCTTCTGGCGCTGGCCGCGCGTGACGCGGCGTTCGATCTCTTTTAAGCGCGCGCTCGGCGCGCTTGCACTCGTCACGGAACTCGCAGCGTTCGGCGCGTCGCCTGCCCGCGCCGACGATCAAGCAGCGTTGGAGCGCGGTCGCACCGCGGCGCGCGGGCTGCTCATGATGGAAGATCCGCGCATTTGCGGCATCGTGCAGCTGCGCGAACGCTGCATCGCCGACGTCGAAGCGTTTCTCCACGGCCGCGGGGACGGTGACTTCGCTGCGACTCCAGGGATCGGGCGGCATCCGGCGACCGGGCTGCGAGCGTTCGTCGCGAACGGTGACCGCGACGCGCTCGACCCGGCACTGCGTGTAACGATCCCGATCGATCCCGGCCGCTGGGTCGCCGATCCGCGCGACGCCGCATTGTTCGACGCCGGTGTCGTCGACGTCACCCTTCCGGCGGCATCGGCGAAGGACGTCGCGGGCCAAGTCGACGGCGCGCTCCCGGTGGTCGACCTCGCCAAGCACGCAGCGCAGATCCCGGCCGGAACGCTGCCGCTGGATCCCGCAGTGCTGCTCAAGATCGCGAAGCGGGAAGACATCCTCCCGTATGCGCGCGCTTTGGTCGTCGAGTTGGATCGGCGCTGGCCCGCGCCGTTGCTGATCCCGCTGGCGCCCGCGGGCCGGCCGGCCGCGGAC
Source organism: Vulcanimicrobiota bacterium (assembly GCA_034666305.1). Taxonomy (GTDB): domain Bacteria; phylum Vulcanimicrobiota; class Vulcanimicrobiia; order Vulcanimicrobiales; family Vulcanimicrobiaceae; genus Vulcanimicrobium. The sequence continues at coordinate 12,900 of JAXDMA010000034.1, forward strand.
GTCGAGTTGGGCCTCGCGACGCAGGCCGCCGGCGAGCTGGCGCAGTCGCCTCGCTGGATCGTGCAGAACGACGCGCAGCGCTTCATTGCGGCGCTCGCGAGCCGTTACGAGCAGCTCGCACCCGACAGCGCCGCTGCCGGGGCGCGCCTGCGAGCGGTGACGCGTCCCGGCGCTCTCGATCGCGAGGCGACGATCGAAGCGCTCCGGTCGCTCGACGCCGCGCTGATGGCAAAGATCGAGCGGCGGCGCTACCAGCGCGTCGTCGCCGGTATTGCGCTCGCCCAGCTCGCGTACACCTCTGCGATCACGCATTCGGAGACGCTGGCGCGGGGGATGCTCTACGTTCTCGCCTCCACCCCGGTCATCGACGACGCCGTGCCGGGCTGGGCCGCGGCGCGCGTGCAAGGTTCCGCCATTGGTTCCACCGATTGGGTTGCCCAGCACGCCTATGCCGTTCGACTCGTCGAACTCGTTCAGAAAGCGAATCCTACGTGATCGAGGTCTTCCCCACCACGTTCGCCGATGCGCGCGTTTTCGTTCCGGACGTGTTCGCGGACGATCGCGGGTATTTCAAAGAGACCTGGTCTGATCCCAAGTACGCGGCGCTCGGCCTCGACATGCATTTCGCGCAAGACTCCTCGTCGCGGTCGGCGCGCAACGTGCTGCGCGGGCTGCACTACGATTTTCGCATGGCCAAGCTCGTGCAGTGCTTGCACGGCAAAATCTGGGACGTCATCGTCGACCTGCGGCGCGC
>JAXDMA010000035.1:0-4599 GCA_034666305.1 Vulcanimicrobiota bacterium
CGCTGCACGGGGGAACGGATCGCGTTCATCGACGACGACGTGCTGCCCACGCCCGTGTTCGCCGCGGAACACCTGAAGTCGGACGAGCGCCACGGCGACGTGGTGGTGCGCGGTGCGGCGATCAACACGGAGTCGTTCGACGCGCTTCCGATCCCGGTCTGGACGCCGCGCAACTACAGCGGCAACTGGTTCTGGACCACCAACGTGTCGGTGCGGCGCAGCCGGCTCGATGCCGCCGGCGGATATTTCGACGAGTCGTTCAGCGAGTACGGGTGGGAAGACATCGAGCTGGGCTTGCGGCTGCGCGCGCTCGGCACCAAAGCCGTGTTCAACCGCTTTGCCGTCGCGTTCCACTACAAGCCGGCGCCCAAGGCGACCAGCGTGGCAGGGATGCTGCGGCAAGTGCGCGCGCAGGCGCGCACCGCGGTGCGGCTCGAGCGGCTGCACCCCGGCTGGCGCGTCGCACTCGCGATCGGCGATACGGTGCCGCAGCGGCTGCTGGCCGGCGCGCTGCGCAACGACGGGCTGCGCGCGCGGCTGGAGCGCGCCGTCGGCGACACGGCGGCCGACGTGAAGCTGCCCGCCGCGAAGCTCGCGGCGGCGCGTCTGCTCGCGGCGGCGGCGTATTACGACGAGCTCGCCCGCGCGAAACGGGATCCCGCGTGACGGCGCGCGCGTAACGGTGCGCATCTTGCTGGCGCGCACGGATCGGGTCGGCGATCTGATCTTGTCGACGCCGGCGATCGCGTCGGTACGGCGTTCGTTTCCGGATGCTCACGTGACGCTGGCGTGCAGCCGGTACAACTCCGTCGTCGCGGACCGCTCGCCCGATGTCGACGAGCTCGCCATCGTTCCGGCGGACGTCGAACCGACCACGTTCGGCGCGCGCTTTCGCGGCGTCGACCTCGCGATCGCGCTCGCGCCGCGCGACATCGATCACCGGATCGTCGCCGCGACGCGTGCGCCCAAGCGCGTCGGCTACACGTACGCCCGCAGGTACGCCGCGCGGCTGATGCTGCGCACGCTGCTCACGGACGTCGTCATCAGCCAAGCCGACCCTGCCACCGCCGAGCGCCATCCCGAGCGCGTCGTCGCGCACGAGGTGGAGCAAGTGCTCGCCGTGGCGGCGGCCGGCGGCGCGCACACGCTCGTTCGCGAGCTCGTTCTGCCGGTCACGGACGCGGACCGCGTGGCGGTGGCCGGGTTTCCGGCGCATGCGGTGGTCGTGCAACTGGGCCGGCGCTGGACCGAGCACGGGTCGACGACCGAAAGCTGTCTCCAACTTTTTCGCGACCTGCGCGCGCTCGGCCGCCCGCTGATCGCGACCTACGCCGAAGACGGGCGCACGGTGGGTGAGGCCGTCGCGCGCGCCGGCGTGGCCGACACCGTGCTGGGCGGCTTGCCGTTCCACGTGTGGGCAGCGGTCTTCGAGCGGGCTGCTTGCGTGCTCACGATCGACACCGGTGCGACCCATGTCGCAAGCGCGGTCCGCGCGCCGACGGCCGTCCTGTTCGAGAACAAGTGGTTTCGCCTGGCCTCCCAGGAATGGTCGCCGTACCGCGTGCCGAACGCGATCCTGCGCAAACCGCCGGACGAATCCGAGGCCTCGCTGCGCGCATCGCGCGCCGAGATCGTCGCCGCCGTCGCTTCACTGTTATGACCGACCCTTCGACAAGCTCAGGATGACACCACGCATCTCCGTCGTCGTTCCGACGTACAACCGTCTCGACACGCTCCGCCACGTGATCCCCTCGCTGCTCGCGCAGGATCTTCGGCGCGGCGAGTTCGAGGTGGTCGTCGCGGACTCCAACTCCACCGACGGGACCGCAGAATACCTCGCGGAGGTCGCGAAGAACGCGCCGTTCGTGCGCCATCTGCCCGGTCCGTACACCGGTCGCGCATCGGCGCGCAACGCCGGTATCGTCGCGGCGCAGGGCCGCATCGTGCTGTTCACCGACGCGGACATCATCGCGTCGCCCGATCTGCTGTCGCGCCATCTCGCGCATCACGACGCGCCGGGCGTGCGCGCGATCGTGGGCATGGAAGTGCAGGTCAACTCGTACGAGGATTACCTCCAGAAGCGCGCCGACCGGGCGAAGCGCACGCCGCTGCACGGCGAGAAATCCAAGCGCCTCTCGTGGCTCTACTTTCTCACCGGCAACGCTTCGGTGCCGCGCGCTGAGCTCGACCGCGTCGGCCGCTTCGACGAAGACTTCACGGGTTACGGCCACGAGGACCTCGAGCTCGGCTACCGCTTGCAGCACGGCGGCGTGCCGATCGCATACGAGCCGCAGGCCGTGAACTTCCATTGGCATCCCGTTCCGTGGCGCGAGCAGCAGCAAAAGTACGAGCTCGCCGGAAAATCGACCGTGCGGTTCTTTCGCAAGCACCCGGCGTTCGACGTGCGGCTGCGGCTCGGCATGACGCCGGTGTCGCTCGCGCTGCACGGCGTCGTCGAGCGCGTCCCCGCCGTGAAGTCATGGATCGAGAACGGCGCGTCGGCCCCAGGCCTCGCGCGCACGCTTTCGTACCAATATCATTATCTTACGGGAGTGAAGGCCGCGCTGCGTGGATAACTCGATCAAACGCGTGTCGTGCGGCGCGCTCACGGCCGCCGACGTCGGCGCCAACGTCGAGCTCGACGGGTGGGTCCATCGCCGCCGCGACCACGGCGGCCTCATCTTCATCGACATGCGCGACCGCAGCGGCCTCACGCAAGTCACGTTCGACCCGTCGATGGGCGAAACGTTCGCGCGCGCCGAGACGCTGCGCAGTGAAGACGTCGTGCGCGTGGGCGGCGTCGTGCGCCGCCGCCCGGCGGGAACCGAGAACGCGAAGCTCGCGACCGGCGACGTGGAAGTTCCCGCGACCGCGCTCGAGATCCTCAACCGTTCGGAAACGCCGCCGTTCGTGATCGCCGCCGAAGAAGAACCGGCGGAAGACATCCGCCTGCGCTATCGCTACCTCGATCTGCGCCGGCCGCGGATGCAGCGCAACCTCAAGCTGCGCCATCGCATCGTCAAAGCGATCCGCGACTACTTCGACGAGCACGACTTCATCGAGATCGAGACGCCGAACCTCATCAAGTCGACGCCGGAGGGCGCGCGCGACTACCTCGTGCCGTCGCGCGTGCACCAGGGTTCGTTCTACGCGCTGCCCCAATCGCCGCAGATCCTCAAGCAGATTCTGATGATCGGCGGGCTGGGACGCTATATGCAGATCGCACGGTGCTTCCGCGACGAAGGGCAGCGCGCCGACCGGCAACCCGAGTTCACGCAGGTCGACGTCGAGATGTCGTTCGTGCAGCAAGACGACGTCGTCGCGATGATGGAAGGCTGCATGCGCAGCGTGTGGCGGCGCGCGCTCGGCGAGACCATCCCGGATCCGTTGCCGCGCCTGACCTACGGCGACGCGATGCGGCGCTTCGGTTCGGATAAGCCCGATCTCCGCTTCGAGCTCGAGCTGGCCGACGTCACCGACGCGTTTGTGGGCAGCGCGTTCTCGCTGTTCGCGACGCTGGCAGAGAGCATTGCGAATCGCATCATTGCGGTACGCTACCCCGGCGGCGCGGCGCTCTCACGCCGTGACTTCGACAACCTTACGGAACTCGTCAAGTCATACGGCGGCAAAGGGATGGCCTACGTCACGTTCGGCGACGGCGTGAAGGGCTCGATCGCCAAGTTCCTCGACGAGAAGCTGGTCGAACGGCTGCGGCAGGGTCTCGGCGCGACGGGAAACATTTCAGGCGACGGCCAAGGGGACGCGCTGCTGCTGATCGGCGACACGTCGCGCGCGGCGTACGAGGTCGCGGGAAAACTGCGCCTGGAGATCGGCGACCGTTTGAAGCTGCGCGATCCGAAAAAGTTCGCGTTCTGCTGGGTGCTGGGCTTCCCGCTGTTCGAACGCGACGAGGAAACCGGCGAGATCACGTTCTCGCACCACCCGTTCACCGCGCCCCTGCCGGGCCAGGAAGCGCTGTTCGACAGCGATCCGCTCGCGATCACCGCGCAGCACTACGACCTCGTGCTCAACGGCTACGAGCTGGGCAGCGGCTCGATCCGCAACCACGTTCCGGAGTTCCAGCGGCGCGTGTTCAAGCGCCTCGGCCTGAGCGACGAGCAGATCGACGATCGCTTCGGGTTCTTCATGGAAGCGCTGTCGTACGGCGCGCCGCCGCACGGCGGCATGGCTTTGGGCATCGACCGCATCGTCATGATCGCGTGCGGCGAGTCGAACATCCGCGAGGTGATCGCGTTCCCGAAGAATCAAATGGCGCGCGACGTGATGATGGACGCGCCGTCGTCGGTACCGGCGCAGGCGCTCAAGGAGCTGGGGTTGGCAATCGTGGAGCCGCCGTCGACGACGTGAGGGACTCCGGCGGCATAAAGAACGCCACGTCGGTGAGTACCGCCGTGGCGCTGGTGGGTTACGGGCGCGAGCCCCGGCCGCGGGACGTCAAACGCTAGAAGGGGTGCACGTCCCGGCGGGTCTCGCGGAACAGCATCTTCTTGTTGAGCTCGCGGAGCGCGTCGATCGACTTCTTGTGCTCGTCGGAGCGCCCGTACTTGTTCGCCGCCCGGAGCGACGCGTCGAGGCTCC
>JAXDMA010000036.1:0-2669 GCA_034666305.1 Vulcanimicrobiota bacterium
CTTCCTTCATGCCGTTGCCGTCATCCCGGCAGTCGCCGCGAGCTCATCGCGCAGTTGCCGCAACGCGATGAGGTGAAGTTGCGACACGCGCTGCGGCGAGATGCTGAGCGGGGCGACGAGCGCGCGCAGGGGCTGTTCGCCGAAGTAGTGCGCCATCACGATGCTGCGCTGGCGCTGCGGCAGCGCAGCGATTGCGCGGCGCATGCACTCGCGCTCCAGGCGACCGATGGCGATCTCTTGCGGGTCGCCGGCGTGGTCGAGCTGCAGGCGTTCGCTGCGCGGCAGCTTCGTGTCCAGCGATAGCGCGTTGCGGCGGTAGGCCTCGGTTCGGGCGGGCGCGAGCGGCGGCGTGATCCGTTCCATCGCACCCGGCGTCGGCAGCGTGCCGAGCTCTTGCGCGAGCGCGAAGCGCGCGTTCTCCGCCATGCGCAGCGTTCGGCGCATCCGTTCCGGCACGGGGTCCGCGCGCCGCACGCCGTTGAGTATCGCACCGAGGATCAAACGGCGCGCGTACTGCTCGAGCGGTACGCCGCGCGAGGGATCGAACGCGTCAACGGCGCGGATGAGTCCCACGCAGCCGTCGCCGATCAGATCGTCGAGCTCGCTGCTCGGCACCATCCGATGTACGCGCCGCGCAAAAGACCGCACGATCGGCAGCAACCCACGGATCTGCGCCTCGCGTTCTTCGCTCATCGCCGCGGCCTGCGCACGAACAGGTCGTCGGTGACGCTGCCGAGCGCGATCTCCGCCACCGGGCCCAGCCCCCGAACGAGCGGCTTGAGAATCTCGCGAAACAGGATCGCGTTCATCACGTCACGCGCGGTCTCGCGCGCGGAATCAGCCGCGGTGGAGGTTATTGGCGATGCGCAGCATTTCATCGGCCGCCTGCACTCCCTTGGCATTTGCCTCGTACGCGCGTTGCGCGCCGAGGATCTGCATCATCGCCTCGATCACCGAGACGTTCGAACGTTCCAGCATGCCGAACGCGAGCGCAGGACCGTCACGGCCGCCCGGGACGAACATGCGCGCGCGGCCCGACGCATCGGTCGCCGCGAACAGCGTCGCGCCGAGCGGGCGCAGCGCGTCAGGCGACGCGAACGACGCGAGCCGCAGGCGCGCGATCACCTGATTTTTCGCGCCGGCGGCGTCGACGACGACGCGGCCGTCGCGTTCGACGCGCACCGCGATCGCATCGGCCGGGATGCGCACGCCGGAAAGCGCCCAGCCCGCGCTGTTGCGCAGCGTGCCGTCCGCCTCGCGCGCGAACTCGCCGTTGCGCGTGTACGCGTGCGCGCCGCCGCGCTGCACGGCGAAGAATCCCTGCCCGTCGATCGCGACGTCGAACGCGCCGCCGCTACGGACGAGCTTGCCCTGCGCGAACACGGCGTGCTTGCCGACGCCCGTCGTGCCGAGCCCGATCGAGCCGGCGCGCACGTCGGCGAACGTCGCCGCGGCGCTTTTGAAACCCGCGACGTCGGCGTTGGCGAGGTTGTCGGCGACGATCTCGAGCTGCGTCTGCTGCGCGGCCATCCCGCTGGCCGCCGCGTACATCGCGCGGTTCATCGCACCCGCACCACGTCGTTCGCGGTCTTGTCGCGCGTCGCGTCGATCGCCAGCAGCGTCTTTTGCGCCGTCTCGAACGCGCGCTGCGCGGTGAGGATCGCGAGCGTCTCGCCGATCGGATTGACCGTGCTCGTCTCGAGCGCGCCGGCGAGCAGGTGCGTCCCCGGCGGCAGCGGGATGCGGTCGACCACGCGACCGCCGTCGTGCACCATGCCGTCCGCATCGATCTTCGCGCGTTCCGACACGCGCAGCGCGCCGTGCTCGCCGTGCAGCCGCCGGCCGCGGTCATCCACGATCCAGCCGTCGCGATCGCGGGTGAACGCGCCGCTGCGCGTCGCGACGTCCCCGGCGTGAAACACTCCGTCGCCGAGCAGCGCCAGGTCGAACGCACGGCCGGTGCTCCGCACCGCGCCCTGCTCGTGCGTCGCGTGCGACGCGACCGTGAGGCCGCGTTCGGTCAAGGCGACAGCGGCGGCGCTCTTGCGGTAACCGTCGGTCGACGCGTTCGCGAGGTTGTGCGTCGCAATGTCGAGCTGCGCGCGCGCCGCCCGCATCGCGCTCGCGGTCCAATCCAATCCGTCCATGCCGCGATGGTCGCGGGTCGGGATGGCCGCGAGTTTGCCCGGATGTTACGAAGCAAAGCTACCGTGGGCGGGTAAGGGTCAGACGGCTAGCGGCCGTCGCGGAATCCGGGTCCCTCGTGGCGTAACCTGTGGTGAAGCCGGTGGGAGCGGATTTCCGCCGGTCGATGAGGATAGGGATGCAGATCGGGATCTTGGGCTCCGGGAACATCGGAGGAAACGCCGCCCGCGTCTTTGCGCGGGCCGGCCATCAGGTACGCATCGCCAACTCGCGCGGACCGGCCTCGCTCAAGGGGCTGGCCGCGGAGATCGGACCCAACGCCGAGGCGACCACCGCGCAGGACGCCGTCGACGCCAGCGACGTGGTGCTCATCGCCGTCCCATGGACGAAGCGCGAAGAGGCTCTCGGCGAGATCGAGGGCTGGGACGACAAGATCGTCATCGACGCGATGAACCCGTACACCGAGGACTTCGAGATCGAGGACCTCGGCTCGAAGACGTCGACCGAGTTCACCCGCGCGCTCG
>JAXDMA010000037.1:0-6715 GCA_034666305.1 Vulcanimicrobiota bacterium
CGTCACGGGGGACGCGTTGGGACGCACCTCCTGTGCGTCCCAACGCTCGGCGCTCCGCGGGCTCTCGGCATCCTGCCTTCGCCCGCTCCGCGACGCCCCCGCGGCGGCCGCGCACGCGGCGCCCTCCGGCAGGATGGTGGCGAGCGGGGCTTTTTTCTGCGTCGGCTTTTTGAAAGCGTAGGTTTTTGTGCGCGTTCTCGTTGTTGGGGCTGGGCAGATGGGCGGGGGTATTGCGCAAGTGCTTGCCGCCAAGGGGCATGAGGTGCTGCTCAACGACGTTGATGAGGCGCGCATTCGGAAAGGGATCGACGGGATTGCCAAGCGGCTCGATCGGGATGTTGAGAAGGGCCGCATGTCCGGGGAGCAGCGGGGGGAGATTCTTTCGCACATCGATGCGCGGGCGCACGTGAAGGATCTCGACGTGCAGCTTGCGATTGAAGCGGCGACCGAGCGGATCGATTTGAAGCTCGATCTGTTTCGGTTCTTGGAGAAGAACACGCCGCCTGAGGCGGTGCTCGCTTCGAATACGTCGTCGATCTCGATTACCGTGCTGGGCGCCGTTACGTCGCGGCCCGAGCGTGTCGTCGGGATGCATTTCATGAATCCCGTGCCCGTCATGAAGCTCGTCGAGATCATTCGCGGCATTGCCACCGATGATGCCACGTTTGCGTTCGTGCGCGATCTGGCGCTCGGGCTCGACAAGACGCCGGTGGAAGTGCGTGATTTCCCCGGGTTCATCTCCAATCGGATTCTGATGCCCATGATCAACGAGGCGATTTACGCGCTGTACGAGGGCGTCGCTTCCGTCGAGGCGATCGATGCCGTGATGAAGCTCGGCATGAATCATCCCATGGGGCCGCTCACGCTCGCTGATTTCATCGGGCTCGATACGTGTCTTGCGATCATGAACGTGTTGTCCGAGGGGTTCGGCGATACGAAGTACCGGGCGTGTCCGCTGCTCAAGCAGTACGTCGCAGCGGGATGGCTCGGGAAGAAGTCGGGGCGCGGTTTCTACGATTACGCTGCGTCGGCGAACGGAGCGCCGGCCGCGGTTCCGGCGGCGGCGAGGTGATCGGCGCGGCCCGGCCGGTAGCGTTCGATCTCACCGACGATCAGCGCGCCATCGGTGAGGTGGCGCGGGATGTCGCCGCGCGTGAGATCGCGCCGCACATTTCGGCTTGGGACAAGGGGCACGTGTTTCCGCGCGAGCTATACGGCAAGCTGACCGCGGCGGGGCTGATGGGGATGCTCGTGCCCGAGCAGTTCGGCGGCGTCGGCGCTGATTACGTTTCGTATGCGCTTGCGATCGAGGAGCTCGCGAAGGTCGACGCCGGGACGGCCGTTACCGTGTCCGTGCATTCCATGATCTGTCATGCTATTGCAACGCTTGGTTCCGACGAGCAGAAGGGGCGTTGGCTCGAACAGCTCGCGGCCGGCGATATGATTGCGGGGTTTGGGCTTACCGAACCGGACGCGGGCTCCGATGCCGCGGCGATTCGCGCGACGGCTCGGCGCGACGGCGCCGATTGGGTGCTCAACGGGCGCAAGCAGTGGTGTACGAACGGCGGGTACTCCGGCGTCGTGATGGCGATGTTTCGGACGGGCGGCCCCGGGTCCAAGGGGATCACGGCGTTTCTCGTCGATTCGTCGTTGCCCGGTATCGTCGTCGAGAAGACGACGGAGAAGCTCGGAATCCATACGTCGAACACCGTCGACCTCGCGTTCGACGACGTCCGCGTTTCCGATGCCGCGGTGCTCGGCGGCGAAGGCGCCGGCTTGACGCAGGCGTTGACCACGCTCACGTCCGGGCGCATCGGGATCGCGGCGCAAGCGACGGGGATTCTCGCGGCGTGTTTGGATGCGTCGGTCGCGTTCGCGAAGGATCGCACCGCGTTCGGCAAGCCCATTGGCGCGTTCGAAGGCGTGTCGTTCAAGATCGCGCAGATGGCGACCGATCTCGATGCGGCGCGATTGCTCGTGTATCGTGCGGCCGCGTTCGCGGATGCGGGGCGCCCGTTCATCGGCGAGGCGTCGAAGGCGAAGCTATTCGCGTCGACCAAGGCGCGCGAACACGCGTCGGCTGCGCTGCAGATCCACGGCGGATACGGGTACACGACGGAGTTTCCCGTCGAGCGGTACTATCGCGATGCGAAGATCACCGAGATCTACGAAGGCACGTCGGAGATTCAACAGCTCGTCATCGCGCGCGGTCTGCTCGGACGGCTCGACTAGCGCGAGCGCCCGCGCTTACGGCGCGACCAGATATCGCGCGCGCGCCGCGACGCCGGCGGATGCGTGCGTCAGCGGCGCAGCCGCCGGGACCGCGATGCCGGCTGCGGCGAGCAGGGTGTTGCCGGTGATCGTCACGCTCGCGTCGCGCAACCGCCATGGGGCATGGAGCACGTCGCCGCGCACCGTGCGGCCGCGGCGGTCGACGGTGAAGAAGCTGTAGCGCTCGACGAGCCGGTGCTCGAGCGATCCCGCGGCTGCGGTCCGTTCGGCATTCGCGAGGCGCGCGTTTGCTTCGAAGCGCGCGGCCGGCGCGCGCGCATCGGTACGGTCGAGGCGGTACGCGCACGAGTCGTCGTCCCACGTCGCGTCGATCCGCGCGTCGTAATACGGCAGGTGGAGCGCGCTGCGCCCGGCGCGCACCGTGAACGCGCTGGCGGCGTCGAGGCTCAAGAACCATACGCCCGCAACGCCGCGGCCGGTCACGTACGTGCGCACGTTCACTTCGCCGAAGCGCCGCAACGCCAACCGCGCCGGAACGCCGCGCGCCCGGGCGCCGGCGATGCTGAACGCGACGATGCTCGCCCACGCGCTGCCTTCGATCACGTCGAGCTCGAGGTCGCGCGGGATCAGCGGCCGCAACGCGCCGGCGTCGACCGGCCAGTGCACGAACAGCGTGTCGCGCCAGTCCATCGAGACGAGCCAAGGTGCGGTCACGGCGCGGACGGCTCGGCATCTTCGGGCAGGAAGCGCTCGCGCAGGCCGGGCGGCGGCAGCGCGCACGTGTCGGTGCGGCCGAACCAGCGATAGCGATTGCGTGCGATCCAGCGGTACGCGGCGTCGCGCGCGCCACGCGGGATCAGGATTGCGGCGAACGCGAGCGGCCACGGTGCGCGCAGGCCCAGTGCAATGTGCAGTGCCGCGTCGCTGCGCTCGTAGCGGCGCCCGCCGGCGAACAGGACGATGGTGTCGGGCTCGCGTGCGTCGCCGGCGCGTTCGCCCAGCAGTTGGCGGCCGCGTGGTGACTGAAGGGGCAAGAACGCGAACCGGTGATCCGGATCGTTCGCCGCGATGAAGCGGACCGCGCCGTTGCACAAGTTGCAGACGCCGTCGAATAGGACGATGGCCGCTACGTGCGGGGCTACTTCTTCGCGAACGAGTCGCTGACCAGCGTCGCGGTGACGTGCGCGGTCGTCGTCATCGACTGATCCATGCCGAGCTGGCGATGAATACGCGCATTGAGGTCGTACGACACCGGCGAGACCAGATCGGTCGCGTACGTGGTCGTGCCTTGAGCGGTTTCGTCGAAGCCGTTCGCGCCCGGCATCGACAAGACGCCCTCGATCGCGATCCGCGCGCGTTGGCCGTCGGTGCTCTGCACGCGGTAGGTCGTCGACCCTTTGGCCGGCGCGGGCGCAGGAATGCTCCAGCTCGAGCCGGCCGACACGTCGCGTTCGGCGATGAAGCCGCGCGCGATGAGCGGCAACATGCGCGCCGCTACCGGGGCCAGCGGATGCGCGGGGTCCACGGAGATTCGTCCGTCGGAGTACACAGCTACCCGCGTCACGGGCTGCATGCTTTTCGCGCCCGTGAACGACGTGTCGACGACGAGGCCGCCGTCGCTCGTCGCTGCGACGACATCGATCGTGAGTCTGCCGTGGTCGTCACCGTTCATGAACTGGCTCGCGGTGCTGGACCCGCCGGTGCCGCTGTTGGCGGAATCGCCGGCCATGCCGGTCCCGCCGCCGTAGCCGCTGTTCATGCCCGACGATTTCACCTGCTGCGTCGTGCGCGCGCTATACGTCACGTCGTACACCAACTCGCGCAGCACTTTCGGGACGGGCGTGTCGGCGGCCGACGCGGCGAGCGGGACGGCAAACGCCGCGATGACGGCAAGAGCGAGCAGGCTGCGCATGAGACGGTCCTCCGAGGAAATCCATTCCGCGGTCGTCCGGCCCCGCCTCCGGCACTCTCGACATCAGTCGTCCAGGGGCGGTCTTCCGCCATGAGGAACGCTCGGCGCGCCATGAAATTGATGGAGTACCAAGGCAAGGACCTGTTCCGGCGGGCCGGCATCCCGACCCCGAGCGGCGTCTACGCCACGACCGCCGCCGACGTGAAGAGTTTCGTTGCCGAGCATCCCGGGTCGTGGGTGCTCAAGAGTCAGGTGATGATGGGCGGCCGCGGCAAGGCGGGCGGCATCAAGTTCGCCGACGACGCGCAGCAGGGCGAAGCGCTCGCGCGCGAATTGATCGGCAAGATCCTCAAGTCGGTCCAGAATCCGGACGGCGAGGAAGTGAAGTCGCTGCTGGTCGAGGAGAAAGTCGACATCGCCAGCGAGGCGTACGTTTCGATCGCGATCGATCGCGCGGCGAAGAAACCGGTCGTGCTGGTCACCGCGCAAGGCGGCATGGACGTCGAAGAGGTCGCGGAGCGCGATCCCGACGCCATCAAGAAGTATTGGATCGATCCCGCGCGCGGATACTCCGCGTACATCGGACGCCAGCTCGCGTTCGATGCGAAGCTGCCTGCGGGCTATCGCAAAGCGTTCCCCGCGCTCCTCGGCGCGCTGTACACGCTGTTCATGGAGTACGGCGCGAACCTCGTGGAGATCAACCCGCTCGTCCTCACCAAGGACGGCCGCGTGATCGCCAGCGACGCAAAGGTCGATCTCGACGACAACGGCCTCTACAAACATCCCGACGTCGCCAAGTGGAACTCGGAGTCGCCCGCCGACGACGACCAGGCCGCCGCGGTCGCCATCGGGCTCGGCATGTCGAACTACGCGCGCTTCGAAGACGAGCCCGGGCTACCGCCGAAAACGGTCGGAACGATCGCGAACGGCGCGGGGCTCGGCATGGGCACGATGGATGCCGTCAAGAACGCCGGCGGAGGCGCCGCGAACTTCCTCGACATCGGCGGCGGCGCGCAAGCCGAGCTCGTGAAGAACTCGTACAAGCTGGTGACGTCGGACGCCCGCGTGAAGGCGATGTTCATCAACATCTTCGGCGGCATCACGCGCGGCGATCAGGTGGCAAGGGGGATCGTCGAAGCGCTCAGCGGCGACGACGTGCGCAAAGTCCCCCTCGTGGTGCGGCTCACGGGCACGAACGCGAAAGAAGGTCTCGCGATCTTGGCGGAAGCCGGTTTCGTGCCGGTCGAGACGATGGACGAAGGCGCAGCCCGCGCGGTCGCCCTCGCGAGCGGGAGCAAGTAACATGGCGATTTTCCTCGACAAGAACTCGAAAGTCATCGTGCAAGGTATTACCGGGCGCGAAGGGGCCTTTCATACGCAGCGCATGCTCGCGTACGGCACGAACATCGTCGGCGGCGTCACGCCGGGCAAGGGCGGGACGACGATCGAGAGCGGTCAGCCCGTGTTCGACACGGTCAAGGACGCGGTCGACGCGACCGGTGCGACGCACACGATCATCTTCGTGCCGCCGTTTGCCGGCGCCGACGCGCTGTGGGAAGCGCACGACGCGGGCATCACACTCGCCGTGTGCATTACCGAAGGCATCCCGGCGCACGACATGCTGCGCGTCGTCGCGACGACGCCGGGCATGCGGATCATCGGAGGCAATTGTCCGGGCGTGATCTCGCCGGGCAAGTCGCTGGTCGGCATCATGCCGGGCCACATCTTCAAAGAAGGCAACGTCGGAATGATCTCGCGCTCGGGGACCCTCACGTACGAGATCGTTGACGGCCTCACGCGCGCGGGCTTCGGCCAATCGACCTGCGTCGGCGTCGGCGGCGATCCCATCATCGGAACGACGTTCGTGGATTGCCTGCGCGCGTTCGCCAACGATCCCGAGACCGCGGCGCTGGTCGTCGCCGGCGAGATCGGCGGCTCGGACGAAGAAGACGCCGCCGCGTTCATCAAAGAGCACATCGCCGACAAGCCGGTCGTCGCGTTCATCGGCGGGCGCTCCGCCCCCAAGGGCAAGCGGCTGGGCCACGCCGGCGCGATCATCTCCGGCAACACCGGAACGCCCGAATCCAAGGTCGCCGCGTTCGGCGCCGCCGGCGTCCCGGTCGCAGACCGCCCCTCGGACATCCCGAAGCTGCTCGCCCAACGGCTCAAGCCCGTCCCGGCGTAGCGGCCGCCGGATGCGGTTCGGTTACCAGTGCGAGGAGTGCGAGGAGGCGATCTGGCTCGCGACCACGCGCTCGGAGCTGCAGTGGCTGCGAAGCCGCCGGCACGTCGTGCGGGAAGTGGCGCGGCACTTGAGCGCCGGCCTCGACGGCTGGATGGACGAGGGGCTCGCGTTCCTCGACCGGCACGACGGGCATAGCGTGGTCGTCGTCGAGCGCACGACGGGTTGAGCGCAACCCCCAAAAAAGGGGAAGCGAGCGCGAGCTCTCAGAAGGGTCACAGGTCTGCCCGGATTCTGCCGGCCTGGTGCCGGGGAACGGCCGACCACCCCACAACCACCCTTCGAAAGGAAGAGTGCCCGTGGCTATACCTTATTCGGTAAGACGAGGT
>JAXDMA010000038.1:0-7313 GCA_034666305.1 Vulcanimicrobiota bacterium
GCCGCCCGCGCCGTGCGACATCTCGATCTGCGTGTCCGTGAAACGAGCACGCCGCGGTGACGCGAGCGTCGTCATCTCAGGCGTTGACGGCTTCTTCGATGCGCGCGTAGCGGTAGTACGCCGCGCAGGCACCTTCGCTCGACACCATCAGCGCGCCCACGGGATGCTCCGGATTGCACTCCCTGCCGAACAGCTTGCACTGCGGCGGCTTGAGCACGCCCTTGAGGATCTCGCCGCACTGCGCCGCCCGCGGATCGGTTACGCGCACGTTGGGCAGCGCGAAACGCACCTCGGCGTCGTAGTCCGCGAACGAGGATTGCAGCTTGAGCGCCGACTGCGAAATGAACCCGAGCCCGCGCCATTCGAAGAACGGCCGCAACTCGAACACCGCCGCCAGCGCGCGCAGCGCGGCGGGATTGCCTTCCCACGGCACGATGCGTTTGTATTGGTTCTCCACCTTCGCTTCGCCGGCGCGTATCTGCCGCAGCACCATCAGCACCGCTTCGAGCACGTCGAGCGGCTCGAAGCCCGCGACGGCCACCGGTTTGCCGTAATGTTTGGCGATGAACTCGTACGGCCGGCAGCCGGTGATCGTCGACACGTGCCCGGGCCCCACGAATCCGTCGAGCCGCATGTCCGGCGAGTCGAGGATCGCGCGGATCGCGGGGACGATCGTCACGTGGTTGACGAACACCGAAAAATTCGTCACGCCGAGCTCGCGCGCACGCAGCACGGTGAGCGCGGTGGACGGCGCCGTCGTCTCGAAACCGATCGCGAAGAAGCAGACGTGCTTGCCGGGATTGTCTTGCGCCAGCTTGAGCGCGTCGAGCGGCGAGTACACCATGCGGATGTCGGCGCCGCGCGCCTTGAGCTCCAGCGGCGTGCCCTTCGTTCCCGGGACGCGCATCATGTCGCCGAAGCAGGTGAGGATGGTATCCGGCTGCGCGGCGATCGCCAGCCCGTCGTCCACGCGGCCCGTGGGCAGCACGCAGACGGGACAACCGGGTCCGTGCACCAGCTCGACGTTGTCGGGCAGCACGTCGCGCAGCCCGTGCCGGTAGATCGCGTGCGTGTGTCCGCCGCACACTTCCATGATGCGGTAGTGCCGGGCGGGATCGACCGTGCGCTGTATCTCGTGCGCGACCGCCGTGATCAGCGCGGGGTCGCGGAACTCGTCGACGTACTTCATCGTCGTCGTCATCGCCGTTCACCGTCGTCCGCGGCGAAGGTGTAACCGCGGACTTCCTCCATCGCGAGCTCGTCCTCGCCCATCGCGCGCAGCATCTTGAGCTGATCGGCGGCTTCGGTCTCACTCACCTTGCTCAGCGCGAACCCGACGTGGATCAGCACCCAGTCACCCAGCGCGAGCTCGCCGTCCTCGAGCAGCCCGACGTTGACGTTGCGGCGCACGCCGGCCACGTCCACCTTGACCAGCGCAGGCTGTTCGGGGACGAACTCGACGACTTGACCGGGGATCGCGAGGCACACGACGTTAGTCCCGTTCGACCGCCCCGGTCACATCGACTTCAATTTGAGATACCGCTGCACGTCGCTCGGGATGCTTAACAGCATCGTGATCGGATTGCTCGTGCGCGCCTTCGCGTTGGTTTCCGGCTTTTGCCCGGACGGCGTGCCCAGCGGCGGATCGCCGGACATCTCGCGCATCTTGTTGTACCGGGCCAGATCGCGGCCGCCGAATACGAGCTGGCGCGCGGCGAACACGGCGAACCCGACGGCGATGGTGCTGCGGACTACTGCTTTGACCATGGGGAACCTCCGGTGGTCTCGCGCGCCTGCGCCGCGAGTTGCTGTTGGTCGAGGAGCCGGCGAACGAGCGCGGCCGCGCCTTCGATGGAACGTGCGACGGCTTCCGAGAGCCCCATGCCGGGCTCGACGTTCTCGGGTTCGCACCCGACGATCGTCACGGGCGGCGGTTCGCCGCCCAGCGTGCGCACGTACGCGAACACGTTGCCCAGGTCCATGCGGTGCGCGTCGGGCGTCGCGGGCACGACGGTCGCCTCGGGCTCGATGACGTACAGCGTGCCCGGCACGTCGCCGCGCGGCACCGCGTCGACGATGATCGCGCGGTCGTAGCCGTTGAGCAGCTCGTACGCGAGGTGCAGCCCGCGAATACCGAAGTCCTCGACCTTCGCGTCGCGCACCGGCTCCTGCGCGAGCACGCGCGCGACTTCCGGGCCGAAGCCGTCGTCGCCGAAGAACACGTTGCCGACACCGGCGACGAGCACTCGCGCGCTCACGGTGCGGTCTCCAGCGGCTCGACTTCGTCGGGATAGAAGAAGAACGAACGGCCGTACCAGTCGTGCAGATCGCTCGCGGGGTCCTCGTCGACGGTCACGGCGACGTACGTCACGTCCTCCACGTCCTGGTGGATCGCGCGCACCGTGGCGACCTTGTCGCGCAGAAACATGTCCCACGCGTCGGCGCGCCGTTTGGGATGCAGGCGCACGGACGATCCTTTGGCGACCTTGACGCCGTTCACGAACACGCAGTCGAGCGCGGGCACATCGAGCGCAGCGAATGCGTCGCCGCCCGCGAAGGGATCGACGCCGCTGAACGGATCCATGCCGAGCGGCGTGCGCGGCTCCACGCGGTACAGCGCGCCGGCGTGCACGCGCGCGAGGTCGTGCATGCTGAAGCTCTCCGCGCGCTCGATGATGGCGCGCGCGCGCGGGTCCGTCGCACGCGCTTCGTCGCGCTCGGCGTCGGGCAGGCTCAGCACGGACAGCGTGAGCAGCTCGTCGATCTCGGTGCCGTCGAACGCGTCGGCGTCGGTCTGCGGAGCGACGGCGGGAAAGTCGTACAGGATGATGGGTGACGACAGCATCAGCGCGGAGCGCTGCGCGTCCGCCGCGCCGTCACCGACCAGCACCGGGAACACGTGCCGGTTGCGCAGCGCCGGCGTCGCATCGGCCGCGGCGGGGATCGGGTCGAGCACGGAGACGAAGCGCGCGCCTTGTGCAGCAAGCAGCACGTGCGTCGACACGAACGCGGTCCGCAGCGCGCCGGCGCGCTCGCCGGCGACCACGTCCGAATCGTTCTCGACCAGCACGCGGAGCTTGCGCAGCGCGGCCGTGCCGTGTACCGCTTCGCAGCGCAGCGTCAGCGTCCCCCGCAGCGGCCACCGCTCGCGCACCACCCGCCCCATCACGGCGCCCGCGGCGTCGCGCAGCGTCTCTTCGGTGGTGCCGCCGTCGATCGCGATCGGCACGACGTTCTCCGTATCCGCGGCAGCAACGAGCGTCGCCGTGATCTCGCGCTCGAAGGCTTCGTCGAACGTCAGGTACGCGGTGCCGTCGACCTTCAGCGATTCGACGAGCTCGAACGCGCCGCCGCGCAGCGCTTCCACGCGCCGCGCCTCGACCTGCAGAAATCGCAGCCGCACCGTTACGCTCGCGGCGCCGGCCGCGTCCGCCTCGAGCAGCACCTCGGTCTGCTGCTCCGCCGTCTCACCGGTGTTCGCGCTCAGGTACGCGCGCGGCACGACGACGCCGAACTGCCAGCGAATGCGATTCTTCGGCGCCGACGCGGTGTACGGGTAGAGCAAATAGCCTTCGTATAGCACCGCATTGGCTACCGCCAATGCCGTGCTGAAATCGTCAGCATGCGTCATGGCGTGCTCTTTGCGTCCGCGCACAAGCGCGCGAACGCGGCTTCCCACGTCGGAAAGCCGCCCGCGATCTTGAAGCGGTTCAGCTCGTCGAACGTGTCGCGGTCGATTCGCAGCCACGCGCTGTTGGGAAAATAGGCGTCCATCGTGTCGCGCCACACCGCGACCGGCAGCCGGTAACGGGCCTCGCACGACCACGGCACCAGCTCGGCCTGCACGCCCCCGTCCGCACCGCGCACGAACACCGTGCCGCTGAACATCACGATCAGCGGGATCTCGCCCTCGCGCAGCGCGGTGAGATACTTGTGCGCGGCGACCTCGAAGTCGTAGCTGCAGGGGATCGTGAGGTCGAACTCCGTCTCGCCCTCGAACGCGAGCACCGTCTGCGACACGTGCGTCCACAGCAGGCTCTTGAGCGTGTCGCCATAGCGCTCCGGCCCGCCGAACAGCTCGCGCAACCGGTCGGATTCGCCTTCTTCGTAGCGCCGCAACTGCGGCTCGATTCTGATCTGCGCGCGTAGCGTCATGGCGTACACGGGCACGCCGCTCGTTTCCGCCGCACGCACGCGCAGCGTCAGCTGCGGCGCCGCCGCGTAGCGCTCCGGCTGCGCGCCCGTGACGAAGAACGACAGCTCGCTCACCAGCGGCCTCGCGCGGGCTCGCGCCCTTCGCTGCGTTCGTGAACGTCGTCAAAGAACTCGTCGATGCGGCTCCACGCCTCCTCGCCGCCGTCGAAGCCTTTCCACGTGGTGCGAATGATGCCGACGAGCTTGTACGCCGCGTCGATCGGCACGATGAAACAGCGTGACGCGCCGTGCCGCCGCAGCACCACGATCGCTTCCACGTCGGGCTCGAGCGTCGCGAGCAGCGGATGCTCCGCTGCGATCGCGTTCCACGCCGCGAGGTCGAGCTGCGACTCCGTCGCACCGGCGGGACCCGGGTAGAGCGCGACCGTGCGCGCTTCGATCGAGTTATAGAAGAAGAATGCGAGCCCGATCGGAATCCCGAGCTGCTCCCACGCGGTGTCGGCGAGGGTAAAGCCGGCGATCTCGGCATACCGCGTGGGCACCGTCTTGTAGCGCCCTTGCGCGGCGCCCGACGGCTGAAACACCAGATAGCACGGCCGGCAGCTGCACATGATGCGGCGTGCTTGCAGATCGATCAGGTGTCCGTGTTCCGAAGGGACGGGCTCGGCGCAATAGTCGCAGCGCTCACCCGGCGCCTGCAGCTTGGGCTTGCGAAGCAGACGCGAAAGCGAGGCGAAGTCGCCGGGCGCGCGGTCCATCTCCATCGTCAGCCGGCCAGCGAGATGACGACGCGCCCTTGCTCGTCCTCGGTTTCGACCGGACACACGTCGTATTTCGCGGCGGCGACCGCGACCACGGGCGCGACGTTTTCGGCGCGCACTTCGCGAATCTCGGGCACCTTGTTCAGGATCGCCTTTTCCACGGCGAGCTTCACCGTCGCCGCGGACGACGGGCAGCCGTCGCAACTGCCCTGCAGGTGCAAGACGACGACGTCGTCTTTGATGCGCGCGATCTCGACGCCGCCTTCGTGCGACTTCAGATACGGGCGCACGCCGTCCAGCGCGCGCTGCACGCGTTCCTCCACGGAGTACGGGTGCAGGTCGTGCAGACACAGCAGGCTTTCGACGAACGGGTCGTCGCAGAGCTTGTCGAAAACGGCGGCAGATTCGCCGTTGAGCGAAGCGTGCACGATCTCCAGCACGCGTTCCAGCCCGTTGCCGTACAGGGTGACGAGCGTGCGCGCGAGCTCGTCGGCGAGTTCGCGCGCTTGACGCGGCGTGGAGACCGCGTCGAAGGACTTCAACAGCGCCTCGACGCGGTCCGACTGTTTCCTGAGGTCGTCCTGACCTGCCGCCGCCATCAGCCGAAGGGCGCCAGCGGCGAGTGGACCGTTTCGATGGTCTTCCCTTCGCCGAGATACATGTGCACGCCGCACGGCAAACATGGGTCGAAGCTGCGCACCGCGCGCATGATGTCGATGCCCTTGAAGTTTTCGGGACCGTTCTCTTCCATGATCGGCGTGTTCTGCACGGCGTCCTCGTACGGTCCCGGCGTGCCGTAGATGTCGCGCGGGTTGCCGTTCCACGGCGTGGGCGGCCACGGATGGTAGTTCGCGATCTTGCCGTCGCGAATGACCATGTGGTGCGAGAGCACCCCGCGCACCGCCTCGGTGAACCCGCAGCCGATGCCTTCCTTGGGCACCGTGAACGGCTCCCACGATTTCGTGCGGCCGGCGTGCAGTTCTTCGAACGCTTTGTCGAGGAAGTGCAGCGCAGCGGCCGCGGCATACGCCTGGAAGTACGTGCGCGCGCGATTGCGCTCGAGCGTGTTCGACCACTGGGGCGTCTTCCACTCGAAGCTCACCGGGCCCGACAACGCGCTCTTGGGCAGGTTGATCTGCACGCTGTTGCCCGTCGCTTTGACGTAGCCGATGTCGACGAGCCCCGCGAGCGCCGTCGTCCACATGCGCGCGAGCGCGCCGCCGCCGGTGTCGAGCGCGAGATAGTCCTTGCCGTCGTACCAGCGCGGCGACATCACCCAGCTGTACTGGTTCGCGAAGTCGCGCTTCTTCGGCGTCGGCAGCGTGTGCATGTTCCACGGGTGGCGCCGGTCGACGGGGTTGCCGAGCGGATCCGTCGGCACGAACGTCTCTTCGTTCTGCCAGTCGTCGTAGTAGGAGTGGCCGAGCAGGATGCGGATGCCGAGGTTGATCTGCACGAGGTCGGTCGTGACGAGCTTGCCGTCGACGACGACGCCCGGCGTCACGAACATCTTGCGGCCCCAGTTCGTCATGTTGCGATACGTGAAGTCGCAGTAGTCGGGATCCTGAAACGCGCCCCAGCAGCCGAGCAGGATGCGGCGCTCCCCGTTGTGCTCGTAGCCCGGCAGCGCCTGATAGATGAAGTCGAACAGGTCGTCGTGCAGCGGCACGCACACCTTCATGTACTCGATGTAGCGCATCAAGCGTGAGTAGTAGTCGGTGAAGAGCTGCTGCGTCGCAACGGTTCCCACCCCGCCCGCGTAGAGCGTCGACGGGTGCACGTGCCGGCCTTCCATCAGGCAGAACATCTCGCGCGTGTAGCGGCTGATCTGCAGCGCCTGGCGGTAGAAGTCGCCCGTGAACGGGTTGAGCGACGTCATGATGTCCGCGATGGTTTTGTAGCCGTGGATCCCCGCGTTGGGAGCCTTCGTCGCTTTCGCTTTCTCCCAGACCGACGGGTTGGTCTCCTTGACCATGTTCTCGCAATAGTCGACGCCGACGAGGTTCTCTTGGAAGATGTTGTGGTCGAACATGTACTCGGCGGCCTCGCCGAGGTTCGTGATCCACTCGCCCATCGCCGGCGGCTTCACGCCGAACGCCATGTTCTGCGCGTACACCGAGCACACGGCGTGGTTGTCGCCGCAGATGCCGCAGATGCGCGACGTGATGAAGTGGGCGTCCCGTGGGTCCTTGCCCTTCATGAAGATGCTGTAGCCGCGGAAGATCGACGACGTCGAGTGGCATTCCGCGACCTTCTTCGCGGCGAAGTCGATCTTGGTGTAGATGCCGAGGCTTCCGACGATCCGGGTGATCGGATCCCAGGACATCTCCTTGACGAGGACTTTCTTGTCGACTGCGGTGTCTGTGGCCATTTTCGGAAGGCTCCTTGATGAGTGGT
>JAXDMA010000039.1:0-5159 GCA_034666305.1 Vulcanimicrobiota bacterium
GCACGTGCCCGAGAGCGCTCGCGTGGTGGTCGAGGAGCCGCCGCGGTACGTCAGCCGCGGCGGCGACAAGCTGGCGGGCGCGCTGAGCGCGTTCGCGCTGGACGTCACCGGGCTCGACGTGCTCGACGTCGGCGCGTCGACCGGCGGGTTCACCGATGCGCTGCTGCAGCACGGCGCGAAACACGTCACCGCGCTCGACGTCGGGCGCGGGCAGATCGCGTGGAAGCTGCGCAGCGAGCCGCGCGTTACCGTGATCGAGCGGACCAACTTTCGCACGCTGCCCGACGACGCGTACCCGGACGGATTCGACGTGATCGTCATCGACACGTCGTTCATCTCGCTGCGCACCATCGTCGCGCGCGCCGTCGCGTACTTGCGCGAGCGCGGCGCGATCGTCGCGCTCGTGAAGCCGCAGTTCGAAGCGGGCCGCGAACGCATCGGCGGCGGCGGCGTCGTGCGCGATCCCGCCGTCCACGGCGCGATCTTGCGCGAAGTGCGCGACGCCGTTCGCGACACCGGCGTGCGCGTGATCGCCGCAACGCTGTCGCCGTTGCGCGGCCCCGCCGGCAACGTCGAGTTCTTCTTCGAGCTTCGCCGCGCCGGCGACGAAGTGGACGACGCCCGCCTGGACGCCCTCGTCAGCGAGGCCCACGCATCGTGAAAGGCGTGATCCTCTATGTGAACGCTGAGCGGCCGCATGCTTCCGAGACGGCGCGTGAGGTTGCCCGCATCGCGAAGGAACACGGATTGCGTGTCGGGCTTTGCGACGGCGATGCCGATGCGCTCGGCTTTCCGGCTACGTGCACGCTCGCCGAAGCCGATCTGATGGTGACGGTCGGCGGGGACGGCACGCTGCTGCGCGCGGCGCGGATCGCGCATCCGCTCAAGCTGCCTATTCTCGGCGTCAATACCGGGCGGCTGGGTTTTCTCACCGAAGTCGAGTCGAACCCCGCCGGTTTCGCCGCGCTCGCGCGCGTGTTCGACGGCGACGTGCAGATCGACGAGCGCGTCGCGCTCCACGCGCTCGTCGCCGGTTCCGACGAGATGCATTTCGCGCTCAACGAAGTCGTCGTGCGGCGGGTCGCGCAGGCGCGGCTGGCGCCATTCGGGCTCAGCCTCGACGGCGAGATGATCGCGCACCTGCCGTCGGACGGCGTGATCGTCGCGACGCCGACGGGTTCGACCGCGTATTTCTTGAGCACGGGCGGTCCGATCATCCATCCGTCGGTCGACGCGCTCGGCGTCGCCGGGCTGATGCCGCACACGCTCTTCGCGCGGCCGCTGATCGTGCCGCCGGACGCGACGATCGAGATCACGTGCGACGGTGAGCTCACGCGCGCGAACCTCGAGACGGACGGCATCGTCGCCGCCGACCTGCACGCCGGCGACCGGGTGATCGTCCATCGCGCCGCCGAGCCGGTTCGTTTCGCTCGCGTGCGCGCCGGCGCGTTCTTCGCGCGGCTCGAAGATAAGCTCCAGTGGGGCGTGCCGATCAAGAAATGATCCCCGTCAGGCACGGAAAACGGCACGATCGAGACGGCTGCGGAGGCGCGCGGCAGCGCGCTTGCACTTCGTCGCGCCGTGGATGGCGCGACCCAACGGTGCCAGGATGACCCTCTTGCGTTTGACCGTCGAGAACGTCGGCCTCATCGCGCGCGCCGAGATCGAGTTCGCGCAGGGGCTCACCGTCGTCACGGGCGAGACGGGGTCGGGCAAGACGATGCTGCTGGGCGGTCTCGAGCTGGCGCTCGGGGGGCGCGCGGACAGCGATACGGTGCGCGGCGGTGCGGAACGGGCGCGAGCGACGCTCGAAGTCGCACCGGATGCGGCGCTGCGCGCCCGCCTCGCCGAGGCGGGCTTCACGCTTGCCGCCGATGACGATCTGATCGTCCAGCGCGAAGTGCTCGCATCGGGACGTTCGCAGGGCCGCATCAACGGCGTTCCCGCGAGCGCGAGCCAGCTGCGCGACCTCGCCGGCGCGCTGGTCGACCTCGTTTCGCAGCACGAGGCGCAGCGGCTTCTCGCGCCGGCGTACGCGCTGGAATTGCTCGATCGCTCCGGCGCAAGCGGCGCGCTCGCGGTGCGCGACGATGTGGCCCGCGTGTACGAATCCCTGCGTGCCGCGCGCGAACGGGTGGCGGCGTTGCGCGACGACGACGGCCGCAAGCTGGCACGCGCGGAGTTCGCACGGTTCGCACTCGGCGAAATCGACGCGGCGGCGGTCGAGGACGACGAGGAGGACGAACGCCTGCGCGAGCGGCGCGACGTGCTGACGAACGCGGAGCGCATCCTCGCATCGCTCGCGACGGCGAGGGCGGCGCTGGAGGAAGACGGCGCGGCGGTCGACGCGCTCGGCGCGGCCGAGACCGCGCTGCTCGGGCTCGCGCGCTACGGCGAGCGTTTCGCGGAGCTGGCCGGCGCCGCCGCCGCGCTGCAATCGGACGCGAACGAGCTGGCGGCGCGGATCGCGCGCGAACGCGATGCCGTCGAACTGGATCCGGCGGAACTGGAGACCATCGGTGCGCGGCTCGACGCGCTCGACGCGCTCAAGAAGAAGTACGGCGGTTCGCTTGCCGCGGTGCGCGCGCAGCGAGATGCGTTCGCGAGCGAGATCGCCGACGTGGACGACCGCGACGCGCGCGTCGCCGCGGCGCAGGGCGAAGCCGATGCGCTGGAACGCGCGCTGCGCGAACGCGCCGCGGCGCTCACCGCGCATCGTGCGCAAGCTGCCGCGTCGCTGGAAGAGGCCGTGCGCGCCGAGCTGCGTGCTCTGGCGATGCCGGCGGCGCGGCTGCGCATCGCGCTCGAGCCGCTCGAGACGATCGGGCCGCACGGTGCGGAGCGCGCCGAACTGCGCTTCGTCGCGAACCCCGGCGAGCCCGAGCGCCCGCTCGCGCGCGTGGCGTCGGGCGGCGAGCTCTCGCGCGTGCTGCTGGCGCTGGTCGTCGTGCTCGCCGACCGCCGCGATCGGACGGCGCTCGTGTTCGATGAGATCGATGCGGGGATCGGCGGCGCCACCGCGTCGGCCGTCGGCGTGCGCCTCGCCCGATTGGCCCGCAACGCGCAAGTGGTGTGCGTGACGCACCTCGCGCAGATCGCGTCGTACGGCGACGCGCACGTGGCGTTGCGCAAGCGCGCGCGCGGCGACGAGACGACCATTGCCGCCGTCGTGCTCGACGGGGACGCGCGCCGCGCGGAGATCGCGCGGATGCTTTCGGGGGACGAGCGCGGCGTCGCGCTCGAGCATGCGGAGGAGCTGATGACGACGGCGCGCGCCAAGCGGGCAGTCCGCCGCTAGCTCCTGCGTGCGTGACGGTGAGCACTTTTGCTCACCGTCATAGCCCGCCCGCCTTAGGAAGCGATGAGGCTTGGCGAAATGCCAGGTTTCTCCCAACGAAATCGCAGTAGAATCGGCGAATGCGGACGGTGCTGCTCGCAGCGCTCCTCGTACTCGCCCCCTCCATGGCCGCCGCCGACGAGGCGCCGTCGGTTCCGGCTGTGCTCGCGACGCTCGCGGCGTCGCCCGAGCAGCCCGGCGAGTACAAAGCATCCGTCGCGCTCCACGTGCGCATGCGCGTGTTTCCTTTCATCCGCATGACGCTCCACGGCGACTCGTGGTACAAGCGCCCCGGACTCTACCGGTTCGTGTTCCGCGGGGTCCCGATCATCGCACGCGCCTTCTCCGACATGAAGTACGACCTGGGCGACCCGTCGCACTGGCCCGAGCGGTACGAGATCGCGTTCGCGCCGCAGTCGACGGCCGCCGCGCCGGTGCTGCGGCTCACGCCGAAGACGCCCGTCATGGTCAAGCAGCTCGACGTCGCGCTCGATCCGGCCCACGGCCGCATCCTCAAGGCGATCTGGTCCCGCGGAGACGGCGGCACGATCACGCTCGTGCAGACGTACACGCCGGTCGCCGGTCACGCGTACGTCGCCAAGCAGGCCGCGACGATCGACCTGCCGCGCATGAAGGCGGAGCTCGTCGCCGACTATTCGGACTTCGCCGCCGCAGAAGCATCGGTCGGCACGGCGCCGTAATAGTCGGGCGATGCCCGACCGTCACTTCGCCAGCGACAACAACGCCGGCGTTCATCCCGACGTCCTCGCCGCACTGGCCGCCGCGAACGAGGGCCATGCCACCGCCTACGGCGACGACGAGATCACGCATCGCGCCGAAACCGCATTTCGCGCGCTCCTGGGCGACGAGGCCCGCGTGTTCTTCGCGTTCAACGGCACCGGCGCCAACGTCGTGGCGCTCGCATCGGCACTGCGGCCGTATCACGCGATCATCTGCCCCGCGGGCGCGCACCTCGCGGTCGACGAGTGCGCGGCCTACGAGCGCTTCGGCGCGGGCAAGCTCATCGACGTTCCGGTCCGTGACGGCAAGCTGACCCCCGACGACGTGGAGCGCAGCGTCCGCGGGGTCGGCGATCAGCACCACGTCCAGCCCGGCGCGATCTCGATCTCGCAGTCGACGGAGGTCGGCACCGTCTACACGGTCGACGAACTGCACGCGCTGGGCGCCGTCGCGCGCAAGCACGGCCTGCTGTTCCACCTCGACGGGGCGCGCATCGCCAACGCCGCGGCGTCGCTGGGCGTCGACGTGCGCACGATGCTCGTCGACACGGGCGTCGACGTGTGCACGTTCGGCGGGACCAAGAACGGCATGATGTTCGGCGAGGCGATCGTGTTTCCGAAGCACCACACGGCCGCCGACGCGCTTCCGTTCACGCGTAAGCAAGGAATGCAGCTCGCGTCCAAGATGCGCTTCGTCGCCGCGCAGTTCGAGGCGCTGCTGCGCGACGGGCTCTGGCTGCGCAACGCCTCGCGCGCGAACGCGATGGCGCGCTTGCTGGTCGCCCGGCTGCGCGACCTCGACGACGTCATCCAGCTCGCATATCCCGTCCAGGCGAACGGCGTGTTCCCCATCTTGCCGCGCCACGCCATTGAACTGCTGCAGCGCGAGCGCCGTTTCTACATGTGGGACGCCGACCGCGACGTCGCGCGCTGGATGACCAGCTGGGACACGACGGAAGAAGACGTCCACGAGTTCGCCGATGCGGTGTGGCGCATCGCCCCGCCGCAAAAAGCGCGCGCGTAGCGGCGCCGGCCGTCAGTGCGACGGCAGGCGGTGGATCTTGAGGACGTTCGTGCCGCCG
>JAXDMA010000040.1:0-5954 GCA_034666305.1 Vulcanimicrobiota bacterium
ACCTTGAGCAGCGGCATCGTGAGACGGCGATCGTCGGCGACGAAGCCGACGTTGTAGCGCCCGCGGTCGCACAGCCACGTGTCGGAGATCGCGTCGTCTTCGGTGACGCTCATCGTGCGCAGCAGCGTGTTGCCGCGCTCGTCGACGTGCATCTGGCAGCCGACGCTGCACTGCGTGCACGACGTCGTGGTGCGGTGATTGTCCCACGGCCGCGACTTGAACCGGTACGTCTTCGACGTGAGCGCGCCGACGGGGCACAGCTCCGTGACGTTGCCCGTGAAGTCGGACACGTACGGCTTGCCCGTCGCGGTGGCGATGATGGTCTGCGCCGCGCGGTCCTCGGTGCGCAGCGACTGCTCGCGCGTGATGACGTCGTCGAAGCGCACGCAGCGCTGGCACACGATGCAGCGCTCTTCGTCGAGTACGATCGTCGGGCCGAGGTCGACGGCCTTCGGTTTGGCGTACTTCGGGTCGACCATGCGCGACGCGCCCTGGCCCCACGCCATCGAGTAGTCTTGCAGATCGCACTCGCCGCCCTTGTCGCAGATCGGGCAGTCCAGCGGGTGATTCAGCAAAAAGAATTCGAGGATCGCACGCCGGCCGTCGTCGACGCGCGGGTTCTGCGTGTGCACCTTCATGCCGTCCGCGACCGGCGTGTTGCACGCGATCTGCAGCTTCGGCATGCCTTCGACTTCGACCAGGCAGATGCGGCACAGCCCGGCGGGCCCCAGCTTCTCGTGATAGCAGTAGACGGGAATGTCGGTATGGATCGCCTTCGCCGCCTCGACGAGCAGCGTGCCTTTGGGCACGCGCACATCGACGCCGTCTATGGTGACGGTCACGAGATCGGTCTGTGGAACGGTGGCGGACACTTAGGCGCGCTTTCCGCGGTAGCGGAAGATGAGTGCCATCGCGATCGCGATGAACATCAGGCCGAAGCCGACCTTGCCGAGCCGATCGCCGGCGACCGTGTCGGCGCCCTGGCCCGGTCCGAACACGGAGAAAATCACCAGCGCAAAGCCGATGAAGCAGACGGCACCCGAGAGCGCTTTCGATCGGACGGTCATACGTTACGCTTTCTGTTCAGGATCATGAACACCAACCCGGCCAGAAGAATGCCGAGTGCGAACGCGTACAGGATGCCCACGGTCTGCGCGTGCGCGCGGCTGGACGACAGCGACGCCGCGACGAGATCCAGCGCGATCGCCACCATGATGAAGCCGGCCGCGATCGTCTGCTTGGTGCGCGCCGTCATCCGGCGGCCGCCGTTTGAGGAGCGCGCCGGACGTACGCGCGGAACTGGTCTTCGTGGCGCGTGATCACCGATGCGAGGAACGGCTCGATCGAATCGCCGAGCGCGCACAAGTTCAAACCGGTGAGCTGGTGCGCGGCCGACTTGATCACGTCGATGTCAGAGTCCAGGCCGCCGCCCGCGAGCAGGCGCGCGAGCATTTGCTCGATCCAATGCCCGCCTTCACGGCACGGCGTGCACTGCCCGCACGACTCGTGCGCGAAGAAGCGGATCAGCGCGTACGCCGCTTTGACGAAGTCGGTGGTGTCGTCGAACACGACCATTGCACCCGAGCCGAGCATCGAGCCGGCCTTGGTGACGCTGTCGAAATCGTACGACACGTCGAGATGCTCTTCGAACAGGCACGCGGACGAACCGCCGCCGGGCTGCACGCCCATGAAGGTGCGTCCGGGACGCAATCCGCCCGCGCAGTCGTAGATCAGTTGGCGAATCGTGGTGCCGAGCGGCACTTCGTAATTCCCGGGCTTGACGACGTGACCGGACACGGACACGACCTTGTAGCCCGGGGAACGCTCCGGACCGACCTTGGCGAACCAGTCCGCACCGTTGCGCAGAATGTGCGGCAGATACGCCAGCGTCTCGACGTTGTTCACCACGGTCGGCTCGCCGTAGAGTCCCTTGATCGCCGGGAACGGGGGCTTCAACCGCGGTTCGCCGCGCTTGCCTTCGAGTGAGTTCAGCAGCCCGGTCTCTTCACCGCAGATGTACGCGCCCGCGCCGCGATGGATCGTGAACTCCAGCTTCTTGCCGCTGCCGGCGACGTTCGCGCCGATGAAGCCCGCGTCGCGCGCCTGCTGCACGGCGTCGCGCATGATTTCGTAACCGCGCTTGAACTCGCCGCGGATGTAGATGTAGGCGTGGTCGCAGCCGATCGCGTACGCGCCGATCAAGATCCCCTCGATGATCTGATGTGGGGTCTCCTCGAGCAGCATGTGATCCTTGAACGTGCCGGGTTCGGCCTCGTCGCAGTTGCACACCATGTAGCGCGGGCGCCCGTTGAGCGGCAGGAACGACCACTTGCGGCCCGTCGGAAAGCCCGCGCCGCCGCGGCCCCGCAGGTTGGACGCGTTGCAGATGTCTGCCACTTCGCGCGGCGCCATGTCCTTCACGGCGCGGCGCAACTGCTCGTAACCGCCCTGCTCCTGATAGACCTTTATGTCGCGCAGGTTCAGCTCGCCGATGCCCTTGGTGAGAACGGGCGTGATCACGTTCGCCATGCTAGTGGTGTCCGTTCTCGGCGGGCTGCGGGCGCAAGTTCGTCTCGCGCAACAGGCGTTCGTTCGAGCGTTGCTCGTACTGCGGCTTGCCGACGATGAGATCGAACATGATCATCCCGCTCGCGTCGCCCACGCCGCCGGCATTGTTCGGCTGCTGCACGCCCATCGCGCCGGCGGACTTGCGCCCGGTGTCGGCTTCGACTTTCCACGTGCGTCCGGGTTTCACGGTCTGCGGCAGCGGTGCGACCGGATAATTTCCGGCGCGAATCGCGGCGATCATCGCGTCGACCGACTCGCGCGTGAGGTCGTAGACGAACTCGAGGTTGACCTGCGCGCACGGCGCGCGGTCACACGCGGCGAGGCACTCGACCTCTTCGTACGAGATCACGCCGTCGTCCGTGGTCTCGAGGTGCGCGACGCCGAGCTGCTGCCGGGCGTAGGCCATGATGTCGTCGGCGCCGTTGAGAATGCACGACAGGTTGCGGCAGATCTGCACCATGTACTTGCCGACCGGATTGCGGAACAGCAAGGTGTAGAACGAGATCGTGGACTCGACCACGGCCGGCGGCTCGCCGACGAGGTACGCGATCGCGGCCTGCGCATCAGCGGAGACGTAGCCTTCGTGCTCTTGAAAGAGGTGCGCGAGCGGGATGAGGGCCGAGCGCTTCTGCTCGTACTGCGCGACAAGCGGCTGAATCTGCGGAAGCAGCCGAGCATAGAGGGCGTCAAACGCGCTGTCGGGCCGCACGACGTACGGGGACCATTCACCGCCGCCCGCGCCGGCCGAACCGCCAGGGCTAGGGAGCGGCTGGATGCCGGCCGCGCCGTCGACATGGGCGCTCACCGGAAGCCCACCTCGTGATCCGTTCGTACAAAGAATGCGCGCGCCATCGACCGGGAAACCTTCGTATTGTAAAGCGCCCTTGCCTTCGGCTCAGAGGCGGACTTGGGGACGACGTTTGTCGCAGTTGTGGACCACGGCATCGCGGACATGGAAGCATCGGCCCGAAGCGCTTCGGAGACTCACGGAGCTCGAACGCTGCGCCCGGCGCTGAGGACTTAGCTTAGGTAGATAATCATGTCTTCAGACAGTCTTATTGTGCTTTCCTTAAAGGCCGGATTCCGAGCGATCTTTTTAACTACCGCTGTAGCCACCTTTTTCGCGACAGGCTGCGCGTCGATCTCAATGATCGCGTCGCCCGACGGGGGCGCAAATCCAAAGTTACTGAGTCCGACCCGCAAGAACCCGAGTGCGTTCGGGATCAATTCAATCGCGACCGATACTGACTTTCTCACGGCATACCTCTTACCATTCAGTGTTTTCCCAACGCGATCAAGATAGTCGCCTAAACGCGCCGACGCATTCGCCTCTAACAAATAGGAGTCGGATCTATCGTCTTGCAGCTCGACGAATGATCGCCGCAGCAACTTGAACTCGACCGAGTTGTGCAAGGTGTCCAGTTGATGAGCGTTCATATTTATCAGTGCGCTTCGATCGATATAGTAACGATAACGCTCACTAATCTCTAACTTCTTCGGTCGGACTTTAAGCGAGTTGCGCGCCAAGTTTATGCGGCTATCTTTCGGCTCCATGATGAGCCCATACTCTGGCGGCATAAGGACGCCGATGGACGTCGCCAACGCGTCGCCAGCAAATTTCGCCTTCAACCGGTGAGAGACATAGTCCACGGCGGTAAGAAAATGCGGGCGAAATTCCATGAAGTCAGCGGTGATGTCGCTAAACTGTTTCATTCGACTCCTATCTTCTCTAGTTTTTGCGAAGCCGAAGATCGAATAGAAAAAGTCGCGCCCGTAGCCTATTTGACGTGTCAAATCAAGCTTTTCACCTCGTTCGTCAATCTTGTCAACTAGGTCGAGCATCCGCCTTATCAAATTATTTCCGAGCGCCAAATTCTCATCCGGATTGAAAACGTCGCATCGAAGCTGGGCAATGCTCTCACGAGCATCAAGATGCGCCCGCATATTCGTGTATTCGATCCGTGCGGGTGGAATGTATCGATCGCACAGGTCCGCAACACTGAAGGCGATCTTGGTCGTTCGTTCGCTGGCGTCACTCTTAGCGCGACGATATCCCCGAACGACACCCCTAACAGTCTTAGCGGGAAACCGCGACGAATCCCACAAGAGCGTGGGGCCAAATGATCCCCGCATGCGCAGAACCGAGTCATCGTGGCTAATCCTTAGCAGGTTAAGAAATTCGAGCGCGCGGTCCGAATCGGTTAAATGGTTAACGGGAACATAGACGCGTTCGTAAAATAAGGAGTAAAATTGAAACCAGAACGCCTGGTCCTCAACACTGTATTCGCCCCAGTTGTCCTTCCCGAGATCTCGCGGGAATCGCCCGTTAGTTAGCTCCTCGTCCAACAGCAAGAAAAGCGTATTCACAATTCTTCACCCCTCGACACCTGACCAACACTCATTATTTACCGTGTTAGAAGTCAGTACATTTTGGAAGAGACAGATGCCACGTGTGGCCAACCCGGAGAACACGACAGCGGACATACGCAGCGACGCTAAGGTGCAGTAGTCTGGCGCCCGCGCTGGTCATAAGCCGTTCGCCCTCGGGCAGGCGATCGGCAAGCGTCGCTTGACGTAACTATGTGTCTACATGCTTAGGACGCGCCCGGTGCCGGCGTAAAGGTCGGCGACTCCGATGGTAACCCCAGCGGTGCGCAGCTCGACCGTTTCGTCGATGCCGTAAGTGGTCTCGGTCCAAAACCCACCCGCCATCCGCCGGAAGATACACACCCATACGCGTCGGGAATCGACAAGGAGATACTCCATCACGCTCGGGATGCTTTGATAAGCGTCCAGCTTCTCACCCCGGTCTCGCGCCTTGCTCTCGGGCGAGATCACCTCGACAACGAGGTCAGGCGCGGTGATGTGCATCGCGTTGGCGTCGAGTTGCTCGCACGTTCGCGATACGTCTGGGAAAGCGTAGGTGCTGCGTTCCGCAAGACGCACGGCAACGTCAGAAGTGAATACTTGGCATGGTGGTTTCTTCGCCGCGCTGATGGCTATATGCAAGCGACTGCAAAGCATACCGTGTGCGACAGAGCCCCCGGCGAACGCGACGACGTCACCTTCGAGCAGTTCGAGCTTCTTATCGGACGCCGCCAGCAGCTTCTCGAATTCAGCAACGCTTGTCCGTCCCGGTTTCGCTTCTTCCATCACGTTTCTCCCGAAGACGTCTTCGGCGTGAGCCAGGCGATTTCCGGCGGGGCGGCGAGGCCCGTCCACGGCAAGTCCCGTAGGTGACGCGGGCGAACCAAGCGATATGAAAGCGCACGCCGTTGTCACCGCCGGTGCCCTTGCAATGCTCCTGAGCGGCGCCGCCGCGGAGGCGATGACCATGGATGTTCGGGGCGATCAGCTCGTCGCAAGCGGACGCATCGTGCCCGACG
>JAXDMA010000041.1:0-4959 GCA_034666305.1 Vulcanimicrobiota bacterium
TTCGACGCGACGTTCTCGTCACGCATGGCGCGCCACCATCTGAGTGCGAAGACGACGGCGATCGTCACCAACGACCGCGCGAAGCTCTACACCGGCAGCGTCCCCGACGACATCCCGGCCGCGGATCGCGAGAACGTCGCGGCGAGCGTGCGCGAAAGCTACTTGGCCGGCGTCCGTGCGGTGATGTTCGCATCCGCGGGCACGTGCGTGTTGGCGGCGATCATCGCGGGCGTCGGGATCCCCGGCCGCCGCGCGGCCAAGCCTAACCGCGCCTGAGTTCGATGGTGAGCCGGCTGCGAATGGTGCGGCTGTCGTACAGCCGCGTGTCCGCGGCGATCAGCGCGTCGGCGAACGAGTGCTGCGCGTCAAACGCCGCGACGCCCCACGAGATGCGGACCGGCGTCCGCAGGTCTTCGCCCAGGACCGCGAGATCCGCATCGATCACCGCGAGCATCGCACGCACCGCATCGGTGCCGATGCCGTCCCAGATCCCGGCGAACTCGTCGCCGCCGATGCGATAGACGCTGCCGGCTTCGCCGCAGCGCTCGCGCAAGCAGCGCGCGACGGTCGCAAGCGCCGCGTCGCCGGCGCCGTGACCGAAGCGGTCGTTGATCGTCTTGAGATTGTCGAGGTCGAGCATCGCGACGGTGCCGCTCGCGGGCGGTGCCTCGATGCGGTCAAGGAATGCCGCGCGATTCGGAACGCCGCACAAGGCGTCCGTGTACGCCGCTTCGCGCAGGGCGCGCTCCGCGTGCGCGAGCGCGCCGTTGCGCCGCTCGAGCTCGGCGCGCGCGCCGTCCGTCGTATGCACGACGATTGCAACGCCGAGCGCGATGTCGAGCACCATCGTCACGTAGCTCTCGAGCCCGAGATACGTCATCGGGAATTGCACGCCGAGCAGGCTGAGGAGCGGAACGTGCAAATAGTCGAGCGCGAGCGCGGCGAGCGAAGCGGTGAGCAGCTGCGCGCCGATGCGGCGGCCGCGCACGCGCGTGCCCGCAAACGCTGCGAACGCGAGCAGCGCGCCGAAGCACGCCGAGTGGACGCGGTACACGCCGAAGAACGCCGGCGACGCGAATGCCGCCATCGCGGTCAGGCCGATTGCCACGCAAAAGAGCGTCGCCAGCGGAACGGTGACGGGACGGATGCCGCGCTCGCGCCGGATCGCCGCGACGAACGACAGCGCGGCGAGGTCTTCGAGGATCGCGTAAGCGATCGTCGCGCCGGGCAGCGCGGGCAGCAGACCGGCGTCGCGGCCGACGGCCGCCACGGCCAGGATCGCGAGAGCTGCAGCGTTCGCGCAGAGCCCCGCCGTCCAGCCATCGAAGCGGGGTCGCCCGAGCGAAGCGCGCACCAGCACCGCCAGCACCGCGAGCAGCGCGAGAACGCCGAGCTGAAGGAACATGGACAGGTAGCCGACGAGGTGCCCGGCGAGCGGAGCCATTTGTTTTTGTATCGGTCGGAAGGAGAAGCGTCATGATCCCGGTCGTCTGCGCTCTGCCCGACCGGCCGGCGTCATTGGTGCGCGCGGCCGCGCCGGAACTTCCGCCGATGGCGCTCTACCAGGGCATTTACGGCGTCGTCCGCGTTCGCGTCGAACTCGACCGGACCGGCGCGATCCAGAACGCCGTCATCGTTACGACGCCGTCGCGCGTCCTCGTGCCGGAGTCGTTGCGCGCCGCGCGCGCGAGCGCGTTTGCGCCGGCGCGCCGGCGTTGCGCGAACGTTGCGTCGAGCTACGAGTTCCGCGTGCTCTACGCCGCCGACGGGCCGCGCACATCGCCGCTGCCCGTTCCGCCGCCGACACCGTCGCCGTCGCCGCTGCCGAAACCGGACCTCGCACGACCGTGGACGTTGTCGTGGTCGACCGGCGGTACGTACAGTTACCTGGACCGGACCGTGAGCTCGTCGCGGAAGTACGCGCAGGTGTACGACACGTTTCCGATCTCGCATCGTGCAGAGTGTCGCGGGATGCTTTCCGGGTCGGAACTGGATCGCGTCGTCGCGGCGTTGCGGGCGGCAAGACCCGAGACGTGGCGCGGCGACTACTATCGACTCCTGAGCGATCCAACGCCGGCGCCGTCGCCGACGGGGACACCGGCTTCACGGGCGGACGTCGACGTCGTCGCCATGGTGCGCGAGATCGGGTTCGGAAGCATCGTCATGGACGCACCGACCGGCAGCGTCAAGCTCGTGACCGGCGGCATAACGTACGGAGTCGGCTACGAATTCGGCGCATTTCCAAGTACCCGCGAGACGGTACCGGCGGAGATCGCCGAGTTGACGCGCGCGCTCTCTGCCGCGACCCCGGAGCGCTGCGCGCGTCGAATAAGCGAACGAGCGGCCAATTACGTTTCCATGGACGCCAAGTAGGGCAAATCACGGGTCCGATGTCCACCCCGCTCGTCGAGACGACGTACGTGCTGCCGATTCGCCGCACGACCGTCATCAAGGACGACGAATTGACCGCGTACCTCGCGGCGCTCGTCAGACTCGTGCCCGTCATCGTCGTGGACGGTTCGCCGGCCGGCGTCTTCGCGCACCACGCGGCGAGCTGGCCGCCCGCCGTGGTGCACGTACCCGTCGACGCGGACCGCCGTGGCGACCTCAACGGCAAGGTCGCAGGCGTCGTCACGGGGCTGCGCCGCGTACGGACCGCGAAGGCCGTGATCGCCGATGACGACGTGCGGTACGACCCGTTCGCGCTGCGGCGGATCGTCACGCTGCTGGACGATGCCGGCGTGGTCCGGCCGCAGAATGTGTTCAGCCCTGCGCCGTGGCACGCCGTGCTCGACGGCGGGCGCACGCTGATCGCTCGCGCAACGGGCGGCGACTGGCCCGGGACGCTCGGCATCCGCATGGACGCGTACGCCCGCGCCGGGGGCTACGACGGGTCGGTGTTGTTCGAGAACCTCGAGCTGGTCCGCACCCTGCGAGCGGCCGGTGCGCGCGAGCTCGTGGCGTACGACCTGTTTGTCGCGCGCCGCCCGCCGGCCGCAAGCCATTATTTCGCGCAGCGGGTGCGCCAGGCGTACGACGAGTTCGCTCGACCCGGCCGATTGGCGGCGCAGCTCGCCTTGGCGCCGGCGCTCGGGCTGGCGACGTGGCGTTTCGGCGGGCGCGCCCTAGCCGGCTTCACCGTCGCCGCGATCGCGGTTGCGGAAGCAGGTCGCGCCCGAGCCGGGGCGCGCCGCGTCTTTCCGGCACGCACCGCGGTGCTTGCCCCGCTCTGGGTGCTGGAACGCGCGGTAACGTCGTGGTGCGCGCTGGCGCTGCGGCTCGGTCGCGGCGGCGTGCGGTACTCGCACGGCACGCTGCGGGTGGCCGCAAATCCCGAGCGGGCGCTGCGGCGCCGGATCGCAGCGGAGGACGTGGCATGATCCAGCGAGCGACCGCCCCGGCGTCCATCGACGCTGCGCTCCTGAATCCGTTCGCGAGCGGCATGGCTCGCGCGCACTCTGCGTATCACGGCCGGCACGAAGGCGACCTGATTCGCCTGCTCGACGATAGGCCGGTCAGCCCGTTCGCCCGCGTGGCGCACGACGCGTTCCGTTCGTTTTGCCTGGACGACGCCTTCTCGTGCCTGGGCGCCAAGTCGGCGCTGCGGCGAGAGACCTACCGCTTCGGCGTCTACGACCGGCTCGACGACGCCGCGGTGACCAACGGCCTGGGCCGCGACCTCTACGCGTTCGCCGCCGAACGGCAAGGATTCGAGAGCGACTTCACCACGTTCGTCGCCGTCTTCCGCGAGCGCGATCTCGGCGACGAGCTCGCGTTCGAGCGCCGGCTGTGGTCGCAGCTGCAGCGCCTGCACGACCTCGACGCGCGCTACCACCCGTGGGACCCGCGCGTGAGCGACGATCCCGAAAGCCCGAAGTTCTCGTTCAGCGTGGCACGTGACGCGTTCTTCGTGGTCGGCATGCATCCGGGCGCGTCGCGGCGCGCACGCCGCTTCGCCTGGCCGACGCTCGTGTTCAACGCGCACGAGCAGTTCGAGAACCTGCGGGCCGACGGCCGTTTCGAGCCGCTGCAGAGCCGTATCCGCGACCGTGAGCTGCGGCTGGACGGCCGCATCAACCCGAACTTGGCCGACTACGGCCATCACTCCGAGGCGCGCCAGTACTCCGGCCGCCCGACGGAGCCCGATTGGACCTGCCCGTTCCGGCCGCGCCCATGATGTGGCCAGCGCACTGATCGAGATCCCGCCGCGCAGCGGCACCGCGTTCGTCGTGGAACGCGGGGCGACGCTCGCGATCGTCGATCCGCAGGGCGAGCAGGTTGCCGACCTCGTGGTCTTCGCGGCGGACGACCCGCGGGAGCACCTCTCGAACGGCCGCACGTTCGATTACGAAGGGACGATCGCGCTGACCGCCGGGAACCGGTTGTGGTCGAATCGTTCTCGGCCGCTCCTCGCCATCGTTCGCGACGACTGCGGGACGCATGATTTTCTCCTGGCGCCTTGCAGCCGCGATACCTGGCGCCTGTGCTACGGCGGCGACCACGACGACGTGCCCGGCTGCTTCGGCAACCTCGCGGCGGCGCTGGCGCCGCTGGGGATCGAGCCCGACCAGATCCCGATTGCCTTCAACGTGTTCATGCGTGTCGACGTCGGTTCGGACGGACGGCTCACGGTGCGGCCGCCGCGCTCGCGCGCGGGCGACGTTTTTACCGTGCGCGCCGAGGAGCGCCTCATCGTGGGCCTGACCGCCTGCTCGGCGGAACAATCATGCAACGGTCGCTTCAAACCGATTCAGTACCGGATCGAATCGCCCGCTTAGGACGCTTACGAGCGGCGCCTCGCCGGCGCTTACAAGCGACTCCCGTCGCGTTGACGCTCTCCCCGCTAAATGGTATGCTTCGGAGGTTCCGGCCGGACCGCCGTGGTTCGGCCGCTTTCGTGTGCGTTCCGGAGTACTGAGTGCCGACGATCTCCCAGCTGGTCCGTAAGGGCCGCGAGAA
>JAXDMA010000042.1:0-4812 GCA_034666305.1 Vulcanimicrobiota bacterium
GACGTGCGCCGCGCGCCACTCGAGCGGGGCTTTCACGAACACGCGCAGCACGCCGGGACAACCGCCCAAGATCGTGCCGCCCATCCGGCCCACGATCACCGCATTGCCCGCAGCCGCCTCCTCGCGCACGGCCTCCTCGATCGCGCGGCGCATCTCGGCGGGCGAGTCGTCGGTCGCCGGCGGCTGCGCCGCCTCGGGCACGCCCCCGCCGAGCTGCTCCAACACACGCTCGCCGAATCCGCGCGGCCGTTCGGTCGCGGTCTGCACGACATCGGCCGACGTCCCGAGCCGCCATGCCGCCACCACCGGGAGCTGTTCATCGACCAGCCGGTACCCGAGCTCCTCGGCAACGGCGCGCGACACCGCGAGGGCCGAGGCGCCGTATGCGCGCGAGACGGTGACGATCACGAGCCGAACCGCTCCACCGGCACGACGTTCGGTCGAACGGACGCGCCGAACCTTCGAGCCACCAGGAAACGCCGCGCCCGAGGTGTTACGCCCCGCGCATGGAGCCGAAGACGTTCGCCAACCGGGTCGCCGAGGTCGACCGGCGCATCCGCGAGATCAAACCGGATGCTGCCGGTGAGATCAAGCGCAACGACGCAACACCGCAGAGCGCGACCTGGGAGCGCGGCGGATCGTGGGCGACGCTGACGTTTCACGATGCGAAATGGCCGCGGCTCGAGCTCAGCTTGCACACCGGAAGCGAAGACCATCCCGAAGCGCTCGAGATCGGCATCGACGACGCCGACGTGGTGAACATGATCGCGGTCCCCGTCGCGGACTTGCTCGCGGGATCTAGCTGAAGTACGCGTCGTCGAGCAACGGCACCGGTACGCCCGGCGCCGGTGCTTCGAACGCGAACACGCCGCCCCACATCGGTTCTTGGCTGCGGCGTTCGGTGCCGAACGCTTTGGCCGACGACGTGACGTACGCCGTGCGCAAGTCCGCGCCGCCGAACGCGATCATCGTGACGTTGGGCACCGGCAGCGACACCTCGCGCTCGACGCGGCCGTCGGGCGTGAAGCGCACCACCTTTCCCGCGCCGTAGACCGCGCTCCAATAGCAGCCGTCGGTGTCCGTCGCCGCGCCGTCGGGTCCGCCGCGCGGCGTCTCGACGCGCGCGAACGTCCGCCGTTCGCCGATGATGCCGCGGTCGAGGTCGAGCACGTCGTACGCCCACACTTCCTGCGCCAGCGTGTCGGCGTGGTACATCGTGCGCTCGTCCGCGCTCCACGCGAGCCCGTTCGAGATGCGCACGGTCGGTGATTTTACGATCTGCTCGCCGTTGGGCTCGATGCGATACAGCGGCGCGCCTTTGGGTCCGTCGCCGCGCGCATCGAGCGGCGCCCATGCGGGTCCCACCCAGAAGCGCCCGCGCGGATCGGTCTTGCCGTCGTTCCAGAAAAAGCGATGCGCGTCGAACGGCGCGGGCGCGAACGCGTCCAAACGCGCGGTCTGCCGGTCGAACCGGAAGAGCCCGGTGCGCAGCGCCACCAGCATGCGATCCCCCGAACCGAGCGCGAACGATCCGGTCCACGCCGGCATCGTCCACTCGTCGTCCACGCCGCTGCGCGGATCGAAGCGGTGCAGCTTTCCGGCGAACGTATCGCACCAATACAACACGCCCTCGGCAGCCGACCACGTGGGGCACTCGCCGTTGGACGCACGCGCATCGAGGACGAGATCAACCGCCGTCATACTTTTAATTCGACGCCGAATTCTATGATGCGGTCCGGCGGGATGCCTAGCGAGTCGGTGAGCGGGTTTGCGTTGCGCATCATGTAGCTGAGCAGCCAGCGCCGCCATTTCGGGAAGCCGTGGCCGGGTTCGTTGCGCGGCACGATGCGCGGACGCGCGAGGAAGTAATCCGCGTCTTCCAATTCGATCTCTTTCGGAATCTGCGGGCGGCAGCGCGACAGGATCTCGTTGACGTTCGCTTCCTCCATGAATCCGTAATTCGCAGTCACGCGCGTCAGGCGCGGGACGATCTGCTCGATCGTGACGCGATGCGCCGGATCGACGTACGGACGCCGGTGGTTGACGATCGTCAGCAACACGACTTCCTCGCGCAGCACGCTCTTGTGCAGCCAGTGATGCCGCAGGATGAACGGGATGCCCTCGGGATGTGGGGTCAAGAAGATCGCGGTGCCGTCGCTCGTCGATGCCGGTTCACCCTTGACCTTGCGCACGAACTCTTCGACCGGCGTCGACAGCGCCGCGAGCGCCATCGCGAGCCGCCGGCGGCCGCCGACCCAGGTGGTGAACAGCGTGAAGATCACCAGCGCGATCGCGACGGGGATGTAACCGCCCTGCGGCAGCTTCGGCAAGTTCCCGATCAGGAACGCGCCGTCGACGATCAGGAACAGCGTCACCAGCGGAACGACGAAGGCCATGCGCCACTGGAACCGCCGCCGCAGCAGCACGCCGATCACCAGCGAGTCCGCCAGCATCGTGATCGTGACCGCGAGCCCGTACGCGGCGCCCAGCTTGTCGGAGCTGCGGAACACGACGACGAGCGCGAGGCACGCGACGGCGAGCATCACGTTCACGAACGGCATGTAGATCTGGCCCTCGACCTTGCGCGACGTGTGCACCACCGTCAGGCGCGGGAGATAGCCGAGCTGCACCGCTTGCTGCGTCAGCGAGAAGGCGCCCGTGATCAGCGCCTGCGAAGCGATCACCGTCGCGACGGTGGCGAGCACGATCATCGGCATCAGCGCCCACGCGGGGAACAGCAAGTAAAACGGGCTCTTGAGCGCGCTCGGGTCGATCAGCGTCAGCGCGCCTTGGCCGTAGTAGTTGAGCAGCAGCGCGGGAAAAACGCCGGCATACCACGCGAGCCAGATCGCGCGGCGGCCGAAGTGTGCGAGGTCCGCGAACATCGCTTCCACGCCGGTCACGCACAGCACCACGGCGCCGAGCACGAGGATCGCGGCGAGACGGTTGTGCGCGATGAACGCGAGCGCGTACCACGGGTTGAACGCGGCGAGCACGCGCGGATCGTGCGCGATGCCGAAGGCGCCCGCGATCGCGAGCGCGCCGAACCAGAGCACCATCACCGGCCCGAACACGGCGCCGATCTTTCCGGCGCCGCGCGATTGCACGAGGAACAACGCGATGAGGATGCCGGCGGTGATCGGAACGATGAACCGCTCCGCGGCCGGCGCGGCGACGCCGATTCCCTCGACGGCCGAAAGCACCGAGATCGCCGGCGTAATGACGCCGTCACCGAACACCATCCCGGCGGCGAACAGCAGCATGTAGGTCACGACGGTGAGCGGCGCCGGGATGCCGACCCGGCTGGTGGGACGCAGTTGCGCGAGCAGCGCGAGCGTTCCGCCCTCGCCGCCGTTGTCGGCGCGCAGCACCACGGATGCGTACTTCACGCACACGACGAGAATGAGCGCCCACGTGATCAGCGACAGGATGCCCAGCACGTGTTCGGGCGTCGGCGTGAAGCCGCGACCAGCCGAGAAACACTGCTTGAACGCATACAGCGGGCTGGTGCCGATGTCGCCGAACACCACGCCCAGCGCCGCGAGCGCGAGCGGTCCCAGCCGCGCTTCATGCAGCGGCCCGGGTGCCGAGGACCTTGTGCGGGCGTTGGGGTCGGCGTCCATCCTCCGAAGCCTACCCGTTCAGCCGCGCGATCCGCTCACATGAGGACCGTGACGCCCAGCTCCACGCGCCGCTCCGCACGAATGTGCAAGTCGTCGGGGAGCGGTCGAGCGTTGCGCTGCAGCGCGGCGAAGAGCTCGCGCCGCCAGCCCGGCATGCCGCCGGTGGGCGCCGGTTCGATTTTGGGGTTGGCATAGAAGAACGACGTGTCGTCGCGGTCCAAGCTCAAGCCGAACGCTTCGCACGATCGCAGGATCGGTCCGATCTCCGGCGCCTCCATGTAACCGAAACGGGCGATCACCCGCACGAGCCGCAGCGACATGCGCTCGACGGTCACGCGATCGAAATCGGTGAGCAGATACGGCGTCGGGGCGCGCGCGATGTTGAGGACGACGAGCCGTTCTTCTTGGGCGCGGTCGCGAATCCAGCGATGGCGCGCCAAGAACGGCACGCCGCGCGGGTCCGGCGTGAGGAATACCATCGTGCCGTGCTCGCCCATCCCCGCCGGCAGCTTCTCCAGGACGGTCTCGATCGGAATCTGCTGCTCGGCGAGCGCCTTGGTGAGCGACCGGCGCCCTTCGAGCCACGTTAAACTCATCAACACGAGCGTCGCGCCGATCGCTAGCGGGATCCAACCGCCGTGCAGCACCTTCGGCAGCGACGCGAGCACGAGGCTGCCGTCGACGATGACGAAGCCGGTGACGAGCGCGATCGAGAGGTTGCGATTCCAGTGCAGCACTTTCGTGATCACGACGAAGTACGTGAGCGACGTGCACAGCATCGTGAAGCCGATCGCGACGCCGTACGCGGCGGCGAGCGCGTTGCTGGATTGGAAACCGATCACGAGGATGGCGCAGCCGATCCCGAGCCAGCGGTTGATCGACGGCACGAACACCTGGCCCTTGTACCGGTGCGACGTGTGCTGCACGAGCACGCGCGGCGCGAGGTTGAGCGCGATGGCCTGCTCGATCAGCGTGAACGTGCCCGAGATGAGCGCTTGCGACGCGATGACCGTCGCCATCGTCGCGAGGATCACCATCGGGATCAGCGCCCACGACGGTGCAAGCGAGTAGAACGGGTTCGCGATGCTGCGCGGATCGGCGAGCAGGTTCGCGCCCTGCCCGAAATAATTCAGGACCAGCGCCGGAAACACGAGCGTGTACCAGCCCGTCACGATCGGGCCGCGCCCGA
>JAXDMA010000043.1:0-9922 GCA_034666305.1 Vulcanimicrobiota bacterium
GAGAACGCGACCGAGGCCGATCAGCGCGCCATCGCGCGCGGCGTCGCAGTCCTGTTCGGCGGGCTGTGCGCGGAGCGCAACGGCAAGCTGACGCTGCGCCACGTCGAGGATCGCGCACCGCAACGGAGACGGCGCGCGAGCGAGGTCTGAGCCTGTAGCAGGTCCGGCCTTCTGCTCGCAGATCATCGGCTTCAACAACAACTTCCCGATCGTCGCGAACCGCAAGGTCGACGCAACCTTGCGCGTGCGCGACGGGGAGACCATCGTGCTCGGCGGCCTCTTCCAGGACGTCGACTCCGAGACGGTCACGAAATTCCCGATCTTGGGCGACCTGCCGGTGCTGGGCGGTTTCTTCCGCAACCGTCAGACATCACACAACAAGGACGAGGTCGTCTTCTTCATCACGCCGCACGTCCTCTAGACCGACACGAAGATCGCGCGCTAGCGCGTCGAAGTACGCCGGTGATGAAGCGCCGTCGTGCACGCCGCCGTTCGCGCCGTTCGAGATCTCCGATCGTCGCGCTGCTGCTTGCGTCGGCGGTCGTCGTCATCGCGATCGCCTTGATCGTGCGTGGTGACACGCGCTCGCGCCCGCGGCACGGCGCGACATCGCATGTCGCGGGCCAACTGCCCGCCACGGCGCCCGAGGCGTCGCCGCCGCTCGCCGAGCCGAGCGAAGCGCCCGAAGCGACCACGCCCGCATCCGCGCCCGCGCCGAACGCGAGTGCTACGCCGCGCACCGGCGCCCCGCGGCTCGCGATCATCATCGACGACTGCGGCCAATGGCCCGATACCGAGCACGGTTTCATCGCGCTGCCCGCCGCGCTCACGCTCTCCGTGCTGCCGCACGTACGCTACGGCACGCAGATCGCGCACGATGCCGACGCGGCAGGCAAAGGCGTGATGCTGCACCTGCCGATGGAACCGCTGTCCGGCGCCGATCCCGGACCGGGCCGTATCACGGTCGCGATGAGCGACGACGCCATCACCGCGCAAGTCCGCGACGACCTCGCATCGGTGCCGCTTGCGACAGGCGTGAACAATCACGAAGGCAGCCGCGCGACCGCGGACGACCGCGTCATGCGCGCCGTCGCGAGCGTGCTCGCGGAACGCCGGCTCTTCTTCATCGACTCACGGACGGGCAGCGCATCGGTCGCCGAACGCGATGCAAGCGCGGCCGGCATCGCGACCGCAGGCCGCGACGTGTTCCTCGACAACGTCGCCGACGTCGACGCGACCGAAGCGCAGCTCCGCCGCGCCGCCGGCA
Organism: Vulcanimicrobiota bacterium; assembly: GCA_034666305.1. Taxonomy (GTDB): domain Bacteria; phylum Vulcanimicrobiota; class Vulcanimicrobiia; order Vulcanimicrobiales; family Vulcanimicrobiaceae; genus Vulcanimicrobium. Next base: position 1,268 of record JAXDMA010000043.1, read on the forward strand.
TCGCAAAATCAAACGGCAGCGCCATCGCGATCGGCCACCCGCGCCCGTCGACGCTGATCGCCGTGCGCACGCTGATCCCGGAACTCGAACGCGAGGGCATCCAGCTCGTGCTCGCCCGCGACCTGGTGCGCCAAAAGGGGTAAACGGCCAACGATGGCCCTCGACACGCAGAACGCCTTTCAGCTCTTGACGTTCATCGCGGCACCGGCGCTCCTCACCAACGCGTCGAGCGTGCTCGTGCTGTCCACGTCGAACAGGTTCGCCCGCGCGGTCGATCGCGCGCGCAAGCTGGAGGATTCGCCCGAGGCGCCGGAGCGCGCGCGGGCGCTGGAGCGCGTGACGCGCCGTGCGCTCGCGCTCAACCGGGCGCTCACGTCGTTCTACGTTGCGGTCGCGTCGTTCGCGATCGGAACGTTTTCGGAGTTATTGGGCGGCGGTGTCGCCGCCATCGTGCGCGGCGAGATCGCGCCCGTCATCACCATGGTCGGACTCTTCGTTGCCACCGTCGGTACCTTCGCGATCGCGGCCGGCGCAGCGTTCCTGGTCGTCGAGACGTGGGACGCCTACGGCGGCCTGCGTGAGGAAGCTCGCGACATCTTGCACCCGCCCGGCGCGTAACGCAGCCGTCGCGGGCAGGCGTCGCGCGACGCGAGCGCGGAAGCCGCCGTCATGCTGCGTTCTCGTCTCGCGCTTTTGCTCGCGCTCGTGTTCTCGTGCTCCGCGCTTCCGGCGTCGGCCACGCCGCCTTCCGACGCGGGAGCGGCGCTGCGCAACGTGCTGCACTGGCGGGCGATCGGTCCCGCCCGCGGGGGCCGCACGATCGCAATCAGCGGCGTGCCGGGCCGGCCGCACGAGTTCTACATCGCGGCCGTCAACGGCGGCATCTTCAAGACGACGGACTCCGGGCGCATCTGGACGCCTATCTTCGACGATCAGCCCACCGCATCGATCGGTGCGCTCGCGGTGGCGCCGTCGGCGCCCGATACGATCTACGCGGGCAGCGGCGAAGGGCGCCAGCGACCCGACCTTGCCGTGGGCGACGGCATCTACAAATCGACGGACGCGGGCGCGCATTGGACGCACCTCGGACTGCGCGACGGCCAGCAGATTCCGAAGATCGTCGTCGATCCGCGCGATCCCAACCGCCTCTACGTCGCGGTGCTCGGGCACCCGTACGGACCGAACACCGAGCGCGGCATCTACCGCTCCACCGACGGCGGCGCGACGTTCGAACGTGTGCTCTACGTCGATGAAAACAGCGGCGCGTTCGACCTCACGCTCGATCCATCCGATGCGCGCACGCTTTACGCAACGCTGTGGGCCGCGCGGCAGGCACCGTGGGAAACCACCGACGGCGGCTCGTTCGGCGGTAAAGGCACGAGCGGACTCTACAAATCGACCGACGGCGGCACCACCTGGAAGCGGATCGAGACGGGATTGCCGGGCGCCGCGCAAGGCCTCAGCCGAATCGTGGTCGCCGTCGCGCCCAGCGACGCCAAGCGCGTGTATGCATTCGCGACCGCGAACGACAAGGCGGGGGTGTACCGCTCCGACGACGCGGGCGCGACGTGGGCTCTCGTCAACGGAACCGATCGCATCACCGAGCGCGGCGAGGATCTCGTGACGCTCGCCGTCGATCCGCGCGAGCGCGACACCGTGTACGAAACGAACACGACCACGTACAAGTCCACCGACGCGGGCAAGACGTTCGTGCCGCTGCGCGGCGCGCCGGGCGGCGACGACTATCAAAGCATCTGGATCGCGCCGGACGATCCGCGCACGATCCTGCTCGGCAGCGACCAAGGCGCCGTCATCAGCGTCAACGGCGGCGCGACGTGGAGCTCGTGGTACAACCAGCCGACGGCGCAGTTCTATCACGTGATCACCGACGACCGTTTTCCGTACCGCGTGTACGGCGGGCAGCAGGAGAGCGGCAGCGCCGGCGTGCTGTCGCGCGGCAACGACGGCGCGATCACGTTTCGCGACTGGCATCCCGCGGGCGTCGAAGAATACGGCTACGTCGCGCCGGATCCGCTCCACCCGGGCATCATTTACGGCGGCAAAGTGTCGCGCTACGACGAGCGCACCGGGCAGCAGCGCGACGTCGGCCCGGTGATTTCGTGGCGCGGCAACCCGCAGTACCGTTTCCGCCGGACCGCGCCGCTGGCGTTCTCGCCCGCTGATCCGCACGCACTCTTCCTCGCCGGCAACGTGGTGTTCACGTCGACCGACTACGGCGCGCACTGGCGCGTGATCAGCCCCGACCTCACGCGCGCGAATCCGCGAACGCCGCCGAACGCGGGCGTGTTCGCGGACACCGCGTACGCGAAGCGACCGCACCGCGGCGTCGTGTACGCGCTCGGCCTTTCGCCGCGCGATCGCAACGTGCTCTGGGCCGGCACCGACGACGGCCTCGTGTGGCACACCGCCGACGGCGGCAAACACTGGCGCGGCGTCACGCCGCCCGGCGTCGGACCGTGGGCGAAGATCTCGATCATCGACGCGTCGCCGTTCGATACGGCGAGCGCGTACGTCGCGGTGAACCGCTTCCGGCTCGACGAGCAGCGCCCGCAGCTCTTCCGCACGCACGACGGCGGCAAGACGTGGACCGAGATCGATCGCGGCATCGACGCGGCACCCACCAACGTCGTGCGCGCCGACCCGCAGCGCCGCGGGTTGCTCTACGCCGGGACCGAGCGCGGCGTGTGGGTGTCGTTCGACGACGGCGGATCGTGGTCGTCGCTACGGCTGAACCTGCCGGCGACGTCCGTGCGCGATCTCGTGGTGCACGGCGACGACCTCGTGATCGGCACGCACGGCCGCGGGTTTTGGATCCTCGACGACGTCACGCCGCTGCGCCAAGTCGAAACGCTCGCAGCCGCGCGCCCCGCGCTGTTCGTTCCGGCCCCCGCTTGGCGCGTACCGCGCAACACGAACACCGACACGCCGCTGCCGCCCGACGAGCCGTTCTTCGCCAACCCGCCGCACGGCGCGGTGCTCGACTACGTCCTCCCGCAAGCCGCAACGCGCGTAACGATCACCATTACCTACGGCTTGGGCCGCATCATCCGCAGCTTCGCGAGCGACGATGCACCACCCAACGCCGACCTCGACGCACTGGACGTGCCCGCGTGGTGGATCGAGCCGCCGGCTCGACCCCAAACGACGGCGGGCGCGCACCGCTTCATCTGGAATCTTCGGGGCCCGCCCCCGCGCACGTTCGGCGCGGGACCGACGATCGCGGCGATACCGCACGATACGCCGCTCGAACCCGAAGGTCCGACGGTACCGCCCGAAACGTACGCCGTGACGCTCGAAGCCGATGGCGTCAAGCAGCGGCGCCTCCTCGTCGTGCACCAGGACCCGCGGGTCGAGGTCCGTGCGCGCGACCTCGGCGCGCAGTGGGCCATTGCAACCTCGATCGTTGCGCAAATCGACGCCGCGTACGACGCGGCCGAGCGCGTGCGTAATCGCGATCCCAAGCTGGCGGCGAAGCTTGAACGCATCAACGGACAGTTGGCCCGCACGCTCGGCTCGGTCGAGAACGGCGACGGAACGCCGACCGCGGTCCAGCGCACCATCCTCTCGGCGCAGTCGGCGGCGCTCGACGCGCTGCTGGTACAGGCACGCCGTCTGCCGAAAGCGACCCCATGAACGATAGCGGTCGCCCCGACACCCCGCACCCGCCCTACGACGAGTTCCGCACGGCCGCCGCCGACGACCCGCAAGCGACCGAATCCGTCGACGCGCTGCAGTCGGAGCTGCACGCGGCCGAGCCCGACCCGGCGACCGTCCAACGCCACGCGAACATCCTGCGCGGTATCCCCGTGCTCGAAGCGCGCATCGCGAACTGGTGGGACGATCCGGACACGCAGCGCTGGGTCAAGGCCATCACGGACGCGGGACTGTAGGCGTCGGCACCGGAGGCGGTGTGAGCGGCCATGACGGCGTCACCGGGATCGCGGTGCGCCGCGGCCGCGGCGAGCCGGTCGCGATCACGCGCGGCGTCGGCGGCGCGGGCTCGGGCGTGAACACCCTTGTGGGTACCGCGCGTGGAGCGTTGGGATCGTACGGCGCAAGCGTCCGCACCTCGACGGGCCCGTCGAACGCGAGCTGCAGCGTCTTCGTGCGGTTGTCCCACGCAACGTTGCCGCCCAGACACCGCGCGAGCGGTGCAATCGCGACGAGCACGGGATCGCTCCCCTCAAGCGGCCGCGCGACGCAGACGCGTTCGCCGCGCCGCGCCGTCACCGCGCCGTCGGCGGCGACGTCGACACGCTCGGCGAAACGCGCCACGAGCGACAGCGTGCCCGCGACCCGCGCGTCTCTCAGCGCGGCCGGAGGATTGCTGGGAACGAACGAGCCGTTCACGACGACGGTGACGAGCGCCGCGAGCGCGGGAAGGAGGTGAGCACCAGGTGTCAAGGCTGATTCGTGTCTTCCGCGCCGCGGCGCTGCGCTTCTCCGCCGAAGGCTCCGCGTTCATGTCGCAGGCGATCGCGTTCACCGCATTGTTCGCGCTGGTTCCGCTGTCGCTCGTCGCCGTCGCGATGCTCGCGTTCATCTACGGCACCGACGTCGGCATGGCGCGCGCGAACGCCGCGATCGGCATCTACGTCCCCGCGCTGGGCGACCTGCTCTCGAACAACCTCGCAGCCGTCGTGCGGTACCGCGGGCTCAGCGGCATCATCGGCCTGGTCGGGCTGATCTGGTCGGGCAAGAACCTGTTCCAAGCACTCACGTACGCGCTGAACCGGTCGTTGGGAATCACGCATTACCGGCACATCGTGTGGGACATCATCATCGCGCTGGTGCTGGTGCCCGCAGCGGGCATCGTCCTCATCGTTGCGACCGTCCTCCCCGTGGTCATCACGCTGATCGTGCAGTTCACCAACCTCGATTACCTGCGCTGGGCGCCGCAGATCGCGTCGTACGCGGGTTCGGCGGGCCTCGTCTTCGTGGTGTCGTCGTTCATGTACGCATATCTTCCGAACCGGCGCACCGGCTGGCGTTGCGTCGTCCCGGGTGCGCTGACGTGCGCGGTCGGCTACTCGATCGCGCAGATCGCGTTCGCCGTGTACACCACCTACGCCGCGAACGCATTCCAGATCTACGGCGCGCTGTCGGCGCTGTTCGTGCTGCTGCTGTGGCTCGACCTGATCGGCGTCGTGTTCCTGTTCGGCGCGCACGTCACGGCCGCGTGGCACAAGGAAGGCGAGAGCGCCCAGCTCCCGCTCGCCTCGTAAGGGATCGCCCCGGCGGCGGCCGAACGCCGCCTCGTGCGCCGTCTCTTCGCCGTCCTGATCACCACGTTCATGGCACTCCCGATGCTGGCGGCCACACCGCCGCCGTCGTCGATCACCAAGCCGAACGTGATCGTGTTCCCGTTCACCTCGACCGGCAGCAGCATCAACCGCGAGGCCAGCTCCACGCTGGCGACGCTCATCGCGACGTCGATGGCGAACACCGGCCTGGTGACGGTCACCCCGCCGCCGCCGGGGACCGATCGCAAGGACTACCTCAGCGTGGCGCGCGCGAACCGCGCCGATTATTACGTGTCGGGCTTCATGTCGCCGCTCGGCCAGGGCGTCTCGATCGTCGAGCAGGTAGTCAGCACGACGACGGGCATCGTCGTGTTCAGCCAAAGCACGCAGATCAACAACTATAACGAGGCCGCGGGCCAAGGCGACGACCTCGCGGCGTTCGTGTCCCGGCACTCGAACCGGGCCTACGCGGCCATCGGAACGCCGCCGCCGGCAACGTCCCCGACGCCGGCCGCGAGCAACGGGCCCAAGGCGAACCTCGGCAACATCTTCAGCCGTAAAAAGAAAACCGCCGCGACCCCGAAGCCGACGCCGGCCCCGACGGCCCGCCCGATCGTCGCCGCCCCGGCCGCGCCCGCCGCGGCGGTCGTCAACGTCCCGAAGCCCGCCGCGGCCGCGCCGCAGCGGCCGGCAGCGACGCCCACGCCGCGTCCGGCCGCAGCCGCAGCGGCAGCCGCGGTAGAGACCTACGCCGTGCTGCCGGTGGGCGGCACGGCCGACGCAGCGCTGCGCGAGCTCGCCGAAACGCGCGTCGCCGAACGCGCCCACGCCGAACGCGCCACGTCGGCCGCCCAGGCGTGCGTCAGCCGCCCGCATGCGGTGTTGGCCGGCGTGCTGACGGTTACGCCGGACGGCCCGAGCGGCGGCGGCAACGCGAAGTTCGAGCTCACCGCGAGCGATTGCAGCGGCAGAACGCTCTGGCACCAAATCCACGGTGGCGACGCAACGGGCCCGCAAGGGCTCCAATACGCGACGGAGCGCGCGGCGGACGGCGCGATCGGCGCGTACCTGAACCCGCCGAAGCCTCGACGCCGCTAGGCCTCGTCCGCCTCCCGCGAATCCAGCAAACCCGGCGGCAGCTCGACGCTGATCCGCCGCGCGATCACGTCGATGCTTTTCACGAAGGCGCGCACCATCGGCACCATCGCGCGCCCGGCGCCATGCGGCAGCGCGACCAGCAACACGTCCTGCGCCGGATAATGCTCCACGGCAACGACCTGCGCGAGCACGCCACCACCCGCATCGACGAGCTCGCACCCCACGAGATCGTCGTCGAAATACTCACCGTCGTCGAGCGCAACGTCCGCGCGTTCGATCGCGAGCGTCGCACCCACGAGCACTTGCGCGGCCGTCGCATCGTCGACGCCGTCGAACGCGACGAGCGGCCGGCCTTGATGCCGCCGCAACGCACGCACGCGTAACGCGCGCACGCTCCCGTCCGCGAGCGTCGCGCGAAGTTTCAGACCCGCCGCGAGCGCGTCGTCGCCGATTCGGCTCGGCGCGATCTTCAGCTCGCCGCGCAACCCGAAAACGCCGGCCACGCGGCCGGCGTTCGCTTCACTCGTGGCCGTCTTCAGCCTGTCCTGAGCTTGTCGAAGGGTCGGCTCCGGCTTCGGCTGCGCCCTCGACCACTTCGTCCTCGAACGAGATGATGTCGATGCTGATTCGCCCTTCGGCGCTCGCGCGCACGAGCGTGCGCAGCGCCTGCGCGACGCGTCCGCTGCGACCGATGACTTTGCCGAGATCTTCGTGCTCGACCACGAGCTCCACGACCGGACCCTTTTCGGTCTCGACTTCTTCGACGAGCACGTTCTCCGGCCGAGAAACCAGCTTGCGCGCCAAGAACCCGAGCAGATCCAGCGCCCGCTGCTGCGCAACGGCGGGATCTTCCGTCTTGCGCGCCCCGCGATCGCCGCCGTACTCGCGCCGCGGCCGGCGCTCACCGTCGCCGGTCGCCGCACCGGTACCACCCGTGGTCCGGTCGCGCCGGTCGCTGCGCGGCCCGCGCCGCGGCCGTTCGTCCTCGGGCTCGATGTCGTCGTGCGCCGCCTCGTCCGAGGCGATGCGCCGCGCGCCGAGCGTGGACGTGCGCTCTTCGTCCGCCGGCTTGTCGTCGTCGCCGAAAAGACCGAACTCGTCGTCGAATGCGCTCATAGCCCGCGCCCGCTCCGTGCGCGCACGATACTAGGGCGCCTCGGAGCAAGGCACCGTTCTCGGGCATCGTGCCAAGGGAAATCGCCCGAGAACAGACGCTTGATCATAATCGTCCTAGCTCTTCTTCGCCTTGGGCGCGCGTTTGGTCTCAGAGATGAACCCACGCTCCACAAGGCCGAGCTCCGCGAACAAACGCCGAACGGGATCGGACGGCTGTGCGCCCTTCTCGAGCCACTGCTTGGCCTTCTCCTGATCGACGACCAACGTCTTGGGCTCCGTGCGCGGATTATAATGCCCAAGAATCTCAATGAAGCGCCCATCGCGCGGCGACTTGGAGTCCGCGACAACGAAACGATAGGTGGGCTGTTTCTTGGCGCCCATGCGCCGCAATCTGATCTTAACCATACTGACTTTCTAGAAAATCCCGCAAACTTCTCAGCGGGCGGTTGGAGGAGAAAACGTCATAGAAGGGAGTGGTAAATCGTGCCGTGATGGCGACGGTCGTCGTTCCGGCGGCGGGGCGTTTGCGGAGGAGCGGAGCCAGGGTGGCGGGAGCGACGGAGCAACCGAATGTTGTGGTTCGCACGAAGCGAACCACAATACGTCCCCGACGACGGAATGACGACCGTCGCCATCACCGCCCCCCACCAATCCCGGCCGGAAGTTTCGGAAACCGCCCCTTCTTCATCCCGCCGAACTGCTTCATCATCTGCCGGGCGGAATCGAACTGTTTGACGAGCCGGTTGACGTCGGCGACCTGCGATCCGCTGCCCATTGCAATCCGCTTGCGCCGCGACCCGTTGAGAATCTCCGGCCGCTCGCGCTCGCGCCGCGTCATCGAGCAAATGATCGCCTCGATCTTCGAGACGTCTTTTTCGTCGACCGTGATGTCTTTGGGCAGCGCCTTGGACAAGCCGGGGATCATCTTCATGATGTCCGTCATCGAGCCCATCTTGCGCACTTGCCGCAGCTGCGCGAGAAAGTCGTCCAGCGTGAACTGCGACTTGCGCAGCTTGGCGGCGAGGTCTTCGGCCTGCTGCTCGGAGTAGACGGACTGCGTCTTCTCGATGAGCGTGAGCACGTCGCCCATGCCGAGGATGCGCGACGCGAGCCGGTCCGGATGGAATTGCTCGAGCGCGTTGATTTTTTCGCCGACGCCGACGAACTTGATCGGCGC
>JAXDMA010000044.1:0-7847 GCA_034666305.1 Vulcanimicrobiota bacterium
CGCTGCGTCCGCTCGCGCAGATCGAGCGCACGCTGCTCGCCGTCGGCAGCCATGACGTCGCGCTCGACCTCCTCGCCGGGCACCTCGCAGCGATGGACGTCGAGCTGGTGTCGGCGCACGTCGGCAGCATCGCCGGACTCGTCGCGCTGCGCGAGCGTTCGGCGCACCTCGCCGGGACGCACGTGCTCGACCCCGCGACGTCGACGTACAACGACGTCGCCGTGCGCCGGTACGGACCGCGCGAACCCGTCGCACTCGTGCGGCTCGCCGAGCGCGAGCAAGGCTTGATCGTCGCGCGCGGCAATCCGCTGGGCATCGCGTCGCTTGCGGACGTCGCGCGGACGCGGGCTCGGTACGTCAACCGCCAGCCCGACGCCGGGACGCGCATCCTGCTCGACGCCTTGCTCGCGCGCGCGAACATCGCGCCGGAATCGATCGCCGGCTACGATCGCATGGAATTCTCGCACCTCGCCGTCGCGCAGCTCGTCGCCGGCGGGAACGCGGAAGCGGGCCTTGCAATTCGCGCCGCCGCGCGCGCGTTCGACGCAGACTTCGTCTCCGTCGCGTGGGAGCCGTACGATCTCGCGTTGCCCGTGCGCCTGCTCGACGAACCGCGCATCGCGCTGCTCGTCGCGACCCTGCGCGAGCCGGCGTTTCGCGCCGAGGTCGAGGCGCTCGGCGGGTACGACTGCGCGAACGCGGGCGACGTCCGGGTGGTCGAGCCCGAACCGGTGCACGCGGCGTGAAGGTCGAACTGTTCGGGATGGCACGCGCGCTGGCAGGCGTTTCGCATGTCGAGCTCGCGCTCGACGAGCCCGTGGAATTCTGCGACTTTCTGCGCGCGCTCGGCGACGCGGTGCCCGCGCTGATCCCCGACGTGATCGCGCCCGCGGCCGACGCGCTGGTCGAGCCGAACCTGCTGCTGCTCGACGGCCGCCGCGCGCTGCGCGCCGGTGAGACGTTCGGCGACGCCGATCGTCCGTGCATTCTCTTTCTGGCGAGCGGCGGATAATGGTGTACGCGGGTCCGCGCGAGCTGCTCGAGGTGGATCTGAGCGCGCGCACGGTGCGCCGCAGCGCGCTCGGCGACGACGTGTTTGCCGACGCGCTCGGCGGCGTCGGGTTGGCGGTTCGGCTGATCGAAGAACGCGTACGCGGTCCGATCGATCCGCTCGGCGCGGACAATCCGATCGTGTTCGCGGCCGGTCCGTTCGCGTCGACGCCGGTGCCCGCGGCGAACAAGCACGCGCTGGCGACGATCTCGCCGCTGACCGGATTGCTCAACGAAGGCTTGTCGTCGAGTCATTTCTCCGCGGTGCTGCGGCGCTGTGGGCTCGCGGCGATCGTCATCACCGGCACGGCCGATGCATGGACGACACTCGCCATCGACGGCGATGACGTTCGTTTTGAAGATGCGTCGGCGCTCGCCGGACTCTCCGCGCGCGAGACGACCAAGGCGGTGCGCGACGCGTACGGCGATCGTTCGGTGCGCGTGTGCGCGATCGGAATCGCCGGCGAGCGCGGCGTGCGCTACGCGGCGGTCGAAAACGACGGCCGTCAAGCGGGGCGCGGCGGTACCGGCGCCGTGTTCGGAGCAAAACGGCTGAAGGCGATCGTGCTGCGCGGCCGAGGTGAGGTGCGCATCGCCGATCCGGTCACGACGGCCGCGCTTTCGGCGATGCTCCGCGAGCGCGCGCTCGGGCCCAAGACCGCGAAATACCGCGTTCTCGGCACCAGCGCGAACCTGCGCGTGCTGCAGCGCATGGGCCAGCTTCCGACGCGGAACTTCACGGCGGCGCAATTCGAGGGCGCGGAGAACGTCACGCCCGAGCGCGCGCGTGAGTCGGCGAGCACGTACCTCGAATTACGCGCCGGCTGCGCGGGCTGTCCGGTGCAGTGCGAGCACCTCTACGTTCGCAAGGACCGCGACCGCCGCTCGGCGGCGGCCAGCGAGTACGAGTCCGTCTGGGCGTTCGGACCGAACTGCGGCGTTGACGAGCTCGACGCGGTGCTCGATGCAATCGCGCGCTGCGACGTGCACGGCCTGGACACGATCTCGACCGGATCGGCGATCGCGTTCGCGATGGAGTGCGCGCAGCACGGTTTCGTCGCGAGCGACGCGTTCGGACCCGCGCTGCGGTTCGGCAACGCGGCCGTGCTGCTGCCGGCGATCAACGCGATCGCGTACCGTACGGGCTTTGGCGACGTACTTGCGGACGGCGTGCGCGTGGCGGCGGCCCGCATCGGCGGTGGCGCGGAGCGCTTCGCGATGCATTGCAAGGGGCTAGAGCTGCCGGGTTACGAACCGCGCGCGCTGCCGACGTACGCGCTCGGTCTGGCGACGTGCACGCGCGGCGCGTGTCACAACCGCGCCGCGACGTACGACAAGGATTTGCGCAACCCGTCGGACGATCCCGCCGACGCAACGCGGGCGCGCGATGCGATCGAAGCCGAAGATCGCGCGGTCGCTTGGGACAGCCTCGTGCTCTGCAAGTTCGTGCGCGACTGTTTCGTTGACTTCGATACGGAAGCTGCGGCGCTCTGGAGCGCGGTGAGCGGTATCGCGCTGGACGGCGCCGGTCTGCGTGCCGCCGCGCAGCGCACGTGGGAGCGCAAGCGCGCGATCAACGCGCGCCTCGGCTGGACGCCGCACGACGACACGCTGCCCGAGCGCCTTTTCACCGAAGCGATCTCGGATGGTCCGAACGCGGGTCGCCGCGTGGAACCGCATCGGCTGGCGGCGCTGCGTGCCGCGTACGAATCGCTGCGGCGCGACGCGAGCATGCCCCTCGCCGTCGGTTGAGGCGGGGACCGTCGTGGTGACCGCCAACCTCGCGCCGATGCGACATCTCCTCGCGCTCCTCGCGGCGCTCGTCTGCTGCGCGCTGCCCGCCGCGGCGCGAACACCGGTGCCGATCGGCGCGTTCACACCCGGCGCCGTCGACGGCATCACCGACGTGGCGGGCGTGCGCGTCGCGCACGTCACGAAGGTCGAAGGAACGAGCGTGCGGACCGGCGCGACCGGCATCCTCGCCGGCGACGATGTGTGGAACCAGCGCGTCGCGGCAGCGACGTTCGCGCTGAACGGCAACGGCGAGATGACCGGCGCGCACTGGGTCGACCAATCCGGTTTTCTCGAAGTGCCGATCGTGCTGACGGACACGCTCGACGTCGGGCGCGCAAGCGACGGCGTGGTGACGTGGCTGATCGGGAAACACCCGCAGATCGGTGTGCGCGAGGACGTGCCGCTGCCCGTGGTCGCCGAGTGCGACGACCAAGGCATCAACGACATCCAAGGCCGCCACGTGCGCGCCGACGACGTCGTCGCGATGCTCGATGCCGCCAAGCCGGGCGATTTCGCGCGCGGGAACGTCGGCGCGGGAACCGGGATGCGCGCGTTCGGGTTCGCGGCGGGGATCGGATCCGCGTCGCGCGTGCTGCCCAAGGCGCTGGGCGGTTACACCGTCGGCGTGCTCGTCAACGCGAATACGGGCTCGCGCGCGGAACTGCGGATCGACGGCGCGCCGGTGGGGCGCGCCTTCGCGAACGAGCTGCTGCCGATCTATCCGCGCACGGCGGGTTACGTCGCGCCGGAGCATGGGCGCGCCGCGGACGGCAGCATCATCATCGTGATCGCGACCGACGCGCCGCTCGATCACAACCGCCTGCGCGACGTCGCGTTGCGGGCCGGACTCGGGCTCGCGCGCACCGGCGCGACGTCGCACGTGTCCAGCGGCGATTTGTTCATCGCGTTTTCGACGACGCACCGGTATCCCCGCGCGGGCGGGATCACCGGACCGCCGGTCGAGAGCGACGACGATCGCGTCGACGCACTGTTCGCCGCGACGATCGACGCCACCGAAGCCGCCATCGACGACGCGCTGTTCAGCGCGCACAAGGTCAGCGGCCGGGCCGGCGTGACCTACTTCAACCTGCCGGCGGAGCGCGTGCTGCCGCTGTTGCGGCGCAGCTAGAGGGCGGCGCTCAGATCCAGCTCGACGTTGCGGCGGGAAGGCCCACGGCCGCCGCATCGGCGGCCTTGCGCAGCGCCACCAACTCAGCGGCACCCACCAAATCGGCCGCGCGCTCGTAGACCGGCGCGGTCGCGTTCACGAACGTTTGCCGTCCCGCGTCGTCGAGCAGCGTGACCTTCATGTGGCGCCGCAACTGCGCGAGCGCGTCGGCGTCGAACTGGGCCGCGCACTCGCGCTGCCACGCGATCGCGCGCTCCGCCGCCTTCTCGACGATCGCGCGCTGCTCGCCCAGCGATGCGAGCACGTCGGGATTCGCGACGAGGATTTGCGGCGTATACGTGTGGGCGGTCAGCGTCAAGAAGCGCTGGTGCTCGTAGAACTTCGTGCCCGCAATGGTCGGCAGCGGATTGTCTTGGCCGTCGATGCGCTTGTCGCGCAGCGCGTCAAAGACCTTGCCGAGCGGCATCGGGTACGGCGTGAGATCGAGCGCGCTCGCGACGTAGAGGTGAACCGGCCCTTCGAGCGTGCGCATGCGCAGATCGCGGATGTCGTCCGCGACGCGGATCTCGCGCACGTCGTTGGTGTAATGGCGCACGCCGTTTTCACAATACCCGAGAAACGTCAGGTCGATGGTTGCGCCGCGCGCGAGCAGCGCGCGCCCGTACGCACCGTCGAACGTGGCATACGCGTGACGGCGCGAGCGGAACAAATACGGTAACTCGAGCAGCTGTGCCGCCGGCAGGAGGCTGCCGACGAGCGATGCGTTCAGCGAGCCCAGCGCCAGGTCGGCGGTGCGCAAGTCGATGAGCAGCTGCGTTTGGCGCTTTTCGTACGGGATCACGAGCTCGACGCGCAATTGCCCGTCGGAAAGCTGTTCGACCTCGCGCTTGAACGTGCCGAGCATCCGTGCCGGGAGCGATTCGGGTGCGACCGCGCAGCCGACGCGCAGCGTGCGCACCACCGAGGCGACGGTGACGTTCCGGTGCCGCTGGTTCAGCGCGGTGAGCTCGTGGCTCTGGAACTCGACGTTGCCCGTCCAGAGCTGGGCCTCGGCCGTGTCGGCGAAGTGCTCGCGCACGCTGCGCAGCAACGACCCCGCCGCGGAACCGTACTGATCGGCGGCGGCGATCTCGCTCTCGACGAGGCGCTCGACTTCGGCGAACGTCGCGACCACGTCGGCGACCGCGGTCGAGATCGAGCCGAGCGCGGCTCGTGCGCCGTCGGCGGATCGTTCGCTGCCCGTCACGGCATCGTCGAGCGACGCGCCGAACGCGCTGGTGGAGGCGCCGCGCGCTGCGATTTCGCGCAGCAGCTGCTCCATGTCGCGCGTCGCCTCCCGCGTCGAGGCGGCCAGCTTTCCGACTTCGCCGGCGACGACCGCGAAGCCGCGACCATGCTCGCCGGCACGCGCGGCCTCGATCTTCGCATTGAGCGCAAGGAGGTTGGTGCGCTCGGACACCTCGCGCACGAAATCGACGATCCCGTTGATCTTCTCGGTCAGCGCCAGCAGTTCGCCGATCGACGCGAGCGCGTTCTTCGTAACGGTCGCTAGCTCGCCCGACGCGGTGGTCAATTCTTCGATGCCGCGCCCGGCCGAGTGCAGCTGTTCGTCCGCTTCGGAGGTGCGCACGCGCGCGTTCGCCACGGTACGTCCCGCCCCACGCACGCGCTCGGTGGAAGCGCGCGCCGTACGCGCAATCTCGACGATGGCGGACGTCTGCGCAACGGCGTTCGCGGTAAGCCGGCTCGAAGCGGACCGCAACCGCTCGATGGCGGCGCCCGTCTGCACGGCGACCTCGCGAACGCGCGCGTCACGCCGCACGTCGTCGCCTACGCCGGCGTCATCGCCTACATTCGTTTCAGCCTCAGCGTCCGTGCCGAGCGCGCCCCCTCCTTGCCGGACGCCCCCCGCCCAGACAAGCCCCTGTTGCTGCACTGAAGGAAGAGTCGGCGAAAAAGCCCCCCAGTCTTAGGGCAGCGTCCCGCGCGAAGGGCTTGATGATGTAGGCTCCGGAGAGGGGGAGATTCGAACTCCCGATACGTTTTACCGTATGCTCGCTTTCCAAGCGAGTGCATTCAACCGCTCTGCCACCTCTCCGCGGTCGAGCTCATCCTGAACTCGAAGGGGCCCGATTCACGCCCCGGCGGGTGCGGTCCCGCCGCTCGGAATCAGATCTTCGCGGGGTGCCAGATCGTCTTGAGCTCCGTGAACGCGAGCACGCGCTCGAGATCGTCGTAGCTTCCGGCGAACCACGCCGCGCGCTGAGGAGCATCTTCGAAGTGCGTCCGCTTGACGTTCTCGGCCGCGAGCTCGCCCAGTTTTTTCTCGGCCGCCGCGTCGAGCCCGAAGCCGCCCAGCGCATTGACGTCCATGTGTCCGGCGAGCACCGGCGCGAGCTCCGCGCGCGTCCCCGTGAGCACGTTGCACGCGCCGCCCGGCAGGTCGCTGGTCGCGAGGCATTCGGCGAAGACGACCGCGCTGCGGGGATCGCGCTCGCCCGCCACGACGACGACCGCGTTGCCGCTGACGAGCGCCGGCAGGACCGCCGTGACCAGGCCCAGCAGCGCGGGCTCGTCGGGCGCGAGCAGCGCGACGATCCCGGTCGGCTCCGGGGTGGAGAAGTTGAAATGGGGCCCGCCCACCGGATTGCGCGTCGACGCGAGGGCGAGATACTTGTCGCACCAGCCGGCGTACCACACCGTGCGGTCGATGGAGGCCGTCACCTCGCGGTCGGCCTCGGCCGCGTCGACAGTCCCGCCGATCACGAGCTGGGCGGCCAGCTCCGCCTTACGGGCCTCCATCATCTCGGCCAGCCGGTAGAGCACAAGACCGCGCAGCGCCGGCGTCTGATCGGACCACTTCTCGACGGCTGCACGGGCGGCGACGACGGCGTCGCGGACGTCCTTGCGGGAGGCGTGCGCGACGTTCTCGCCGTCGATCTGGTCGCTGCGCCCCGACTCGCTGCGCGCGAACCCGCCGTTGATGTAGAGCTTGTACATCTTGCGGATGGCGACGCGCCCGTTGGGTTCCATGCAGGCAAGATTCCGGCGTCCCGGCGCCGCCCCTTGCGGCGGCCGAGACGCCCTTGCGGCTGGACCGGGCACCGAGCGGGTAAAGAAGTCGTCTCAACCGTTTTCAGACGAACCGGGAGTACCGCGTTGTGACCACCAGCAACACCGAGCAGCCGTTCCTGACCGACGTGAAGGAGCTGCGGCGCCGCGCCCGCGAGCAGATCGAAAAGGGCGCGCTCACGCAAGACTACGGGCTCGATCCGAAGCAGGCGATCGATCTGCTCCAGAACGCGCTTGCGACGGAGATCGTGTGCGTGCTGCGCTACACGATGCACAGCATCGCGGCGACCGGCATCTCGAGCCAGGGACCCAAGGACGAGTTCGCCCAGCACGCCGACGAGGAGCGCGAGCATGCCGCGCGCATCGCCGAACGCATTAATCAGCTCGGCGGCACGCCGAACTTCGACCCGGAAGGCCTCGCGACGCGCTCGGCGTCGCAGTACGGCAAGAGCGACCTCGACCTCGTCGGCATGATCAAGGAAAACCTCATCGCCGAGCGGATCGCGATCGAGCACTACCGCGAGCTGATCCATTTCTTCGGCGAGCGTGACTCGACGACGCGCACGATGCTCGAGGAGATCCTCGCGGTGGAAGAAGAGCACGCCAACGACATGAGCGACCTGCTCGTCTCGCACGGCGGGAAATAACCGCTCGCGCGTTAACTGCCTCCGCGTGCAGCTCATTTGCGTTCGCCATGGGCGGACGGCTTGGAATGCGGACAGGCGCTTTCAGGGACACACGGATATCCCGCTCGACGACGAGGGCCGCGCGCAAGCGACGGCCCTCGCCGCGCTCTTGCGCG
>JAXDMA010000045.1:0-5231 GCA_034666305.1 Vulcanimicrobiota bacterium
CGCCGACATCGTCGCGAAGCGGTACGGCGTCAGCCGCGAGCGCCAGGACGAATACTCGCTGATCAGCCAGCAGCGTACCGCGGCGGGCCAGCAGGCGGGGCGCTTCGACGCGGAGATCGTGCCGCTCCCGACGCGCAAGGCCGTGCAGAACAAAGAGACCGGCGAGATCACGCACGAGGACGTCACGCTCACGCGCGACGAGGGCAATCGCCCGGACACCACGCTCGAAGGGCTCGCGAAGCTCAAGCCCGTGCGCGGCGAGGATCAGTACATTACGGCCGGTAACGCCAGCCAGCTTTCCGACGGCGCGTCGGCGTGCGTCGTGATGGACGCGAAGCTCGCGGAGCAGCGCAACATCGAGGTGCTCGGGTTCTTCCGCGGCATGGCGGTGAGCGGCCTGGAGCCCGACGAGATGGGCATCGGACCGGTTTACGCGATCCCGCGTCTGCTGGAACGCCAGGGGCTCACCATCGACGACATCGATTTGTGGGAGCTCAACGAGGCGTTCGCCGTGCAGGCGCTCTACTGCCGCGAGCGGCTCGGCATCCCGCTCGAGAAGTTCAACGTCGACGGCGGCGCGATCTCGATAGGACATCCGTACGGCATGAGCGGCGCGCGCATGACCGGCCACGCGCTCATCGAAGGCAAGCGCCGCGGCGCGAAGCGCGTCGTCGTAACGATGTGCATCGGCGGCGGCCAAGGCGCAGCAGCCTTGTTCGAATTACCGTGAACCCATCATCCTTCGCCGCCGATGGTCATGCCGCCGTCGACGGTGATCACTTGACCCGTGACGAACGCGCCGGCGCGCGATGCGAGAAAGATCGCGGCGCCCGCGACTTCGTCGGGTTCGCCGATGCGGCGCAGCGGATACCCGGCGACGGCGTGCGCGTAGATCGCAGGATCCTCCCACAGCTTGCGCGCGAAGTCGGTGCGAATGATCGCGGGCGCGATCGCGTTGACGCGCACGTTCTTGGGTCCCCACTCCACCGCGAGGTTGCGCACGAGCTGGAAGTCGGCGGCCTTCGAGATGCCGTACGCGCCGAGCATCGTGTTGCCTTTGAGCCCGGCGATGCTCGAGATGACGATCACCGAACCGTCGCCGCGCTCGGCCATCCCGGGGATCACCATCTTGCCGAGCCACACGTTGCTGCGCACGTTGCTTGCCATGATCTTGTCGAACGCCTCATCGGTGATGTCGAGCAGCGGCCCGTAGTACGGGTTGACCGCGGCGTTGCACACGAGCACGTCGATGCGGCCCCACTCGGCGAGCGTGCGATCGACGAGCCCTTGCAGCTGCGCCTTGTCCGAGATGCTCGCCGCATGCGCGATCGCGTCCCCGCCGCGCGCCGTGATCATGTTCGCGACTTCGGCGCACGCGTCGGCCTTGCGGCTGGAGATCACGACCTTCGCGCCCAGCTCCGCCATACGCTCGGCGATCGCGCGGCCGATTCCGCGCGACGACCCGGTGATCAAAGCGACTTTTCCGCTCATATCGAACAACACGTGTCCTGCTCCCGTCCGGTTGTAGAGGTTTTGCCGTGGATCTAGCGTTCAGCCCCGAGGACCGCGCCTTCCGCGATGAGGTTCGCGACTTCATCGCAACGCATCTGCCGGCCGACATCCGGCGCAAGATTCAGGCGGGCGACCATCTCGTCAAGGACGACTACGCCCGCTGGCAACGGATTCTCTTCGAACGCGGCTGGGTTGCGTCGGGCTGGCCCAAAGAACTCGGCGGCACGGGCTGGGGCCCGATCCAGCGCCACATTTTCTACGAAGAGATCGCGTACGGCTGGGCGCCGCGGCTGCTGCCGTTCGGCCTGCACATGGTGGCGCCGGTGATCATCGAGTTCGGCAACGACGCGCAGCGCGCGCGCTACTTGCCCAAGATCGCGAGCGGCGAAGAGTTTTGGTGCCAGGGCTACTCCGAGCCGGGCGCCGGTTCCGACCTCGCGTCGTTGAGCACGCGTGCCGAGCGCCAAGGTGACACATATCTGATCAACGGCACCAAGACGTGGATTACGGCGGCGCAATGGGCCGACTGGATCTTCGTGCTTGCGCGCACGGACCCGAATGCGAAGAAGCAAGAGGGCATCTCGTTCATCCTCGTCGACATGAAGACGCCCGGCGTCACGGTGCGCCCGATCGAGACGATCGACGGCGGTAAGGAAATCAACGAGGTCCACCTCGAGAACGTGGTCGTGCCGGTCGCGAATCTCGTCGGCAAGGAAAACGAGGGCTGGACCTGCGCGAAGTTCTTGCTCGAGCACGAACGCACCGGCACCGCCGGCATCGCCGGATGCCGCCAACAGCTCGAGACGCTGCACGAGCTGATCGCGCACGAGTCGATCGACGACCCGCGCCTGGACGAACGGATCGCGCAAGTGGAGATCGAGCTCGAAGCACTGGCATTCACCGAGCTGCGCACGCTCGCCGCGGAATCCGCGGGCAAGCGGCCCGGACCCGAATCGTCGATTCTCAAGATCAAGGGCACGGAGATTCAGCAGGCGCTCAGCGAGCTCGCGCTCGACGCGCTGGGGCCGTACGCCGAATCGCATCTCGCGCCGAAGTATTTCAACTACCGCAAGACGTCGATTTACGCCGGCTCCAACGAGATCCAGAAGAACATCATCGCCAAGCGCATCCTGAAACTTTAGGACGAACGATCATGGATTTCACGCTGTCACCGGAGCAACTCCTCATCAAGGACAGCGTCGCGCGCTTCGCCGCGGGCGACCACGCCGGCACCGAGAAGTGGCCGCAGTTCGCCGAGCTGGGCTGGCTCGCGATCGGCGCGCCCGACGAATTAGGCGGCTTCGGCGGCCCGATCGAGACGCTGCTGCTGATGGAGCAGTTCGGCCGCGGTCTCGTCAGGTCGCCGTACGTCGCGCAAGTCGTGCTCGCCGGCCAGATTCTGCGTGCAGCGGAACGCACCGAATTGCTGGAACGGCTCGTCG
Organism: Vulcanimicrobiota bacterium; assembly: GCA_034666305.1. GTDB lineage: Bacteria > Vulcanimicrobiota > Vulcanimicrobiia > Vulcanimicrobiales > Vulcanimicrobiaceae > Vulcanimicrobium. The sequence continues at coordinate 2,955 of JAXDMA010000045.1, forward strand.
AGGGTACCGAACGGTTCGCCGTCGCGTACGAAGAACCGCAAGCGCGTTACGATCCCGCCGCGGTGAAGACGACCGCGGTGCGCGAAGGCGAAGCCTTCGTGCTGACCGGGACGAAAGTGCGCGTACTCGACGCGTCGACCGCGAACACGCTCATCGTCTCGGCGCGCACGGGCGATGAGATCTCGCTGTTCGCGATCCCGGCGAATGCACCTAATATCACGCGCGAGCCGTACGCGTCCGAAGACGGTTACGACGTCGCGAACCTGCGCCTCGACGGCGTGCGCGTCGACGCCGCGCAGCTGATCGGCCCGCTCGGCGACGGCCTCGCGCTGCTCGATCGCGCGCTCGATCATGCGACGGCGGCGCTCTGCGCCGAGGGACTCGGGCTGATGAGCCTGATGCTCGAAGCGACGGTGGAGTACACCAAACAGCGCCAGCAGTTCGGCGTCCCGATCGGTTCGTTCCAAGCGCTGCAGCACCGCATGGCCGAGATGTTCATCGAAGTCGAGCTCGCGCGCTCGGTGGCGTACATGGCGGCAATGACGCTCGACGAGAAAGCGGACGATCCGGTCGCGCGCCGGCGCGGCGTGTCCGCGGCGAAGGTGCAGATGGCAAAGTCGGGACGCTTCGTGGGACAGAACGCGATCCAGCTGCACGGCGGCATCGGGATGAGCGAAGAGTACAAGGTGGGGCACTACTTCAAGCGCATGACGATGGTCGAGCGGCTGCTCGGGGACGGGCAATACCACGTCGCGCGTTACATCGCGTCGCGCGGCGCGGCCGTTACGGCAGCGCCGGATCGCGATCCAGTTGGAGCGTCCGGATCCAGAGCGTCGTAACGGTCTCCACCATGCGCTCGATCGACGGGCGCCGCGTCGCAAGAACCCATTCGAGCAGCAGATCGTGCGCTGCGCCGGCGAGCGCGGCGCTCAGCAGCCGGCTGTCGATGCCGCGGTCGTCGAGCTGTTGCGTCGCTTTGGTGAGCTTCTTCACGAACGCTTCGCGCTTCATGCGGCGGTGCTGCTCCAGCTCGGCGTGCATGCCCACCGCCTCGATCGTGTAGATGCGGGCCAGCCGCGGGTCGCTGGTGAGATAACGAAAGTACGCGTCGTTGCTGTCGTGAATGCGCGCGTGCATGGTCTTGTCGCGCGCGCGCAGCACGGCGATCACGCGGTCGAACACGGCCGTCGCGATGCGGTCGTACACGGCGCGCAGCAACGCCTCGCGCGACGGGAACTCGTCGTAGAAGTGGCGCGCGGTCACCCCGGACGCGCTGCACAGCATCGGGATGGTGGTCTTGTGAAAGCCGACGGTGCCGAACAGCTCCAGCCCGGCATCGAGCAGGCGTTCGCGGCGCTCGGCCCGGCGCTCGTCGGCCGAGCGCCCGGCATAGATGCGGCCCGGCACCGCGTCCAGCCGGGAATTCCTGACCACCATGGCGCGAGGTTCGGGCTCGGCGCGCGACGTCCCGGGCCGGAAGGCCGCGGAGGCCGGGAAGTGCAACGGGCGCCGCGATGATCTCGGCTCTCACGCACCTCGAATGCTCCGCGTGCGGCGAGCGCTACGACGCCGACGTGCCCCAGAACCTCTGCCGCGACGGGAAGCCGCTGCTCGTTCGCTACGATCTGGCCGCCGCGGGGCATACGCTGACCGCGCAAGGGCTGCGCGATCGCGAACCCAGCCTCTGGCGGTACGCGGAGCTGCTGCCGCTGCGCGACCCCGCGAACCGCGTGAGCCTGGGCGAAACGATGACGCCGCTGCTCCCGCTGCCGCGGACGGGCGCGTGCCACGACCTCGACCTGTACGTCAAGGACGAAGGGCTGCTGCCGACGGCGAGCTTCAAGGCGCGCGGCGCGGCCGTGGGCGTCTCGCGCGCGAAGGAGCTCGGCATCACCGCGTTCGCGATGCCCACCAACGGCAACGCGGGCGGAGCGTGGTCGGCGTATGCGGCTCGCGCCGGGATGAAGGCGCACATCGTGATGCCGCAAAGCGCGCCGCACGTGAACCGGCTCGAAACAATGATGACGGGCGCGGACGTGCACTTGGTGGACGGGCTCATCAGCGACGCGGGCAAGATCGTCGCGCGCGCGGTAGCACGCGGCGGCGTGTTCGACGCGTCCACGCTCAAAGAGCCGTACCGCATCGAAGGGAAGAAGACGATGGGCTTCGAGCTCGCCGAGCAGTTCGGCTGGAGCGTGCCCGACGTGATCGTCTATCCGACGGGCGGCGGCGTCGGCCTGATCGGCATCGACAAAGCGCTGCGCGAGTTGCACGCGG
>JAXDMA010000046.1:0-15460 GCA_034666305.1 Vulcanimicrobiota bacterium
ACGCCGCCGGCGCTCTTCTCGGCCTGTTCCACGTGCTCGACGACCACGCGATCGCCCAGTGGCTTGAGATTCACGAATATCCATCCTCCGGAAGCAGTTGAAAGCTAACGGTTTGGGAGAGGGGAAATGGGCTTGGCAGTACTCACCCGAGAGTGCCAGCCGGATATAGAGATTAGCAGACTCGGCAGTCGAGTGCAAGTGGAAAAGCCGGCCGGGCTACGGCTCGGAGGGCGGCGGGGGCTCCCAGAGTTCGATCCGTCGGCCTTCCGGGTCTTTGATCCACGCAAAGCGGCCGTACTCGTGATTCTCACGCTTCTCGTCGACCCAGACGCCGTCGGCGCGGAGCTGCTCGAGCAGGCCGTCCAAGTCTTCGACGATGTAGTTGACCATGAACGGCGCGGTCGTCGGATCGAAATAGTCGGTATCCGCCGGGAACGGCGCCCAAACGGTCATGTGCTCTTCTTTGGCGGTCTCGGCATCGCGCCAAGGAAACATCGCCGTCCCGTCTTCGCCGGCCGGCACGTCGAGATGCTTCTTGTACCAAGCGGACATCTCGAGCGGGTTTTGCGCCTTGAAAAAGACGCCGCCGATTCCTTTGATGCGAGCCACCCGTACGGCTTCACGCCCGGCCCGCGTCATGCCTAGCCGGAAAAGCCGGGGGCGGCCGGACGGTACGGGAACAGGGGCATGGTGAGTACCCGAGTCTGCGTCGAGCGCGTGGTCCTTTGCCCGTTCTCCGTGGCGCACGACTACGCCGAGGACTTCTTCCGCGAAGCCGCCGCGGGCGTGGAGCTCCACGTGCCCCTGCGCGACTTCGCGCCGACCCGGGGCGGGCAACTGCGCCGGCGCGTGCGGCTGGTGGCCGAACGGATCCGCGACGAGCACGACCCGGGCCGGGTGCACGACGCGCTCGAGATCGACTGGGTCGCGGGGACGCGCTTCTTCCCGAACTTTCGCGGGGCGCTGCGCTTGCGGATCGACTCCGTGGAGTCGACGCGGCTTTCGCTCGAGGGCACCTACCAGCCGCCCTTCGGGCCGCCCGGGCGGCTGTTCGATCTCATCGCCGGCCGGCGCATCGCCCGCGCCACGATGCGCGATCTGCTCCGGCGGCTCGGCGACGCGATGGAGCAGCGCGAGGCGGAGTTTCGCGCAGGCGGTCCGGCGAAGGCCTGACGCCGTGGAAACGACCGTGGCGCTGCGCGATCAGCTCAAAGCGGGGCTCGTCGCGGGCGTCGCCGCGGGCGTGCTGATGGACGTCTTCCTCTTTGCGATGCAGCTCGCGGGCGGCACGCCGGTGGACAAGCTCGCCGAGAACTTCGTGTTCATCGCCGCCGTGCTGCTCGGGCCCGGCGCGTACACGAGCCCGATCGCGGTCCCGCTGGGGATCGTGCTGCACTTCTGCGTGGCGATCGGCTGGGCGCTGGGCTACGTCTATCTCGTGCGCTCGCAGCCGCAGCTCGTCTTGCGGCCGTGGATCTCCGGCGCGGCGTACGGCCTGGTCGTCTACGTTTTCATGGAAATCATCTTGATCACCGCGGGCCTGTATCACCGCGTGGCGCCGGGTCTGCTCTTCACGCAAATGGCCGCGCACGTCGTGTTCTACGGCATTCCCGTCGCCGTGATCGCGTCGCGCATGCTGCGGCCGTGATTGCTGAGATTTCCGTTGATCTTGGGGCGATCGTTCGGAATGCCGCGGCGCTTGCGGAGCTCGTTGCGCCTGCGCGTTTGACTGCCGTCGTCAAGGCGAACGCGTACGGGCATGGGCTCGTGCCGGTCGCGCGCGCGCTCGCGCCGCATGCCGCGCGCTTGTGCGTGTATGCGTTGAGCGAAGCGGTGGCGTTGCGCGATGCGGGCGTCGACGCGCCCATTCACGTGCTGGGGCCCGTGCCCGCGGCCGAGCTGGACACTGCGCATGCCGCCGGCGTGCAGCTTACGCTGTGGGATCGAGAGCTCTATGCGCGCCAAGTTGCGAGCGTTGCGCGACGAAGACGGCGCGCGTTCGCCGTGCACGCAAAGATCGACACCGGCGTCGTGCGCCTCGGCGTTCCCGTCGACGATGCGCCGGCGGTGCTCGCAGAGTACGTTGCAACGCCCGAGTTCGAGCTCGCCGGCGCGTTCACGCATCTTGCGGCGGCCGAGGAGATCGATTCGACGTTTACGCTCGAGCAGCTCACGCGCTTCCACCTCGCGACGCAGACGCTCGACGCCCGCGTCGAACGGCACGCCGCCGCAACCGCCGCGGCGATCCTGTGGCCCGAGGCGCGCCTCGATGCGGTGCGCTGCGGCATCGGGCTGTACGGGATTTGGCCGAGCGACGAGTCGGAGACGCTGATGCGCGAGCGCGGCTTGATGCTCCAGCCCGCGCTGAGCTGGCGCACGCGCATCGTCGCGCTGCACGACGTCGCCCCGGGCACGACCGTGGGGTACGGCCGCACGTGGCGCGCCCAACGCCCCACCCGCGTCGCGACGCTGCCGATCGGTTACGCCGAAGGGCTGCCGCGCAGCGCCGGCAACGCGGCGCACGCGCTGGTGCGCGGACGGCGCGTTCCCGTGATCGGACGCATTTGCATGAACATGGCGTTTCTGGACGTCACCGATGTGCCCGCGGCGGCGGCGGGCGACGCCGTCACGCTGATCGGCCGCGACGGTGAGGCTCGCATCACCGCCGAAGAGCTGGCGGCGGCTTGCGGCACCATCGGCTACGAGATCGTCGCGCGGCTCCCCGCCGACGTTCCGCGCACCTACGACGTTACCGGGCCGTGATCCACGCACTGACGTTCGCGAGCTACGCGATCACCCTGGACGGCAAGCCGGTCCTGCCGCGCGCGCGGGCCGCGGTCGTCGACGGCCGCGTGCTGCTGCCCGTGCGCGCGCTGGGCGTCGCGCTCGCAGCCGACGTGGGCTACGACGGGCGCGCGCACACGATCACGGTGCAGCGCGGCGCGCACGTCGCGACGATCTCCGCGCGCGGTGCCGTGCGCATCGTCAAAGGCAGCGCGTACGCGCCGCTGCGCGTCCTCGCGAACGCGTTGAGCATGGACATCGCCTACGACGGGCTCGCGCGCACGATCGCGCTCGCGCAGCGCGCGCAGCCGGCGCAAGCCGCGCCCACGGTGATCGTGGGCGACGCCGTTCGCCCCGCACTCACCGTCAGCGTTTCACCCGCGGTCAACGCACAAGTGCACGATCCGTATCCGTCGATCTCGGCGCGCTTCGCGGGCGCCGCGTCGATCGATCCGCACTCGCTGCAGGTGCGCGTCGACGAGCGCGACGTCAGTGCGGACGCGTCCGTGCTGGGCGATCAAGTGCTGATTACGCCGCGCACCGCGCTCATGCCCGGAACGCACGTCGTCACCATCACCGGTCGCGACATGACCGGCACGGCGATCTCGCAGCAGTGGGCGTTCGTCGACACATTCGCGTTCTCGACCGCCCCGCCGCCCGCGCGCCTTCCCGTTTCCGCGATCTGGGTCGACCGCTGGGTCACGCCCGGCACCAACGCCTTCGACGTGTTCGTGCAAGGCGTGCCCGGCATGACGGGCTACGTGGGCGTCGACGGCGTCGGCAGCTATTTCCCGCTGCAGGTATACAGCGCGAACGCGTACGTCGCGCACGTGCTCGTGCCCAACGGCGTGAACCAGCCGTTCGCGCGCATCGCGGCGCGCATGACGTTCCCCAACGGCGTGCAGCAAACGATCGTGCTGCCGCAAACCATCAACCTCAGCACCCCGCCGCTCAAGCCGATGTATGTCGTCACGCCGACGCCGGTGCCGCGATCGACACCGCCGCGCCGCTCGGTGGACGTTCCCACGCCAACACCGACGCCGACGCCGCAACCGCGGCGCAGCATCCTCACCACGACGCCGGTACCGCTGCCGCGCACACCGTCGCCGTCCGCCGCGCCCTCGGCGACGCCGGAACCCGTGCGCACGCGGCGGCCGCTGATCCGACGAACGCCGTCGCCGAGCCCGACTCCGGTTTGAGCGCTACGCGCGCAGCGCGGCCAAAGCTTCGCCGAGTTGCAGCGTTCCTTCGTACAATGCGCGGCCCACGATCGCCGCATCGACGTTGGGCGGCGTGCCGTCGCGCAGCGCGAGCAGGTCGTCGAGCGTGCGCGCGCCGCCGCTCGCGGTGACGCGCAGCGATGCGAGCGATGCGACGTGTGCGAGCGCGGCCACGTCATAGCCCTTACCCATACCGTCGCGCGCAATCTCGGTGTAGACCACGCGCGTCACGCCCCACGCCGCCACGCTGCGCACGAGCTCGTCGCGCGACGTCGCCGTCTCGCTGAGCCAGCCGCGCGTCGCCACGACGTCGCCGCGCGCGTCGATCCCCGCCACGATGCGCTCGCCCCAGCGCGCGACGATCGCTTGCGCGGCGGCGGGATCCTCGACGAGCATCGTCCCGATCACGACGGCTTGCGCGCCTGCGGCGAAGCGCGCTTCCACGTCGCTCGCGCTGCGAATGCCGCCGCCGGTTTGCACGGGGACGCCGGCGGCCGCGCAGATCGCGCGCAGCGCCGTTTGATTTTCCCCGGTGCCGAACGCACCGTCCAAGTCGACGACGTGCAACGCTTGCGCGCCCGCCGCGACGAAGGCCCGGGCGCGCGCCACCGGGTCGGCGTCGTAGCGGGTCTCGCGCGCGGGATCGCCGCGTTCCAAGCGGACGGCATGCCCGCGGCGCAAGTCGATCGCGGGATAGAGCGTCAGCTTGCGTCCTTCGACAGGCTCAGGCTGACGAGTCACGCGGCCGCAATACGCAGGAAGTTGTCGAGGAGCCGTCCGCCGGCCGTGCGGCTCTTTTCCGGGTGGAACTGCGTGGCCATCACGTTGTCGCGCGCGACGATCGCCGCGAACCGCTCGCCGTACTCGCACGAGGCGACGAGCGAGTCGGTGGCTTCGACTCGGTACGAGTGCAAGAAATACGCCCACGCGCCGGTCGCGAGCCCGTCGACGAACGGGTGGGTGCGCTCGATCACGAGGTCGTTCCAGCCCATGTGCGGGACGCGAGGCGCCGCCGTGAAGCGTCGCACCTCGCCGGGTAGAATACGCAAGCCTACGGCGCCGCCGTACTCGTCGCTGGAGTCGAACAACACTTGCATTCCGACGCAGATCCCGAGAAACGGTCGCCCCGCGGCGATGACGCCTCGAATCGCTCCGTCCAGCCCGCGCTCGCGCAGCGCGTCGATCGTGGCTCCGAACGCGCCGTCGCCGGGCAAGATCGCCGCCTCGGCGCGCTCGACCACGCCGGGATCGCCCGTCAGCGTGAAATCGGCGCCGCGCCGCTCGAGCGCCGCGATCAGCGAACCGACGTTCCCGCCGCCGTAGTCGATCACGGCAAATCTCGGAGCTTTCACGACTGGCTGCGTTCGCTCGTGGGGCTGGCGTTGCTTGCCGCGGCGCTCGCCTCGTGCAGCGCCCCGCCGGCTCAGGCGGCCGAGCCCGTACCCGGCGTCAAAGTACCCTCAGGCTTTACCGCCGAGCGCATAGCGACCGTTCCGCGCGCGCGTGAGCTCAGCGTTGCGCCGAACGGCGACCTGTTCGTGGGCACCAGCGGCAACGCGATCTACGTCGTGCCCGACGCGCAAGGCACGGCCGGTGCTCCGCTCCAATTCGCGGCGTTCGACGACCGCCCGATGGCGGGCGTGTTCGTCGCGGGCGACTCGCTCTACGCCGGAGGGCAGTTCGGCGTGTACCGCATCCCGTATCGCAGCGGCGACCGCGAAGCGCGCGAGAAGCCGCTCAAAATTGCGAGCGTGCGCACCGGCGGCGGCAGCGGTCATTCGACGACGACCGTCGTGGAGAGCAAGGGAATTCTCTACGCCAGCGTCGGCTCGTCGTGCAACGCGTGCGACGAGACCGATGCAACGCGCGCGACCGTCCTCGCGATGACGCCCGACGGCAAGAACGTGCACGCGCGCGCGGTCGACATCCGCAACGCGATCGCGCTCGCCGTGCAGCCGGCAACCGGCGACGTATGGGCCGGCGTCGCGGGCCGCGACGATCTCGAACACGGGCACCCGTACGAAATCTTCGACGCCATCACGGCGCACGCGGGGACAGCGGACTACGGCTGGATCAAATGCTACGACGAACGCAAACCGATCGGCGGCGCGAGTTGCGCCAACGTCGTCGTGCCCAAAGTCGTGTTCCCCGCGTACGACACGCCGATCGGTGCGGCGTTTTATCCCGCCGACCAAAAAGGCGCGCACGCGTTTCCGGCGAGTTATCGCGGCGGCGCGTTCGTGACGCTGCACGGTTCGTGGCATCAGCCGCCGGTGCCGCCGCGCGTCGCCTTCGTCGCGTTTCGCGGTAACGATCCCGCGAAGAAGGTCGACTGGTCGAACCCCGACGCGCAGTGGACCGAGTTTCTCGGCGGCTGCCAAAGCGCCGACGGTAGCCGGGCGTGCCGCCCCACCGGCGTCGCGGTGGGCACCGACGGCTCCCTGTTCGTCAGCGACGACTCCATCGGCGCGATCTGGCGGATCAGGCCGGCCCGGCGGTAGCCGAAAAAGGTGCCCGATTGTAGGGACATCGCGGGCGCGTTGGTGGTATGATTGGTCTCCAACTCTTGGGAGGCTGTCCTGTGGAAGCCCCTTCGTTCGTCATCACCCTCAAAGGCGATTTGGACTTGAGCAACGTCGCGGAGATGCGCTCGTCGCTCGCCGGCGTCCAAGGACCGGCCGTCGTCGACCTCTCGGCCGTGACGTATCTCGACTCCACCGCCCTCTACGAGCTGGGCGTCCTGCGCAAACGGGTCGGCAACGTGGTCCTGGTCGCGCCGTCGCCGCAGGTGCGGCGCACGCTGGAGATCGTCGGCTTCACCAAGATCTTCGACGTCGTCGGAAGCCAGGCCGAGGTTCGGCGCTAGGCAGCCCTGGGCGGGCGCCTTTGAACGGGGAGCGCGACGACGACCCGCGTGCCCTCCCGGCCGGCGCTCGCCGAATCGACCACGACCTCGCCGGCCAGCGCGCGCACGAGCAGCAGCCCGCGGCCGCGTTCGGAGAACGTATCCGGCGCCGGATACATGGGGCGCATACCGCGGCCGCGGTCGACCACGCACAACATCGGCGGATCGTCGTGCCAGTCGATGCAGATGCCGAACGGCGGTGCGCCGTGGCGAACCGCGTTGGCGACGAGCTCGCCGACGACAAGCTCCGCCGCATCGAGATCCGATTCGCCGGCGTCCGCCTGCTTCTCGAGAAACCGCCGAATCTCGGGTCGCACGCGATTCGTCTCTTCCACACAATCTCCGACGTACGACCAGTACCGGGAGTCGTTCACAGTCCTCGCCTGCCCAGCCGGACCAATGCGGAAACGCGAAACGTCAAAAGGTGGCCATTCGCGCCGGGCGCTCGTCAGCCGGTCAGCGTGCCTTTGGTCGACGGAACGGCGCCGTTCGCGGTGACGACTTTCGCTTGAGCGAACGCGCGCGCGAACGACTTGAACGCCGCCTCGCAGAGATGGTGATTGTTCGTGCCGGCCCAGCGCAGCAGGTGCAAGTTGAACTTCCCGTGGTCCACGATGCTGCGGAAAAAATGCGGCACGAGCTCGGTCGGCAGCGCGCCCAGCGCCGGCACGGAGAACGGCACGTCGTAGTTGAGCCATGCGCGACCGCTGAGGTCGACCGCGCACTGCACGAGCGCGTCGTCCAGCGGGACGGCGATCGATCCGAAGCGTGCGATCCCGCGCTTGTCGCCGAGCGCTTCGTCGATCGCGCGCCCGAATGCGATCCCGACGTCCTCGACGAGATGGTGGTGGTCCATCCCGTCGCCGTGCGCCACCAGCTCGAGACCGAGCCCGCCGTGCGTCGCAAGCGCGTTGAGCATGTGGTCGAAGAAGTCGACGCCGGTCTCGACCGACACCGTGCCGCCGTCGAGCGCGAGGCGCAGATCGATTCGCGTCTCCTTGGTCTCGCGACGGACGTGCGCGTTGCGGCTCAGGGGGACACGTTCCCGGGGCTTTTGCCGTTGGTGGCGGGGCGGCGTTCCGCGATCTCTTCGTAACCGTGGACTTCCGGGCCGACGTACGTCGCTTGCGGGCGGATCAAACGATTGTGCGCGAACTGTTCGAGCACGTGCGCCGACCAGCCCGAGATGCGCCCGCAGGCGAACATGCACGTGAACTCATCCGACGGGATGCCCAGGCTCGACAGCGTCGGCGCCGTGTAGAACTCGACGTTGGCGTAAATCCGCTTGCCGGGTTTTTTCTCTTGCAGCACACGATTCGACGCGTCTTCGAGCGCGCGCGCGATCAAGTACCACTTCGTGTGCGACTTCTCGGTGAGGTTTTTCGCCATCTGCTCGAGCTGCTGCGCGCGCGGGTCGCGAATCTTGTACTCGCGGTGTCCCATGCCCATGATCTTCTCGTGGCGGTCGAGCAGCGCGCGCACGTACGGCTCGGCTTTTTCCGGGAGCCCGATCTCCTCGAGCATCGTCATCACCTTGCTCGGCGCGCCGCCGTGCAGGTCGCCCGCGAGCGTCGCGACCGCCGCGGTGATCGCGGCGTAGATGTCGGCGTTCGTCGACGCGGTGACGCGCGCGGAGAACGTCGACGCGTTGTACGAGTGGTCCGCCAGCAAGATGAGATACGTGTCGAGCGCCTTCTCCGCTTCGGGGATCGGCTTCTCACCCGTGCGCATGTAGAGGAAGTTCGCGGCGGTGTGCAGCTGCGGGTCGGGCGCGATCGGTTCGAGGCCGCGGCGCATGCGGTCCCACGTCGCGACGATGGTCGGGAACTTCGCGATCAAATCGATCGCGGTGTCGACCGACGTGTCGTGCGAACCGTCCGCGCGGTGCGGGACGAAGTGCGCCACGGCGGACGTCGCGGTGCGCAGCACGTCCATCGGCCACGCTTCGCGCGGAATCGCGTGCAGCATCGCGATCAAACCGGACGGCAGCGGGCGCCGCGCGGCGAGCCGCGCGTTGAGGTCGATGAGCTCCTGATGCGTCGGAAGGTGCCCGAACAGCAGCAGATGGACGACTTCCTCGTAGTTCGCGTGCTCGGCGAGATCGTGGATGTCGTAGCCGCGGTAGGTGAGCCGGCCGACCTCGCCTTCGACATTGGAGAGGACGGTCTCGCCGACGACGATCCCTTCGAGACCCGGATTCACCACGGTGGAGGGCATAGCGGGGAAGGATTCTCGACGCAGCGAGCTTTCTCCCCACGCGCGCGGCCGGCGAAAGGGCAGACCCGACGAAAGTCTTAATGGCCCTCAACCGGGCGCCGGGGGCTCGGTATTGTTGCGTTGCTCGCGCTGCTGAGGAGTAGCCCCATCATGAGTCGACCGCGTCTCTCGCGCCGTTCGTTCGTCACGCTCGCCGGGGCCGGCAGCGCCGCGGCGGTGTTCGGCATCCCCGCGTACATCCCGCGCATCGGCGAGGCCGCCGACGCCATCAAGATCGGAGTGCTCGAACCCTACACGGGCATCTACGCCGGACAGGGCGAGAATGAGACAAACGGTTTCCAGATGGCGACCGACGCCTGGAACAAGCGCGGCGGCATCATGGGCCGCAAGATCGAGATGGTCAAGGAAGACGAGCAGAATAATACCGGCGTCGGAGCGCAGAAGGCGCGCAAGCTCATCAATCAAGACAAGGTTGCCGCACTAGTCGGTACCGTGTCCAGCGGCGTCTCGCTGTCGGTCGCCGGCGTCGCGGTCGAACTCGGAACGCTGTTCATGGATTCCGGCGGACACACCGACGACATCACGGGCAAGAGCTGTCACTGGAACGTGTTCCGCACGTGCCATAGCACGTGGATGGAGACGCACGCGACCGGCTACGCGCTGGCGAAGCGCTTCGGCAAGCGATGGTTCTTCATCACGCCGGACTATGCGTACGGGCACTCGCTCGAAACCGGCTACAAGGACGTGATGTCGCGGCTCGGCTTGACCTTGGTCGGCAACGAGTCCACGCCGCTCGGCACGACCGACTTCAGCTCGTATCTGACGAAGATCGATGCGGCGAAGCCCGACCTCGTGCTGCCGTTCGTGCAAGGCGACGACTTCACGAACTGCATGAAGCAGATGTATCAGTTCGGTCTGCTCAAGAAGTACGCGGTCGGCGGGCCGCAGATCGAGCTCGAGTCGTTGTACGGCGTGCCGCCGGAAGCGCGCGAAGGCTACTGGGGCATCGAATGGTACTACAAGAGCGAGAAGACGCTGGGCAAAGGGAATAAAGTCGCGCACCAGTTCGTCGCCGATTACACGGCGCGCTTCAAGAAGCCGCCGACGGCGCGCGGCTGCTTCGGATACGTCACCATGGACCGGCTGCTGTGGGCGATGGCGTCCGCGAAAACGCTCGAACCGGTGAAAGTCGCGCGCGCGCTCGAGAACACCCACTTCAACTCGATCTTCGCCGGCAGCGCGTATTTTCGCAAAGAGGACCATCAGCTGATGTGGCCGATGTGGGTCGCGAAGCTCCGCGCCAACGGGACGCCGGGCGACAAGCTCGACCTCTTCGACGTGACGGACATCAACGCGGCGGAAGCCGTCGAGCAGAGCATCGCCGACAAAGAAAAGGTCTGCAAGATGGGCTATCCTTCCTAGCCCGCAATGACCCTCGAGCACCTCGCGCCGCAGATCTTCAACGGGCTCGTGCTCGGCGCGTTCTACGCGATCGTCGCGCTCGGGCTCTCGCTGATCATGAACCTCACGGGCACCATCAACATGGCGCACGCGAGTTTCATGACCTTGGCGGGCTATCTGGCGTACTCGATGGTGCTGCGCGGCCTGCCGTATTGGCTCGCGCTCGTCACCGCGCCGCTGATCGTGGTGATCGTCGGGATCGGCGTAGAGCGGACGCTCGTGCGTCCGCTCTACAAGCGGGAGCCGTTCTACAGCTTGCTGATGACGTTCGGGCTCTCGCTGATCGCCGAGACCGTGTACCGTCTGATTTGGGGCTCCAACGGCGTCCCGTTCTCACCGCCGGCGGCGCTGGGCGGGACGGTGTCCCTCGGCTTCATGAACTTCCCGAGCTTCCGCATCTTCATCGCCGTCGTGCTGATCGTGACGATCGTCGCGCTGGCTTTGTTTCTCACGCGCACGCGCTTTGGTCTACGGCTGCGCGCCGCCGTCCAGGACACGGAGATGATCGCCGCCCTCGGCACGAACACGCAAGTGCTGTACGCGGTGAACTTCGGGCTCGGCATCCTGCTCGCAGGCATCGCGGGCGTGCTCGCCGGCGGAATGCTCGGACTCTCGCCGACCAGTCAGAACGCGCTGCTGATGCCCGCCTTCGTCACCGTCGTGATCGGCGGCATGGGGAGCCTGTTCGGCAGCGTCGTCGGCGGATTGCTCATCGGGATGGTGATCTCGCTGACGACGCTGTTCATACCGGCCGCGAGCGAAGTGTCGATGTACATCCTCATGGCGCTGGTCCTGCTGATTCGCCCGCGCGGGCTTTTCGGTGAGGAGGGCATCTTCGGATGAAGCGCAGCGAGCTGATCGGGTCGTCGATCGTGCTCGTCCTCCTCGTGTTCGTGCCGTGGCTGTCGCCGCTCGCACACGTCGATCTGTCGACGTTCAGCGAGGTTCTGCTCATCGCGATCGCGGCGATGAGCGTCAATCTGCTGCTGGGCTATACCGGTCTGCCCGCATTCGGCAACGCCGCGTACTTCGGTTTGGGCGCATATGGCGCCGGACTGTCCGCCCAATACTTCCACGTCGATTTCATCGTCGCCGTGCTCATCGGTACGGTATCCGGATTCCTCGGAGCCGTCATCCTGGGGCCGTTTCTGCTGCGCCGGCGCGGCATTTACTTCGGGCTCCTGTCGATCGCTTTCGGCGAGATATTCTACTTCATCGCGTACCGGTACACCGACGTGACGGGCGGCGAGGACGGGATGACCCTCACGCGACCGGTCGTCGGTATCGGCCACATCGTCATCAAGGAACTCTCGTTCTACTACATCGCGCTCGCCGTGTTCGTCATCGCGCTGATCGTGTTCCGCGCCATCGTCCGGTCGCCGTTCGGGCGAACGCTCGTGGCGATCCGGCAGAACGAGGTCCGCGTGCGGTATTTGGGCCTCAACAGCGACCGCTTCATCTTCGTCGCATTGCTGATCTCCGCGACGATGGCCGGCGTCAGCGGGGCGCTCTTCGGGCTCAAACTCAACATCGTGTATCCGCTCCAGCTCGACTGGCACCAGTCCGGCGACTTCGTGCTGATGATGATCATCGGCGGCGGCGGCACGCTGTGGGGACCGCTGCTCGGCTCGTTCATTTACGTGATCGGGAAAGACATCATCTCGACGATGACGCCGCTGTGGCCCATCTTTCTCGGTGGACTCTTCATCGCGTGCGTGCTCGGCTTTCCGCGTGGAATCCTCGGCACGATCGAAGCGACGCTGAATCGCCGGCGGGCGCAGACGGTCAGCGATGACGTCGATGTCTGAGACGATACTCCTGGACGCCGAGCACATCGTAAAGACGTTCGGCGGATTGCGCGCGGTCGACGACGTGTCGATGCAAGTGCGCGAAGGGACCATTCACGCCCTCATCGGGCCGAACGGCGCGGGGAAGACGACGTTCTTCAACGCGGTGTCCGGTTTTGCGATGCCCGACAGCGGGCGCGTGACGTTTCGCGGTACCGACGTGACGCGCATGATGAACTGGCGGCGTATCGCGATGGGGATGGGACGCACGTTCCAAACGCCCAGCGTGTTTCCGGAACTGACCGTTGACGACAATATCCGTCTCGGCGTGCGCGCTCACGCGAAGCAAGCGTTCCGGCTGCGGACGCCCGGCGGCGATGCGAAGTCGGTCGTGGACAAACGCGTCGACGAACTGCTGGGCTTCGTGAACCTCACGGCGCTGCGCGACCGGCCGCTGGCCGAGCTCGCGCACGGCTCGCAGCGGCTGTGCGAAATCGCCATGAGCCTTTCGACCGATCCGGTCATGGTGCTGCTCGACGAACCGATGGCCGGGCTCGCCGAGGCCGAGACCGACCGTATCATCGGCGTGATTCGCGACCTGCGCGAACGCCTCGGCTTGACCGTGCTGTTCGTCGAGCACAATATGCGCGTGGTGCTGAACCTCGCCGAGCACATCACGGTGCTCGATCGCGGCAAGCTCTTGGCGGAGGGGCCGCCGGCCGAGATCGCCGCGAACGAAGCCGTCCGCAGCGCGTACCTCGGGGAAGGCGTGCTCGATCATGTCTGAGCCGCTGCTCATGCTCGACGGCGTTTGCACGAACTACGGGAAGATTCGTATCCTGCGCGACGTCGCGCTGACGGTCGGGGAAGGCGAGGTCGTCGCGCTGCTCGGCCTCAACGGCGCCGGCAAGACGACGACGATGCGCAGCATCCTCGGGCTCACGCCGCCGCGGTCGGGGACGATCCGTTACGCGGGGCGCGACATTACCGGCTGGCCTCCGTACAAAATCGCGCGGCTCGGCGTCGGCTACGTGCCCGAAGGCCGCCGTATGTTCAAGGACCTCACGACGTTAGAGAACTTGCAGCTCGCGGAGAACGGACGCGGCGGCGCATGGACGATCCCGCGCGTGCTCCAGCATCTGCCCAAGCTCGCCGAGTTGCGCGCGCGCAAGGCGGGCCGTCTCTCCGGCGGCGAGCAAGAGATGCTCGCGATCGGCCGCGCGCTCGTCGCGAACCCGCACCTGTTGCTGGTCGATGAACCGTCGCAAGGCCTCGCGCCGCTGATCGTCGAGGAAGTCTACCGCATTTTGAGCGAGCTCAAGTCGACCGGCGTTTCAATCTTGCTCGTCGAGCAGAATGCGCTGCTGGCGCTGAAGATCGCCGACCGCGCGTACGTGCTCGACAGCGGCCGCATCGTCCACGAGGGCGCGGCGGCGGAACTCGCGGCGGACCGGAACCGGATCCGCACCCTCATGGGCCTCGAAGTCACCGCACGCTAAAGGACTCGATCATGATCGTCCATCTGTCGCTCGCGGCCGCGCTCGGAGGGGTCTGCAAGTTTTGACGTCGCGACGCCGGGCGCTAAAGCCGGCCGCACTGCAGCGGTAAGACGAAGTCGTTTGCTTCGGCGCGCGCGAACGACCACATCATGGCGACTTTGGGATGGATCGGTTTAGGTGAGATCGGGCTGCCGATGGTGCTGCGGCTCATCGGCGGCGGACATCGCGTGGTCGTGTGGGGACGCACGCCGGCGAACCTTCGGCCCGCGGTCGATGCGGGCGCCGTCGCGGCGGCGTCGCCTGCCGAACTCGCGGCGCAGTGCGAAGCCGTCTTTCTTTGCGTCACCGACGGCGATGCGGTCGAAGACGTCGTGTTCGGTGCGCGCGGGGTCGCCGAGGGGGCGCGCCGGGGAAGCGTCATCGTCGATCATTCGACGATCCATCCCGAGACGGCGCGCCTAGCCGCACGCCGCCTGCACGGTGCCGGCGTGGGCTGGGTCGACGCGCCCGTATCAGGTGGGCCCGGCGGCGCGACGGCCGGCACGCTCGCGACGTTTCTCGGCGGCGAGCCCGCCGACGTCGATCGCATCGGGCCGTGGATCGCGGCCTACGCCAACCACGTCACGCACATGGGCCCGGTCGGCAGCGGGCAGGTCGCGAAGTCGTGCAATCAAGCTATCGTCGGCGCGACCGTCGCGTTGTGGGCGGAGATCATTGCGTATGCGCGCCGCTGCGGGATCGATCCCGACGTGCTCGTCGACGCGGTGCAAGGCGGCTGGGCCGACTCCGAGATCCGTCGCGTGCACGCGCACGACATGGTCGCCGGACGGTTCCGCCGCGCGCCGGGCTCCATCATCCTCAAAGACCTCGAGATCATCGGCGACATGGCGCGCGCGACCACCTCACCGATGCCGGTAACGTCCACGGTGACGTCGCTCTACCGCCTGCTCCTGGCGCAAGGCCACGAGACCGGCGGCGTGACGGCCGTGGTGCAACTGTACGCATCGAAAGAGCCGTCGAAGCCGGCATGACCGTTCAGGCCGGCACGACGCTCCACGCGCGACCGCTGCACCCGCTTTTCGCAGGTGAGCTCAGCGGCGTCGACGTGCGCGCGTTGGATGACCGCGGGCTCGACGAGATCCGCGCCCTGATGGATCGCTTCGCGGTGCTGGTCGTTCGCGAGCAGCCCTTCACCGACGACGAGCAAGCCGCGTTCGCGAAACGGCTGGGGGGCGGCGAGCTCGTCACCAAAGTCGGGCGCAGCGTGATCGATCCGAACAAACGCCTCAAGCACGAAGCGCTCACCGACATCTCGAACCTCGACGAGAACGATCGCATCATGGACCCCGCCGATCGTCGCCGAATGTATTCGCTCGGCAATCGGCTGTGGCACAGCGACTCCTCGTTCCAAAGCCCGCCCGCGCGCTATTCGATGCTGTCGGCGAAAGAAGTTCCGAGCGCCGGCGGCGAGACGGAATATGCGGACATGCGCGCGGCGTACGACGCGTTCCCCGACGCGCTCAAGACGCAGATCGAAGACCTGCGCGCGTTTCATTCGATCATTTACTCACGCTCGACGATCGGCTT
>JAXDMA010000047.1:0-3270 GCA_034666305.1 Vulcanimicrobiota bacterium
GCAGCTGATCCAGTACGCGTCGACGGACCGGCCGCTGGACCAGGACCGCATCGATGCGCAGGCACAGCTCGCCGCGACGCCCGAGCGCATTCGCGCTGCAATGGCCAAGTGGATTCGCCCGAACGACTTCGTCCGCATCGTGACGGGCCCCGCGGGGAAGTAAGGCTGCTTACGGCTGCGCGGGCGGCGGCCGTGGTAGCATCGCGGGATGGACGGTCTGGGCACGGCCCTCGAACAGCTCGCCGCGATGCGCCCGCCTGAGCGCCCGCCTAGCGGCGCGGACGACGCGAACAAGGTCTGGTATCTGCGGCAGAACCGGCTCTTCGGCGAGGCCACGGAAGCGGGCGTGGTGTCCAGCGAGCACTTGTTCACGATGTGCGAGATGCCGCGCGGCATGCGCGTGTTCGATCATGGCGACACGACGCGCGTGGTCTACATGGTCAAGCGCGGTACGGTGCGCATCGCGCGCGAGACCCGTGACGGCAAGGACGTCACCGTCGCGTTGCTCGGCGCCGGCGACTTCTTCGGCGAGGAAACACTGTTCGACGACCGCCCCCGCACGACGGTGGCGACGATCGTCGAGGACGCGCTGCTGTGCACCGTGCGCGCCGACGATCTCTTCGCGCTGCTCGCGGCGGATCCGGCGCTCGCGATGAACGTCGCGAAGGTGTTGAGCGGACAGCTCGGCGAGGCGCGCGAGACGATGGAAGATCTCGCCTACGCGCGAGTCGGCGACCGCATCGTGCACTTGTACCGCAAGCTCGCGTCCGAGCACGGCGTGCCCGTCGACGGCGGCACACGCGTCGACATGCGGCTCACGCACGCCGACGTCGCGTCGCTGGTGGGCAGCACGCGCGAAACGGTGAGCGCCGAGATCGCGAAGCTCGTCGACGCCGGCCGGCTGCGCGTCGACGGTCGCACCGTGATCGTTCCCGCGGAGGATCCGGCGTGATCGGCGCGATTCTGCTGGCCGCCGCCACCACGCTTCTTCCGGTTCTCGGCGCGACGCCGTGGGCGAACGCATCCGGACCGCCGCCCACGTCCGGCCGGGTGACGATCGTCGACGTATTCACGTTCGATTGCATCAACTGCAAGCACGTCACGCCGGAGCTGCGCAAGCTGCGCGCCTCGTTCCCGGCCAACGATCTCGCGATCGTCGGCGTGCACGCGCCCGAGCTGCCGCAAGAACACGTGCACGCGAACGTCGTGCGCGCGCTGCGCGATCAAGACATCACCTGGCCGGTGGTGTACGACGACGACTTCAAGGTGTGGAAGGCGTACGGCGTGTCCGCGTGGCCGACGCAGCTCGTGTTCGACCGGCACGGCAAGCTGCGCGCGACCTACGTCGGCGAAGGCTACGACGCCGAGCTGGAGCGGACCGTCCGGATGCTGGTCGCCGAGCGGGCATGACGTCCGGCAAGATCTACCGCCACAGCATCGCCGCGCGGACGACGCACTGGCTGTGGACGATCGCAATGCTGGTGCTGGTGATGAGCGGGCTGCAGATCTTCAACGCGGCGCCGTACCTCGACGCGTCGGACAAGAGCGATCCCGCGCGGCGCGTGCTCGCTTTCGATGCGCAAGAAGGCGACAAGCCCGCGGGCTACACGATCGTGTTCGGACACCGGTTCACGACGACGCACCTGTTCGGCTACACGGACGACGGCGCGGGCGCCGAGACGCCGCGTGCGTTCCCAGGCTGGCTGACCTTGCCGGGTCCGCAG
Source organism: Vulcanimicrobiota bacterium (assembly GCA_034666305.1). Lineage (GTDB taxonomy): Bacteria > Vulcanimicrobiota > Vulcanimicrobiia > Vulcanimicrobiales > Vulcanimicrobiaceae > Vulcanimicrobium. The sequence continues at coordinate 1,725 of JAXDMA010000047.1, forward strand.
AGCCTCGCCGATGGCCGGCGTTGGCACTTGTTCTTCGCGTGGGCGCTGTTCATCGCATGGGTGGCGTACTTGATCTCCGCGGCGGTTCGCGGAACGCTGCGCGAGCTGGTGATTCGGCCGTCGGATTTTCCGAAGCTGTTACCGATGCAGATGTATTACTTCCGCTTGCGCAAAGAACCGCCGCCGCACGGCACGTACAACCCGCTGCAAAAGCTGGCGTACACGGTCGTGCTGTTCGGCATGTTTCCGCTGCTGATGATCACGGGGCTCACGCTTTCGCCCGCCGTCGACGCGGCGTTCCCGTGGCTGACGGCGCTGTTCGGCGGGCGGCAGTTCGCGCGCACCTGGCATTTCACGCTGATGGTGCTGCTGATCGGTTACTTCACCACGCACCTCGCGCTCGTGGTGACGACCGGGATCTGGAACAACATGCGCTCGATGATCACCGGCTGGTACGTGCTGGGCAAGCACGACGGAGTTGGCCCATGAAACGTCGTCTCTTCATCGCATCATCGCTCGCATCGCTGGGGCTCGCCGGGTGCGGTCGCGTGAAGGAGTCGCTCACCAACGGGCCGTTCCGCGGCGCGCTGGTGTCGACGGAGAAGCTGAACGACAAGGTGATCGGCACGCACGGGCTCGCTCGCGAATACGCGGAAGCCGACATCGACCGGAACTTCCGCGTGAACGGCCTCGACACGCCGAGCGACGGCGCGTACGCAGCGCTTGCGAAGGATGGCTTTCGCGGATACCAGCTGGTGGTCGACGGGCTCGTCGACCGGCCGCAGAAGTTGTCCCTCGGCGAACTGCGCGCGGCCGGCGTCAAGCCGCAGATCACGCGCCACGACTGCGTGGAAGGCTGGAGCGCGATCGGCAAGTGGAACGGCGTGCAGCTCGGCACGGTGCTCGCGATGGCGCAGCCGAAATCGAACGCGCGGTACTGCGTGTTCCATTGCTTCGACCGCGATCAAAGCGGCCAGCTCTACTACGAGTCGCTCGACCTAGGCCAAGCCGCGCACCCGCAGACGATCCTGGCGCTGGACCTCAACGACAAACCGCTCGACAACGACCACGGCGCGCCGGTCCGCCTGAAGATCCCGACGCAACTCGGCTACAAGAGCGCGAAGTGGGTGAGCCGCATCGAGCTGGTGGCAGACTTGAAACCGATCAACGGCGGGACGGGCGGCTACTGGGAAGACCAGGGCTACGAATGGTACGCAGGCATCTAACTCAGCGGCAACCGCTTTTGTCCAGTGACAAGCCCGCTTCGCCGTAGGTGCGTTTCGAATAGCGAACGGCCGTCAGGCGGCAGTGCTGCAGCGCGAACGTCATTGTGTTGTTGTCCGGCTTGGGATCGACGATTCTGCCGTTGCGAACGAGTCCGAACGCTGTTAGGCGCACCTCGGCCGTCGCGCCGCGTTCGCGCCACGTGCCGACTTCGCTCAGCGGATACACACCGGGGCCGACTGCCCGCGCGAGATCCGGGTAACTCGTCGTCAACGCCGCGCGACCGTCCTTGAGAAGGACCAGCGAGATCGCCTGGCGCCCA
>JAXDMA010000048.1:0-3996 GCA_034666305.1 Vulcanimicrobiota bacterium
CACGCGGCGAGGTCCGCGACGACGTCGAATGTCGGCAGGCCGGTGGCGCGCGCGACCGCTTCGACGAGCGCGCGCGGCGCGAGCGCGCCGTCGCGACCGATCGGCGACGTCGTGCATGCCACCACGCGCAGCGGGCGTTCGCAGCGCAAGTCGACGGCCGCGCGGAGTTTCGCGAACAGCGCGCCGCGGATCGCGACGCGCGTCGGATCCTCGACCACCACCGTCGCGTCGTGCGCGTCGGCGAGCAGTTCTTCCGCGTCGTGCGCGTCGAGCGCGCCGGCGACGATAATCACGCGCGCGCGCTCGCGCTGCGGATCGCGACCGGGCAACGTGAGCCGCGCAACGGTGTCGGCGGCAACGGCCGCGACGCGCGCGAACGTCGCACCGCTCGCCGCGCCGGTCGCGACGATCACGGCATCGTCACCCCCGGCCAGCACCGCGATGCGGTCGATCGCGCCGTCCACGAACACCGGCCCCGTGACGAGGCCCCGCAGGCGCTCGATCGTTTCGCGCATCGCGCGCGCCGCCGGCGGCCCCGCGATCTCGCACGTCACCGGGAGCACGACCCGCGCGAACACCGTCGTGCCCAGCGCGCTCGGTGCACCCGTCTCGAGGATCGCAAGGGCCGGGCTGCGCGGCACCAGCCCGGCCGGCAACGCGACGATGGTCCCCGGCGCGAGGTGCACGCGCGGTTTCGGCTCGGAATCCAGCGCATCGGACGATTCGCCGTCGCGCCCGATCGACGTCACCGCGATGGCCACGCCGTGCCGCGCCGCCACGGCGCGCAGCGCGTTGAACGTCGTCGTCTTGCCGGCGTTCTTCGCGGTCCCCACGACGACGACGCTGCGCGCCGCCGCGGTCGCGAGCGCGTAGAGCGCCTCAGGCGCCGACGTTGAAAAACTTGAGCCCGGCAAACGCCAACCCCGTCAGCACCAGAACGATCCCCGCCCACAATGCAGCCTTCTCTTCAGCAACCACGCCGAGGCGCTTCCCCAGTGCGAGCCCGAGCGTCGTCGACAGCACCGACGCGACGCCGATGAACACGAGGCTGACCCCGAGCGGCACGCCGATGTAGAGGATCGAGAAGCCGATCCCCAGCGAGTCGAGGCTGATCGAAAGCGCACCGAGCACGAGCCCGAAGCCGCGCGAGAGGTCGAAGCCTCCACCCTCCTCGGTTCCGTGCATCGCTTCGTAGATCATGTAGACGCCGACCCCGACGAGCGCCGCGAAACCCAAATACCCCGCCGCGTCGCCGAGCAGCTTCCCCGCCGCCTGTCCGAGCAGCACGCCGACAACGGTCATGCTCACTTCGGCAAACGCGAACGCGGCGCCGATGCGAACCTTGACCGCGATGTCGCTGCCCTTCATCCCGACGCCGACCGACACGGCGAACACGTCGAGCCCGAGCGAGAGCGCGACGAACAGGATCTTAAAGTACGCGGTTGCGCTCAAGCGTCAGCTCGCGGACGATCGTGCGCAGCTGCACGACGGTGAACGGCTTGTTGAGAAACGCGTTCGCCCCCGCCGATTTCGCGCGCTCGTCCATCGCGTAGTTGTTGTGCCCGCTGATCATCACGATCGGGATGCGCGCCGTCGCACGGTTCTGCCGCAGCTGCGTGATCAGATCGATCCCGGAGATCCCCGGCAGCATGAAGTCGCTGATGAGCAGGTCGTAGGGTTCGTCCTTGCCGATGTGGACGAGCGCGCTCTCGGCGTCGCTGCACGACGTGACGTCGTAATCGCCGCGGCCGAGAATCGTCTTGATGAGCGTGCAGATTTCCGGGTCGTCGTCGGCGACGAGGACGCGCCAAGCCATGCGGGCCGCTTCCGGAATCGCGGACCCCACGCCTACGGCGCAAGCGAAAAGGGGCGAAAACGGGCCCGATGGTCACGATTCCGTGGTACCCCGGGGGCACCGCCGTCTCATGCCGAAGCCGCCCGTTCGTGGCAGTCCTCGACGTGATCCAAACCCCGGCGTTCCAGCAGCGCTTCTTCTTTCTCGCCAAGCGCTTCATCGCCGGCGAGACCACGAACCAGGCGATGGACGCCGTCGCCGCGCTCAACGCGCAGGGCATGAGCGCGACGCTCGACTTCCTGGGCGAGGATGTTACCGCGCGGTCCGAAGCGGATCGGACGCGCGACGCGTATTTCGAGCTGCTCGACGCGATCCGCGCCCGCGGTGTCGAGACGAACGTCTCGGTGAAGCTGACCGCGATGGGTTTGCTGATCGACCACGATCTCGCGCTCGAGAACCTGCGCGCCGTGGTCGAACGCGCATCGCACAACCACGATCCGTTCGTTCGCATCGACATGGAAGGCTCGGCGGTGACCGACGCGACGCTGCACGTGTTCGAACGGCTCTACGCGGACACCAAAAACGTCGGGCCGGTCCTGCAAGCCTACCTCAAGCGCACGCCGGCCGATGTCGAACACGCGATCGAGCTCGGCGCCCGCGTGCGCCTCTGCAAGGGCGCGTACAGCGAGTCCCCCGACATCGCGTACAAGGACATGCCGTCGATCCGCAGCCACTACATGCGCTGCGCCGAAGCACTGCTCGAACGTGGAAACTACCCGGGCATCGCGACGCACGACGAGCGTTTGATCCAAGCCGTGGAGACGTACGTGCGCGAGCGCGGCATCGCACGCGACCGGTTCGAGTTCCAGCTGCTCTACGGCGTGCGCCCAGAGCTGCAACGCCGCCTCGTGCACGAAGGCTACCGCGTCCGAATCTACGTCCCGTACGGGACGCACTGGGCGGGCTACTTCTACCGCCGAATCACGGAACGGCCCGAAAACGCGCTGTTCGCGTTACGCTCGATGCTCCAGCGTTAGTCGTCCTGAAGTCTTTCGACTTTTGTCATGCGATCGCTCTCGATCAAACGGCCGAGCGTGGCGAACCCGCTTTCGATTTCACCGAACACGGTGAAGTCTTTGTTGAGGTGGAGCTGCGGCGACAACGTGATGTAGAACTGCGTTCCGGCCGAATCGCGGATCGCGTGGGCGTTCGGCGGATCCGTGTAGTTCAGGCCCATCGAGATGACCCCGGAGCGCTGCTCGAGCGGATTCTCTTCGGCGGGGATCGTGTAACCGGCGTCACCCTCGCCGTTGTCGTTGGGGTCCCCGGTCTGCACGACGAAGTCGGGCACGATGCGGAACCACCGCAACTTGTCGTAATAGCCGTTGTCGACGAGGTTGAGAAAGTTCGCGACCGTCAGCGGCGCCCACTCGGGATAGAGCCGCACGACGATGGCACCTTTCGTCGTGCCGATGCGCACGCGCGGGTGCGGTCCCGGCATCGGTCCGTCCATCAGCGCGCTGGTCGCAGGCCGCAGCGCGGCGTCGAGACGCGCGTCGTCGGCGACCGGCTTGCGCGCGGCGCGAATGCCCGCCGGACGCGTGAGCGGCGCTTCGGTGTTCTGCGGCGCCGGCGCGGGTGTCTCGATCTCCGCGGGGATCGCACCGAGGTGATCGGTGCGCTGCAATCCGGCGAGCACTTTGATCGTCTCGTACGCCTGCTCCCGAACGCGCCACGACGCGTCTTTCAGCAGGGCCTGCATCTGCCCGATCGCCTGCGGCTGCTTGCGGCGCGCGACGAGATCGGCGAATTGGATCCGCACGAGCTCGTCACGGTCGGCCAGCCCGGCGCGGACCGTCGCGGGATCGACGGCGAGCGCGAACGCGCGCCGCAGCGTCCACGCGGCGTGCCACCGTACGGCGGCGTTCGTCTCACGCGCGAACGCCGCCACGAGCCTGCGTCCGATCGCGGTGCGGTCGGGCGCTTCGCTCCACGCGAAGAGCGCCGTCGCGGCGCGCGCCCTCACGATCGGGTCGGGGTCGCGGCCGGCGAGCCCGAGCAACGTTTGGGCGAGCGGACGCGCGCCTGGCAGCTTCGCAGCTTGCGCTCGCCAGGCCGCGTCCACCCCGGCGACGCGCACGGGCCCGGCCGGGTCGGCGAGCGCCTTAGCAACCGTTTCGGTTTCAATGTGGTTCTTAGCG
>JAXDMA010000049.1:0-16386 GCA_034666305.1 Vulcanimicrobiota bacterium
CCGTCCCGTCGTTCACGGCTCGCGACACCGACTTCGACGGCCGCCTCGCCCTGAAGATCGCCTCACCGCGCATCTACATCGGCGTCGGCTACCTGCACCGTGAAGAGAACTACGGCTATCCGAAGCAGAACGGCTTCGGCTTCGGCGCCGAGAAACTCCCGGATCTCGACCAGCCGCTGTCCGTCTACGGCAGCATCTGGTACTACCCGAGCATCTCGGGCAACTTCACCTACCCGATCGGCGCTCCGCCGTCGCTCGTCGGCACCACCGACAAGTTCCAGCAGCGCTTCCTCAAGTACCAGGTCGGCGGAACGCTGAGCCTCGGTAACTCGGGACTGTTCCTGGACGCCGGTTTCCTCGGCGACTCCATCAAGGGCAAGAACCTCTCGCCCAGCGATGCGTCGCACGCCGGTGGCTACGTCGGCCTCGGTATCAAGTTCTAAGCGCCACGGCGCGACGAACACGAAAAGCCCCCGGCTCGCGCCGGGGGCTTTTCTCTTTCTTCCGGCCCCGTTAGCGGCGGGGAGTGGGCGACGGGCTCGGCGAGCTCATCGCGTTTATGACGCTCTGCGGAGCGGTGCCCGGGTACGGCGTCGCGGGCGACTGGCCGTTCATCAGCACGGGCGCCGTGGTTTGCCCCGGCGGCACGGCGGACGTGCCCGGGACCGCGCTGCCGGCGCTCGGGATCGACGCCGTCGCGGGCGAGACCGGTGCGGCCGACGCGTGGCCGTCCTCGTTGCGCGCGACCTGCACCACCTTGCTCTTCGGATAATCATGGCGCAGCCAGGCGAACGTCGCGTGAACGTGCTTGACGCCGTCGTCGGTGTGGATCTTCAGGTAGAAACGTTCGAGCGCGAAGAGCGTGCCGGGCAGCCACGTGTCGCACGGATACTTGTGCTGCCAGTCGCGAATCGCGTCTTCCGTAAGCGCGATCGCGTTGCTGGTCGACGGCGCCGCGCCGGGGTCGACGTCGATCTTCAAGCCTTGGTCTTTGATCGTGTTGCGAATGCCGAGAATGCTCATCTTCAGTTTTCCGAAGTACTCGTCGGCGGGCGCGACGCGGCATTTCGGCGCGGCCTTGGCAACGCTCTTTGGCCCGTGGCCAGGAGTGGTCGAGGCGTTGACGGGTGCCTTGGGCGCGCCCTTGACCGGGGCGGTCGACGGCACTGCCGCAGTTGTCGCGGCGGCGACGAGCGAAACACATGCGATCAGTCGTTTCACTCAGGTGTCCTCATGCGTGGTCCTGATATGCGATGTTGCGAGAGGCGATGAAGCATCGCCCTCGAGGGTTGGAGTGGTAATTCAGACGCCAGTGCGCAAATCCCCGTTTTCGAACATCGTCCCTAGGGAAATCGCCCGAGAATGGACGCGCGTTCGGACTCGCCTCCCTTGAGCGCTCGTCCGACACCCGTCGCCGCAGTACAGACGCGTGCGCACGACCGCGCCGTGTTCGCCGAGCGGTGGCCCGCGCTACTCGCGCGGATCGCCGCCGCGGCCGAATCCGGCGCGCGGTTGATCGTCGTTCCGGAAGGGACCGTCCCTGCCTACGTTATCGGCAACAGGGCCGTCGACGCCGGCGAATTGGAGGCGGCGGCGCAAGACGTGATCGCGGTCGCAGCACGCAGCGGCGCCACGATCGTGTACGGCGGCGCGCGCGCCGGCGAGCACGGCCTGGCGAACAGCGCCTACGTCGTCACGCCCGCCGGGATCGCCGGCTATGCCGACAAATGCTTTCTGTGGCACTTCGACCGGCGGTGGTTCACGCCGGGGACGGCGCTCGAACCGATCGACACGCCGGTCGGCCGCTTGGGTATCTTCATCTGCGCCGACGGCCGCATCCCGACGATACCGAGCACGCTCGTCGCTCGCGGCGCGCAAATCCTCGTGGTGCCGACCGCGTGGGTCACGAGCGGCCGCGATCCGCACGCGCTGGAGAACCTGCAAGCGGACCTCATGATCGCGGTGCGCGCGCGAGAGAACGGCGTCCCGCTCGTGGTGGCCAACAAGGTCGGCGTCGAGGCGCGCAGCGTCGCATACTGCGGCAAGAGCCAGATCATCGCGGCCGACGGAACGGTCGTCGCGCTCGCGTCGCAGACCGAGGAGGCGACGCTCCACGCAAGCGTCGCGATCGGGCCGCGGATCGGCGCTCCGGCGCAGCGGCCGCCGGGCGTCACGCGGCTCGCGGGCGATCCGCTCGCGAATGCGCTGCGCATCGCGATCGCACCGAACGCGGACGAGCAGCTGCGCGCGCTCGCCGTCACCGCTGACGCGGACCTGGTGATCGATCCGCACGCGCTTCCGGCGAGCACCGACGTCGCCGTCGTCGATGATGAGGCTATGCTCGATCCGCGCGCGCTGGTTGCGCCGCGACTCGCCGGCGTGCGGCTGTTCGTGTGGCGGGCGTCGATCGACGCCCCATGGGTCGTCCCGTTCGCGCGCACGCGCGCAGCGGAGCTTCGGGCGTACGTCGTCGTGTTCGACTCACCGCGCCGCCGCGCGTTCGCGGTGGATCCCGACGGCGGCGTGATCTGCGGAACGTTCGGTGATTTCGAACTCGCCGCGTTCGCGTTCGACCGCGCGCGCACCGACGCGTGGAGGGTTGCCCCGGCGACCGACGTACGTGAGGGCCTCATGCGAGTGGGCGATCTCTCTTCGGTCCCGGCAGCGCCGTGAGCACGCCTGCCAAAGCGTTCGAAGAGGCGCACGAACGGCACGAGCACGGTCGCGAAGGACCCGGTTGGGTTCCGCTCGCCGCAGCGGTGCTGGCAGTACTCGCCGCCGTAAGCGGCTACTTCGGAAACCTGCGCTCCACCGAAGCCCTCGTCGAGAAGAACGACGCGATCGTGTCGACCACGAAAGCATCGGACACGTGGTCGCAATATCAATCGGAACGCATCAAGTACTACATCGCGCAAACGGCGCTCGACGCCGGTGTCGGACCCGGTGCGAACGCGCCGCGGCTGAAAAAGAACGCCGCGGAGGAAAAAGCCAAGGCGCCGCCGCTGATGGAGAAAGCGCGCGCGCTGGAGGAAGAGGCCGTCCGGCACAACGAGCGTTCCGAGCGTCTGTTGAAACAGCACGAGACGATCGAGGTCGGGACGACGCTGTTCGAGGTCGCCATCGTGCTGGTCTCGATCACCGTGCTGGTCGGCTCGCGGCTGCTGCCGTTCGTCAGCGCGTTGGCCGCGGTGCTCGGCATGGTGTTCTTCGTGCTCGGCCTGACGCGCTGACGTTTCCGCGCGCGCGCCGCACGCTCGCCGCGCTGCTGTGCGCGTGCACCTTCGCGTGCGCCGCTGCGCCCGCGTTCGGAGCGACCCTGCCCCTCTCGCTCGCGCCGCCCGCGCCGTTTCCGCTCGTCACGGCGTCGAGCGCGGAACGCGAGCCCGTCGCGCCCGGCGTCGCTCGAACCACCTACCGCATGGTCACGCCTGCCGGCCCGCTCGTGGTTTCCGTCGTCACGGTCGACCCGAAAGAACCGACGGTGCGCTTGGGCACCGTGCTCGCGCACGACAGCATCCTGTCGAAGGACGAGACGACGTCGTCAATGGCGCGCCGCACGGGAGCGGTCGCCGGCATCAACGGCGATTACTTCGACATCAACGCGAGCGGCGCGCCGCTGGGCGTCGTGATACGCGACGGCGTGCTCGAGCGCACGCCGAGCGCGCGCATCGCGCTCACCGTCACGCGCGACCGCAACGTGCTGTTCGCACGGTACGGATTCGCAGGCACCGCGAGGTTCGGCGGCGTCGTGGTGCCGATCACCGCCGTCAACGAGTGGCCGCCGCAGACCGGCGCGTCGCTGCTGACGCCGGCGTTCGGCGCGATTCCGGCGACGAACGCGAGCAACGTACTCGTGCTCGACGTGCGGCAGGGTGTTGAGTCCCGCGCCGGTTCGCCGTCATACACCGTCACGGCGGCAACCATCGCGCCGCCGTATCCGCCCGCGACGGGCCCTCGGCTCGCATACGGCCCGGCGGCGCAGGCGATCGGGCCGGTGCCCGCGGTGAACGATACCGTGTTCATCGACCTCTCGACGGACCCGCCGTTTCGCGATGCCGTCGCGGCGGTCGGCGGCGGTCCCGAGCTCTTGCACGCCGGAGCGCCGGTGGACGATCCCGCGTCGCCCAACTACGCGGATCGCGAACGGCGCATCCCGGCATCCGCGGCGGCGCGTTTTTCCGACGGAACGCTCGCGCTCGTCGTCGTCGACGGGCGTCATCCCGCGACGTCGATCGGCGTGAACCGTGCCGAGCTGATCGCGCTGCTGCAAGGGCTCGGCGCGACGGACGCGATGCTGTTCGACAGCGGCGGCTCGGCAACGCTCGCGGCGCGCGTGCTCGGCGACGCGGACGCGACCGTCGTGAACGAACCGTCCGACGGATTCGAACGGCCTGTCGCCGACGGATTGTTCGTCTACAGCGACGCACCGCTCGGGCCGCCGGCGCGCCTCGTCGTGCGGCCGGCGCAGATCGTCGCGCTCGCCGGCGCCCGCGTCCCGCTCCGCGCGCGCGTGATCGACGCGAACGACCATGGCCTCGGCGAAGCGCGGGGCCCGTGGCGCGTCGCGCCGTCCGCGGTGATCGCATCGATCGGCGACGACGACGTGCTGCACGCCAGCCCGCAGACCGGTGCTGCGAACGTCCGCGTCGCGCGCGGCGGCGTGGCGACGGACGTCCGCGTCGAGATCGTCGACCGCATCGCCCGACTCGTCATCGGCCCCGCGCGCGCGAATCCCGATCCGCACGCGACCGCCGCATTGAACGTCGCCGCGTTCGACGCGCGCGATCGTCCGGTCGCCGTCGACGGCCTCGTCCGCTGGAGCGCGAAGGATGCCGCGATCGACGCGCACGGGCGGCTCGCCGCGGGCGACCGCGATGCGATCGTCACCGCGAACGCCGGCGGCACGAGCACGACGGTCACGATCCCCGTCGGCCGCCACACCGTCGCGCTCGCACTGTTCGACGACAAGCACCGTGCGAGCTGGAAGCTGCAGACCACGCCGCCCAACGGTCCCGGCGCGCTGACCGTCGACGGCGAGCGGCTGCGGCTCGACTACGACTTCACGACCGGCGAGCGCGCGGCGTACGCCGTCAGCGAGATTCCGCTCGGCGAAGCCGTCGAGCTCGCCTGCGACGTCGACGGGGACGCGCACGGCGAGGCGCTGCGCGCGACGCTCGCCGACCGCTACGGCGATCGCCAGACCGTGACGTTCGCGCGCGGCATCGACTTCAGCGGGACGCGGCGCTTGACGGTGAAGCTCCCGCATTCGCTCGCCCCGCCCATCGCGCTGCGCAGCATCTACGCGGTCGGGACGCTCGCGAACCCGCCGGTCACGACGGCGGGAACGCTCGTCGTGCACGATTGCGCGGCGACCGTTCCCGGCGCGGGCGCTCAGCTTCCCTGAGGCAGCGCGCTCCATGCGAGGCCGAGCACGAACAGCGCGACGCCGAGCACGAGCGCCCACGTCGGCGGCGCGGCTGCGACGGCGAGCGCGGGATACGTGCCGAGCGTCGCGTGCACGCGCACGCCGGCGATCGTAACGTCTTGGCCCGCGGCGGCGAGCTTGATCCCGAGCGGTTTGCCCGTGTCGTCCGCGACCGTGAGGATCAGCGCGGGCTCTTTGACGTCGCCGTTCGCGGGGTTGAACTGCGCGAGATCGCGCGGCGTGAAATAGAGCGCGCGCACCACGCGGTGCAGCGCGGGCGTCGCGAACGTGTCGAACGGAACGTCCAGCGCGCCGATGCGCTGGCGTTGCCGAAACAGCAGCACGGGTGAGAGGAACGACGTGTTCGTCGGTTGCGTCACCGTGAGGTGCGCGCCGCGTTCGTCGTATGCGTCGACATACGCCGCCGGCTGCGGCTCGAGGTAGACGAGCGACTCGCCCATCACGCGGCGCCCGCGCGGTGCGAGCGCGATCTCACCCGCGCTCTTGCGCCTCACGATGACGCCGGCCGAGCCGCGCGCGATCGTCTCGGCGTCGGCCGCGCCGAAGAACGCCGCCGCGCCGAGCGCGGGGATCGGCACGACGGTGCCGGCCGTCCCGCTGACGGTCGCCGTGTCGGGACCGAGCAGCCCCGATGCGAGCCCGGCGATGCCGGCGACCGCGGCGCCGGCCATCGCGAGCAGGAGACGCCGTCCGGCGACGCCGTCGGCGCCGCGGCGCGCGCCGTTCGCGTACGCGAGCGTGACGGTGAGACCGATCGTCAGCGCGAGCGCGTACTGCCACGTATGATAGAGCGGCGTCCGCGGGAACAAGTCTTGCGCGAGGGCCAGCGCGATGATGATCGCCGCAACGGCGAGCGCGGCGATCCGCCCGCTCACGTGTGCGCGAGCGCCGGCGCGACCGCCGCGCGCATCTGCTCGAGCGTCAGCGCGCCGTCGATGCCTTTCACGACGTGACCGTCGCGGCTGACGACGACGCTCGTCGGCAATCCGATCCCTTCGTACGCGCGCCCGTACTTCTGCTGCTCGTCGATGAGGATCGGGAACGTCACGCCGTGCTGCGTCGCAAACGCTTGCGCGACGGAAGCCGACTCGCCTTGATCGACCGCGAGCACCACCACCTTGCCCGCGTTCTCTCGTGCGAAGCGCTGCAGCGCCGGCAGCTCGTCACGGCACGGCGGACACCACGTCGTCCACAAGTTCAGCAAGACGACCTGGCCGCGGTGCCGCGCGAGCGAATCGATGCGACCGTCGGTGCGCGGCACGTCGAACGATTGCGCAGGCGCTCCCGCGAGCGCGGCGGGGCCGCCGCCGCCGGTCCTGCCGGGATCGGGGGCGTTGTAGCACGCGCTCAGGAACACCACAGCAGCGATGACGAGAAACCGGGGCACCGAACGGCTCTTCGGGCTGAGCGCGCCCGTTCCGTCCGCATGGCGCACGGGACGCGTGCGCGCGGCGGACGCGATGCTCGCGACGTACGAGACCGGCAGCGACGCCCCCGGCGCGCCGGCCGTGCTGCTGATGCACGGTCTGGGTCACTGGACCGAGGCCGCGTGGGGACGGCTCGTGCCCGAGCTCGACCCGGCGCTGCGCTACGTCGCGTTCGACCTGCCGGGGTTCGGCGCGAGCGACAAACCGCAGGCTGCGTTCGACCTCGCATATTTCCGGCGCGTGCTCGACGACGTCGTCGCCGGCCTGGGCCTGGAGCGGTTCGCGCTCGTGGGTCACTCGCTCGGCGGATTCCTCGCCGCCGATTTCGCGGGCGCGCACGCCCCGCGCGTGACGCACCTCGCGCTGATCGCACCGGCCGCGTTCGCCCGAACGCCGCGCCACATGATCTACGCGCTCGCGGGCGGGCTCGCGCGCCCGCTGTTCGAACGCCGCCCGTCGCGCCGTTTCGTGGTGCGCATGCTCTTGCGCAGCGTCGCCGATCCGAACGCGCTCGAGCCGCAGGTCGTGGAGCGCGCGTACGAGCTCTCGCAAGAGCCGTCGTTCCGCAAAGCCTTCGCCGGCGTGTACGCAGGTTCGCTTCACGCGTTCGCACACGCGCGCGCACTGCATGCAGGCTTTGCGCGCTATCGCGGCCCCGTGTTGTGCGCCTGGGGCGCGCAGGACCGCTACATCAACGTCGCGGCGTTACGTGACGTCATCCGCATCTACCCGCACGCGAAGACCCTCGTGCTGAAGAACAGCGGCCACCTGCCGATGGTCGAGGAGCCAGAAATACTTGCTGCGTCATTACGAGACTTTTTGAAAACCTAAATCACCAGTCGCCCATCCGCTCCTCGTCTACCTCTCCTTCGAACACGATCGTGCCCGGGGCGAGGATTGCGGAGACCACCGGGACGCCGGCGTAGCGCAAGTCGCGGTTCATCGCGTCTTCAGGCGAGCGCGACATCAACGCAGCGAAGCGGCCCAAGACGTCCGGTGCGCACAGCACGCGTTCGGGTGCGACGTTATAGAGCCGCCGGAAACCGGCGAGCGCGTTTTCGAACGCCGGCTCGTCGAACCTCGCGCCGAGCGCGACGGTCCAGCGCACGCGTTCCAGGGCTCCGCCCTTACCCGACCGAACCGCATGCGCGATGACGGCCCGGATTCTCGACGGACGCGCGCTCGCCGCCGACCTGCACGCGGAGATCGGTGAACGCGCGCAACGTCTGCGCGCGCGGGGCATCGCGCCGCGCCTGGAAGTCGTCATCGTCGGCGAAGACGCCGCGAGCGCCGCGTACGTGCGCAGCATCGAAAAGGCCGGCGGGAAGGTGGGAGTCGACGTGCGCGTCGCCCCACTGCACGCGCAAGCCGATGAAAACGCGGTGCGCGCGGTATTGCAGCTGCTGGGTTCCGATCCGCTCGTTCACGGTGTCATCCTCCAACAGCCGCTCCCCGCGCACCTGGGCATTCGCCGGATCGCCGAGGCGATGCCGCCGAGCAAAGACGTCGACGGCGCGAATCCGGTCAACCTCGGCCGGCTCGCGTTCGCGAGCGGCACGGAGTTCGTTCCGGCGACGCCGCTGGCCGTGATGCTGCTGCTCGAACGCAGCGAACGCGGCTCGCTGCGCGGCATGCGCGCCTGCGTGGTCGGGCGCTCGAACGTCGTGGGACTGCCCGTCGCGCTGCTGCTGATGGCCCGGGACGCCACGGTAACGATCATGCACAAGGAGACGCGCGACCTCGCGCGCCACACGCGCGACGCCGAGATCCTCGTCGTAGCGACGGGCGTGCCCAACCTCATTCGCGGTCACATGGTCGCGCCGGGCGCGACGGTGATCGACGTCGGCACGACGTACGTCGACGGCAAGCTCACCGGCGACGTCGATTTTGGAGAAGTCTCCGCCGTCGCGGCCGAGATCACCCCGGTGCCCGGCGGCGTCGGCCCGGTGACGAACGTGGCGCTCATGCGCAACGTCGTGCTCGCCGCGGAGCGCCTCGCGTGAAGGTGCCGCTGGACAAGCTGACCGACAGGGATCCCAAGCTGATCGAGTATTTCGTCGTCCATCATTCCGTTGCCGACCCTGCGACGCCGATCGAGGTGCTGGCGAACATGGAGGAGTCCAGCCAAGGCTTCGTGACGATCGGATACAACGCCGTGATCGTCAAGGAGCGCGCAGGCTGGGTCATTCACGAAGGCCGCCCGATGAACACGCTGCCGGCCGCGCAATTCGGTCTCAACGAACAGGGATACGCCGTTTGCATTGGCGGCAATTACCACCCGAACGTCGAGAACGTTCCGACGAACGCAGTCGCGCCCGCATCGCTCGACGTGCTCGTCGCGCGGATCAACGCGGTGAAGCGCGATGCGCCGAACCTGGCGTTTCTCATCGCGCATCGCGACGTCGCGACGATCAAAGCCAAGCACGGCGGCCGCGCGGCGGATTTCTCGACCGCGTGCTGCGGCGATCTCTTGTACGCGCACATGGACGCGCTGCGCGTCGCGACGGGACTCGCGAAGCCGCCGGAGCTCAGTTAGGACCATTCGAAAACGAGGCTCATTCCCGGGCGATTTCCCCAGTCACGATCCTCGAGAACGATGACTTGTTCGGAGGCGCCTCAGTTCAGCGAGAAATGCTTGCCGAAGAACTGTTCTTGATGGCTGCGGAACTCGCCACCGGGGGCGTCGTCGCGCACAACCGTTTCCTGCGCCTTCTTGCGGTCGAGCAGGGAGCGCAGCTGCGGCAGCAGCCGGCGTAAAAAGCCGAGCTCGGCGGTGAGCCGCGCCTCGGCCGTGCGCAGTTCCAGCAACCGCTGCTTGAGCGCGTCGGCCACTTGGAGCGCGTCGCCCACGACGTAGCTCGCCTGCACGGGGTCGTGCGGCATCTCGACGTCCGACGCGTTTCCCGAGAAGGCGACGAGCAACCGGACGTATTCGCTGAAATCGTCGAGCACGCGCTGCACGAGATCGGACGCGCGCGTGCCGGCGTCGTCCCCGTCGTCGTCGAGAAATTCGACGTCCGCCGTCAGGTACGGATCGCGGCTCACGATGCGCTCGATGCGAAAGCGCCGCCCGCCGGTGGTGCTGATGTAATACCGCCCGGCGGGCAGCGGGGTCACTTCGGAGATCTCCGCGGTCGTGCCGACCTCGTGCGGCGTCACGTCCGGATCGCCGGCTTCCTGGCCGTCGCGAATCAGGACGACGCCGAACGCCTCGCTCGCGTCGAGACATTCGGCGATCAACCTGCGATAGCGTTCCTCGAAGACGTGGAGGTTCAGCACCGCGCCCGGGAACAACACGGTGTTCAGCGGGAACAGGCGCAACCGTTCCACGATCAGGCGGTGCGGCCGGCCTTCGCGCCCTCGAGCCGCTGCTGCACCACGTTCCAGTCGACGTTGGCGAAGAACGACTCGATGTATTTCGGGCGCTCCGCCGGCTTGTAGTCGAGCAGGAACGCGTGCTCCCACACGTCCATCACGAGCAACGGCACGAAGCCCGCGACGTTGCCGTCCTCGTGCAGCGTGATCCAGTGGTTGGACACGCGCTGCGCGTGGGGATCGTAATATGCGATCGCCCAGCCGACGCCGCGCATCCCGCCGACCGCGCTGAAGTCTTTCTTCCACGTGTCGAAATCGCCGTACGTCCCGCCGAGCGCTTCTTGCACGCCAGCACCCGGCTGGCCGCCGGCGTTCTTGGTCATGTTCGCGAAATAGTATTCGTGCAGAACCATGCCGTTGTACTCGAAGCCCAGTCGGCGCGTGAGCTCGGCGAAGCCGGGATTCGCGCCGGCCGCTTGTCCGTTCTTGATCTGTTCGGCAATCTGTTCGTTGAGCAGGTTCGTGTTCTTCACGTAACCCTCGTACAGTCCGAAGTGGACCTGAAGCGTGTTGTCCGAGATGCCTTGCAATCCGGCGAGGTCGAACTTCTTCGGCGTGTACGATTGTTGGGCGAGCGGTGCCAACGGAAGCCTCCTACGATGGCTGTTTTGGGGTGGACGGGTAGCTTCTAGGGACCCGGCAGGTTCCCGCTTCCGGAGAGCGGCAATCAAGCTCATCGTGCGCGACCTCGCATACCTCACGCGGCTCCATCGGGAGCCGTCTCCGTTGCTCCTGGAACTGGAGCAGCACGGCCTGCGCGAAGGCATTCCGATCGTCGACCGCGCTGCGGGCCGGTTCTTGTCCGTGCTCGTCCACTGCATGCAAGCCAACCGCGTCTTGGAGCTTGGGACGGCATACGGTTACTCGACGTTGTGGATGGCGCTCGCGCTGCCGCCGGCCGGACGGATCTGGACGATCGATCCCGACATGGAACGCACCGAGATCGCGATGTCGTACTTCCGGCGCGCCGGGGTCGAGGAGCGCGTCGAGATCATCAACCAGCCGGCGCTCGAAGTGCTCGGCTCGTTCCCGCAACGCAATCTCGACATCGTGTTCATCGACGCGATCAAGACCGAGTACGAAGACTATCTCGACGCCGTCGTCCCGATGCTCAAGCGCTCGGGGATCGTCGTCGTCGACAACTTGCTGTGGTCGGGGCGCGCCGGCGCCGTCCCAAAGGCGGCGGACGACGCGCAAACCAAAGCGATCCGCAAGTTCAACAAGACGTTCCTCACCTATCCGGGGCTCGACGCGACGATCGTGCCGATCGGCGACGGGATCGGGATCGGTGCCCGCGTCGACTGACGATTTCCGCGAAGCGATGCGCCGCTTCGCGACCGGCGTCGCGATCGTGACGACATCGCACGACGGGCGCGTCCACGGCTTCACCGCCAACGCGTTCGCGAGCGTCTCCGCCGACCCGCCGACCATCCTGATCTGCGTCAACCGGCGCGCGACGGCGCATCCGCTGATCTCGTCGTCGCAGCGTTTTTGCGTGAACGTGCTCGCCCTCGACCAGCGCGCGCTCGCCGAACGCTTCGCCGGCGGCGAGCCGCGCTCGCGCTTCGACGGCGTCGAGTTCCGGATCGGTCCCAGCGGGTCGCCGATCCTCGCGGGCACGCTCGCGCATCTCGACTGCACGCTGGGCGAGGAGCTCACCGCGGCCACGCACACGATCTTCTTGGGGACCGTGCTCGATGCGGGCTGGCGCGACGGCGAGCCGCTGGGGTATTTCAATCGCGCCTACCGCGACTTCACCCTTCGACAAGCTCGGGCTGACGCGGGATGATCGTCGAAACGTTCGCGGTCGGCGCACTTGGCTGCAATTGCTCGATCCTCGCCGATCCCGCGAGCGGCGAGGCGATCGTGATCGACGGCGGCGACGAGGAAGCGGAGATCGCGCGCCGGCTCGACGCACACGGCGTGCGCCCGCGGTATCTGGTGCACACGCACGCGCACGTCGACCACATCGGCGCGCTGGGTGCGTTGCGCGAACGGGTGGGCGGGGCCGGGCTGCTGCATCACGCGGACCTGCCGCTGTACGGGACGCTCGCACAGCAAGCACGGTACCTGGGGATGACCGTTCCGCCCGAGTCCGTCGCGCTCGACGGCGACCTCGCCGACGGCGACGTGCTGCGCGCGGGATCGATCGCGCTGCGCTGCATCCACACCCCCGGCCATACGCCCGGGTCGACGTCCTTCGCGCTCGACGAAGCCGGCGGCGCGCTGCTGTTCACGGGCGACACGCTGTTCAACGGAGCAGTCGGGCGCTGGGACCTCGGCGGCACGTCGCTGGCCGACATCGTCGATTCGATCCGGCGCAAGCTGCTCGTCCACGAAGACGCCAGCGTGGTCGTCCCGGGGCACGGTCCGGCGACCACGATCGGGCACGAACGGCGCACGAATCCGTACCTTCTCTGAGCTTGAACGTGCTTGCACCCGCAGGGAACGAACCGCCGCCGCCCGTACGCCGCGACGATATGCTTTACTCGACCCGTCGCGTCGTCACCGCCGCCGCCTCCGCCTCGATCCTCATCGGTTCGATCGTCCTGGCCGGCTGCTCGAGCGGTAACAACGCCACGATAACGCACAACCCGCCGCTCTCGACATTCGGCGGGAAGAGCACCGCCCGCAGCTCGGTGCAAAGCGCGATCCTCGTGGCCTCCACGTCGAACGGCAACGCGGTGCCCGGCGGCCCGACGCCGGCCTCCATCGCGCGCAGCGTGCTCGCCGCGATCCGGGGCCGCCACGTCTTGGCGGCCACCGGGCCGTGCGTCAGCGGGAAGAAAAGCAGCCAGGTCACGGAGACCAACGGATCGACGACCACCACGACCGACCTCTACTACGACGCGTTGTGCGCGACGCTGGAGGAAGAGGAGATCGTCAACATCGACACGTTCACGGGGCCGGCCTCAACCGGTACCGGTAAGATCTCGACGTTCGATCGCACGGGCGCGCTGACGAGCTATCACCAGCTCGCGATCAGTTCGACCAACGATCCGGCGACGCAGACCGTGAACGTCACCGATACCGCCTCGGCGACCGTCGGCGGAGCGGCCCTCGCGTCGGTCGGAGCGAGCTGCACCGGCGCGCAGAACTCGCCCGCGATGAGCTGCAGCGCGGCGATGTACGGCACGTCCGGGTCGACGACGTTCGGTCAAGCGCTCGCGCTCACGGGCTCGGCCGGGACGGCCGGCGCCAACAACGCCGTGACCTTCAACATTGCGTTTTACGGCGCCGGGATCACCGGCCTGAGCCTCACGTCGACCGGGTGGACGGTGACGGGCGTGTCCGCGTTCAACTCGGCGAGCGGCTCGTACAGCTACACGACGACCGGCACGACCGGGAGCGGAACGTTCTCGCTGACCGACGCGCTCTATACCTATACCGTGACCGGTACGCTCAGCGCCACGGGGTTGGCGGTCACCATCGTGCGCAACACGGACCCGATCGCGACGGCCACCGTCGATCGCGCCGGCAATGGCTCCATCAGCTACGCGGACGGGACGAGCGACGTGATTTGGGGTAACGTCGTCGGCGTCTGATCCTGGAATAGGAGGGCCTTGCCCGCCTGCGCGGGTAGGCCCATATCAATCGAACATCGCTAGGAGGTCAGGCTCGATGCTCTCACGTTTGCATCCGTTCTTCGCAGTCGTCGGCGCGGTGCTTTGCCTGTCCGCTTGCGGCGGTGGCAGCAGCGGCTCGGCGCCCACGTTCTTTCCGACGGCGCCTCCGACCAACGGACCCGTGCCCGGCTCGAACTCCGTAGCCGTCACGCCGAGCAGCCTCGCGTTCGCCGGGGCCGGAAGCGGGGCGCAGACGTTCGTCGTGAGCTCGACGACCGCGAACGCGCCGCTGCCCACCATCGACCCGTTCGGCTGCAGCCCCGTCGTCTCGATCACCACGTCGTCCACGACGCTGCCCGCGACGTATACGGTGACGCCGGTCGGGAACGGCGCCTGCACGTTCGTGTTCACGATCGGAAACCGGTCGGCGACGCTCGGCATCAACGTCGGCGGCGGCGCCGGCGGTTCGTTCACGACCACGTCCAACCCGATGATCTTCACGATCGGCGGCGGCTCGCAGCAATACACCGCAACGGCCTCCAGCGGCACGCTCTCGGCCGACGCGACCGCCTGCAACGGCATCGCCTCGGTGACCGGCGGCGGCGGCCCATCGCCGCAGACCTTCACCGTATCGCCCGTTGCCGTCGGGTCGTGCACGTACTCGATCGTCGACGGCTCGAACTCGCTGCTCGTGCCCGTCGTCGTCAACCCGTCCACGACGCCTACGGGCGTGACGGTTTCGCCGTCGGCGCTGAGCTTCGCGTCGCCGAGCGCGGCCGGCCAGCAGGTTTCGCTCGGGTTCCAGGGCTCGATCGGAACGGTCACCATCGACGAGAGCTCGTGCATCGCGAACAACGCGAAGATCGCATTCCTCACGCTGAACAACGTGCCGCCGAATCAGCCGGTGACGTTGCCGCAGACCGCGACGGTGACGCCGTACGGACCGAACTTCTCGACCGGCTCGTGCACCATCGTGTTCATCCCGCAAAACGGAGCATCGGCCAGCCTCACGGTGACCGTCAACCGGTAGCTACTGGTCGGGAAGGATCTTCCCGTCGTCGTCGGCGCCCAGGAGCAGGGGGCGCAGCAGCGGGATGGCCGGATCGCCGTACTGCAAGAGGTCGTGGTGGAAGCGCGCGAGGGTGTACGCGCTTCCCAACTTCTTCTTGTAGTCGTCGCGCAGTTTGAGAATCTCGAGCTTGCCCAGCGTGTAGTAGCCGTAGGTCGCGTCCTGCGTGCCGCGCTTGGCCTCGGCACGTGCGCTGGCGGGATCGAGAAACGCTTGCGTTCGGAAGAATGCGACCGCCTGCGGTACCGTCATCCCCTGCGTGTGCATCTTCACGCCCACGACGTAGCGCGCGTTGCGCCAGATGGCCTCGCGCAGCTGCATGATCTTCACGCGAGGATCGCCGTTGCCCCAGCCTTCGTCCACCATCATCTGCTCGCCGTAATGCGCCCAGCCCTCGACGAACGACGTCGCTGAGAGCAGCTTCTCGCTCAGCGTCAGCGGCAGGTGCTTGTCGATCGCGAAGTTGACGAAATGCCCGGGATACACTTCGTGCGCGGAGATGATCGGCCGCTCGAAATCGTTGAACGCTTCTAAGTATTGCGCCTGCACCTTGGGCGGGTCGTGCGGATCGACGGGCGTGACGTTGTAGAACGCTTTGGTCGCGACGCGCTCGAGCGGCCCCGGCGAATCCATCGACGCTTCGGTCGTCGCGCGCAAGAACTCGGGCGTGGGCGTCACCTTGATGTCGGCGTCGGGCGGCAGATCGATGATGCGATGGCTGATGACGAACGCGCGCAGCTTCACCAGATCGGCTTGCGCCGCGGCCATGAGCCCGGCCGAGGTCGGATGCACTTTGTACAAGCGCGCGAGAACCTGCTCGGTGGTGGCGTGCGGATCGATGCGCTTCGCCGTCGCGACCATCTCCGCGTGCGTCTGCGCGAGCGCCTTCTCGCCGATCGCGAGATACCGGTCGAGGGGCATGTCGATCCCCTCTTCGTACTTGAGCCGCGCGCTGTAGTTCGCGGCGCCGATCGCATACGTGCCGGCCGGGTGCGCGACCCAGCGCGTCTTGAGGTACGCCGCGAACGCCGTCGTCGCCGCGACCGCGGTCGCCGTCGCACGCCGGAAGCGCGCGCGCGTGGCGGCGTCGCCCGCGCCGGCCAGCGCTTGCGGGACCGTCTTGGTGAACAAGGCGATGCTGCCGGCGGCGTCCTGAGCCGCGATCGACGCGGTGTCCTTGTCGACCGCCGTCAGGTTCGCGCGCGCCTGCGCGAAGAGCCGCGGGATTTGCTCCTCGCGCGCGATGACGGCGCGCATGCGCACCGGCGGCGGCGCGAAGTTGCGCGAGATCAGCACGAACACGCCGCCGCTCGCGGTTTGCACGTAACCGTCGGGCTGATGTTTCCACTGCTGCATCGCGCCGTTCAGCAGCAGGTCGTCACGCAGCGCGTTCTCGAGCATCCGCCGGTCGAGCGCGACGCGCAGCGACATCGTGCCGGGGTCGAGTCCGGCCAGCCGGTCGAGGTAGCGGTGGTCGCGCGCGATCTGAGCCGCATAGTCGGC
>JAXDMA010000050.1:0-4756 GCA_034666305.1 Vulcanimicrobiota bacterium
CGTACGCCGCGCGCGCTTCCGTCGCAACGAGCATAGCGCGGGTCGCTCGTCCCGTCGCGACGATCGTGTGGATCACGGGCCGAGCCGCTTGCTGTTGCACCGGCGCAGGGGCGGCGGGCGCTCGCCGCACGTGCGGGATCGGCGGCGGCGGGCGGTGTTCGATGCGAATTTGGCCGACGAGGAGCATCCGCTCGTCCGGGTCCGTGGCGGGTATCGGTGCCCACGGGACCAGCGCCAGCATGCCCAGGACGCAGCAATGGAGGGCGATCGAGATGCCGATCGCGGTGCGGTCACGCTGTGGGGTCGGAGGCGCTGACACCAACATCGCTGTGAGGTGCGTGGACTCCGACGCGGACGCAGGCGCAACCTTTTTCACTGCACGATGTCCTGGAGTTTCGATGGGTCGAGAAACCGATATGGTCCTGTACCAAGCCGAATGGTGTCCGTACTGCGCGCGCGTGCGCAAGAAGATGACGGACCTGCTGCTCGACTACAAGACCGTCAACGTCCCCCACTCGCACGCCGAGCGGGACATCGTCAAGCAAGTATCCGGTCAGACGTCGATCCCGGTCCTCGTCGACGGCGACGTGATCCTGGACGATGACGACGACATGATTCCGTATCTGGATAAGAAATTTGGAGCGAAGAGCACCGTAAAATAGCACGATCGCGCCGGCTGCGGAGGCGCGCGGGAGCGCGCTCGGTCCTATCACGATCCGCCGCAGCGGATCGTGCCGTCTCCTACTCGACCGGGATGTTCACCGGCGCCGCCGCGCCCTTGCGCCGGCGCGGCAGCACGAACACCAGCGGCAGCAAGAAGAACGTCAGCGCGCCCAGCGCCCACTGCGCGTCGGCATAGGCCATGACGGTGGCTTGCTGCAGAATCAGCCCGTAGATGTTGCCGATCGCCGCGGTCGCGCTGTGCGTTTGCTGGATGAGGATTTGCAGCGCGGGGTTGTCGGGCGTCGCCGCTTGGGCGAGTACGCTCTCGTGAAATGCGTTGCGTCGCGCGAGCAGCGTGATCAGCGCCGCGGTCGAGAACGAGCCGCCGAGCTGCAGTGAAAGCGACTGGAACGCCGCAGCTTTCGGCACGACCTCCGGCGGCACCGCGCTCATGACGGCGATCGAGATCGGAACGAACAGGAGCGCGAGGCCGACTCCCGCCATGATCGTCGGTCCCAGCAGTGAGTTAAAATCGTTCTGCGACGTGGTGAGGTAACCGAGCCAGATCTGACTCACGCCGATCAGCGAGAAACCGGTGACCAGCAGGATGCGCGTGTCGATGCGCCCGCTGCCGGCTAGGCGCGCGATGAACGGCGTGAGCATTGCGATGAACGCGGCTCGGATGAAGATCAGCTCGCCCGAAAGCGTCGCGGTGAAGCCGAGGATCGACTGCACGTACTGCGGCAGAATCACGGTCGCGCCGAACAGCACCGAGCCGATCGCGAAACCGAGCGCGCTGCCCGCCGCGATCGCGCGATATTTGAACGCGCGAAGATCGACGATCGGGCGCTTCGTCCCCCACAGCTCCCAGCAGACGAACGATGCCAGCCCGCCGATGGACGTGAACGCCAACAAGCGGATCAGCGGCGAATCGAACCAGTCGTCGCGCTGCCCTTCACCGAGAATGTATTGCAGCGAGCCCAGGCCGAGCGCGAGCAGGCCGAGCCCGAGCGCGTCGACCGGGATCGGTTTGGGGTCGGACGGATTGCGCATCATCGTCAGCACGACGATCGCGGCGAAGATCCCCGGAACGAGGTTGATGAAGAAAACCCAGTTCCACGAATAGTTGTCCGTCAGCCAGCCGCCGACCGTCGGTCCGACCGACGGGCCCACGAGAGCACCAAGTGCGAACACGGCCTGCGAGGCGCCCAACAGGCGGCGCGGAAACGTGTCGCGCAACGCCGCTTGTCCGGTCGCGATGAGGCCGCCCCCGAACAGCCCTTGGAGGATGCGGTAGAGGATCAGCTGCTCGATCGAGCTCGCGATCCCGCACAAGATCGACGCGATCGTGAAGCCGATGATCGCGACGGAGTAATATTGCCGCCGGCCGAAGCGCATCTGCAGCCAGGGCGTGAGCGGGATGACGATGACGGCCGAAATGATGTAGCCCGTGACCGCCCAGGCGCCTTCCGATTGGGTCGCGCCGAGGTTGCCCTGAATGGTGGGGAGCGCGACGTTGACGATCGTGGAGTCGAGCGTCTGCATCAGCGTCGCGGCCATGATCCCGAGGGTGATCAGGATCAGCCGGGAGCCCTGTTCGGTGACGTCGCGGTCTTTGACGATCTCGGTTGCCATTGTTTTCCGTGCGACGCATCGTCGCACGACGGCTTGGACTACGCGCCGACCGACGTCGGTTTCGGCACTTGCACCTTGCCCGCTCCGCCTAGCGGAGGACCCACGGCAGCACGACGGCCATGGCGGCGCCGGCGGCCGTCGCCGCCAGGTTTACAACGTCGTTCGACACCCCGCGGAGGCCGCGGACCAGCCGGGTCGGGCTACCGCACGCATGCGGGTCGGTCTCGCACGTACGGTCGCAGGCGTCGCAGCGGCGCAGCTCCTGAAGCGTCGCGCCCAGCAGCGAGTCGACGGTCGCTCCGGCGATCCCGGCGATCGGCACGACGGCGATCTCGCGCACGCCGATCCCGATGACGCTCGGCGCATTCGACGCCCAGCCGAAGTCGGCGCCGCTCGCCATATACGCGAGAAGAATACCGAGCGGCGCGAAGACGCCCATCCACAGCGCACCCGCGATCTCCGCGCCGGTCCCGATCAGCGTGACCCCGCCGGACATTCCGGTGGCCATCCGTTTGAAATTCACGATGCTTCGCGGAGCTTTGCCCCAGAGCGTGCCGAGCTCCGTCGCCCACGTGTCCGCGGTGGCGGCGGCGTACGCGCCCGCGAACGCGAGCGCCCAGCGCGCGTCGTGCGTGAACGCGAATCCCACGGCACAGGCCGTCGCGATGCCGCCGTTCGCGAGCACCTGCGTCGCATCACGCGCACCGGCCTTGCCGACGTCGGTGAGCGCGCGCTTTTGCTTCCGCCCGAACCGCGACAGCACGACTGACGAAACGAAGAACGCCAGCAGAATGAGCGTGAAACCGATCGTCCCCGCGGCATACGTGATCGTCCCGACCACGAACGCCGCGATCGCACCGGACCGCGTGAGCGCGTGGGCACGCCACGCAGCGAGCGCGACGACACCGGCAAAAATGGCGCCGATGAGAACGTCGAGCGGTCGCATGGTGATGAGGGTGCGCTACGCCGGGACGGCTGTTGCGAGCGCCGCGAGCAGGCCGTCCACGGTGAACTCGTTCGCGATCACGTCGACGCGGATGCCGGCGTCGCGCGCGGTTTGCGCGGTGATCGGGCCGATCGCGGCGACCGTTTTGGGCGCGAGCACGTGTGCTGCGCCGGGAACGTTGTGGAGGAAGCCGGCGACGGTGCTCGAGCTCGTGAACGTCACGATGTCGGCGCGCGCGGTTTTTTCCGCGAGCTCCGGATCGTCGACGAACCGTGTCTTGTATGCGGCCACGACGTCCGCGACGCGGCCGTGTTCGCGCAGCGTGTCGGGCAGCACGTCGCGTGCTTCCTGCGCGCGAAAGATCAGGATGCGCTCTCCTGGTGCCGTGCGCGCCAGCAGTTCCGCCGCGACCGCTTCGTTGACGAATACCGGCGGTACGAGGTCGACGCGAATGCCGCGTGCCGCCAGCGCCTCGGCGGTCTTCGGCCCGATCGCCGCGATCTTCACGTCGCCGAACGCGCGCGCGTCGCGCCCGACCTCGCCGAGCACGTCGAAAAACGCGTCGACGCCGTTGCGGCTCGTGAACACCGCCCAGTCGTACTCGCGCACGCCCGCTACCGCCGCGCGCGCCGCAATTTCGTCGTCCGGCGGTCCGATCGCGATCGTGGGCGCCACGATCGGTTCGGCGCCGGCTTCCCAGAGGCGAGTCGCGAAGTCGTCGGCTTGGCGCGCGGGCCGCGTGACGAGCACGCGTTTGCCGAACAGCGGCTGCGCGTCGAACCAGCGGATGCGCTCGCGCTCGCGCACCACGTCGCCGATGACGACGATCGCGGGCGCGGAGATGCCGGTGCGAGCGACCTCGCCGATCACCGTGTCGATCGTCGCGACCAGCACCTCTTGCGTGGGTTTCGTGCCCTCCTGAATGATGCCGACCGGCGTGTCGCCGGCGAGCCCGTGTTCCTTGAGTTTCGCGACGATCCCGGCCAGATTTCCCATCGCCATCAGAAAGATCGTCGTCGCTTTGCGGTTCGCGAGCTTCGCGAAGTCGAGCGACGAGTACCCTTTCGCCGGATCTTCGTGGCCGGTCGCGATCGTGAACGACGTGTTGTGCTCGCGGTGCGTCACGGGGATCCCCGCGTAGGCGGGCGCCGCGATCGCCGACGTGATCCCGGGAACGATCTCGAACGGCACGCCGGCTTGCGCGAGCGCGTGCGCTTCCTCGCCGCCGCGCGCGAACACGAACACGTCGCCGCCTTTAAGCCGCACGACTTTTTTGCCTTCGAGCCCGAGGCGCACGATCAGCTGCGTGATCTCGTCCTGCGTGAGCGTGTGCTGGCCGGCTTTCTTGCCGACGTAGATTTTCTCGCAGTCCGGCGGCGCGAGCCCCACGATCGCGGCTGACGCGAGGTAATCGTACACGAGCGTGTCGCACTGGGCGAGCGCACGCGCACCCTTGAGCGTCAAAAGCCCCGGATCACCGGGGCCCGCGCCGACCAGCCAGACTTTGCCGGG
>JAXDMA010000051.1:0-6219 GCA_034666305.1 Vulcanimicrobiota bacterium
CGCGGGGGCGTCGCGGAGCGGGCGAAGGCAGGATGCCGAGAGCCCGCGGAGCGCCGAGCGTTCGACGCACACGACGTGCGGCCGAACGCGTCCCCCGCGACGGCCGCGCACGCGGCGCCCTCAGCCACGACGTCTAACCGACTCTCACCAGAACCGCATCACCCTGTCCACCACCGGAACAGATCGCAGCGATCCCAAGCCCCCCACCACGCCGCCGCAACTGCTGCACGACGGCAGCAACGATCCGCGCGCCGGAAGCGCCGATGGGATGGCCGAGCGCAACCGCCCCACCCTGCACGTTGATGACGTTCGGATCGAGCCCAAGCCGCGCAGCCGCGGTCAGCGCCACTGCAGCAAAGGCTTCGTTGATCTCCCAAACGTGAATGTCCGACGCTTTGAGCCCCTGCTGATCCAACAGCTTCTGCGCGGCCATCGCGGGCACGAGCGCGAGATACGGCGGATCCCACGCAACCCCGGCGTGATCGACGATCTCGGCAAGCGATTCGGCCCCGACCGAGCGCGCGTACTCCGCGCTGGAAAGAACGAGCGCGGCGGCGCCGTCGTTGACGCCGGGCGCGTTGCCCGCGGTGATCGTTCCGTCTTTGTCGATCGGCTTGAGCTTGGCCATCGCATCGATCGACGCGTCGCGGCGCACGGGTTCGTCGCGGTCGACGCGCGTGAACGGAACGTCGCCGGTGACGTACGGCGAATACTGCGCGGGATCGGCGACCATGTTCTGCGGCGGAACGTGATCCCACACCGAACCGCTCGCGCCGGGCGCTCCCGCGAACGCGGGGATGCGCGCGCGCGCAGGCGCAGGTAATGCGTCGACGACGATCTTGCCCTTGGCCTTGGTCGCGACGTTGATCGGCGCGATCTCGGCGTCGAAATATCCGGCTTCGTGCGCGTCGTGCGCGCGCTTGTGGCTCTGGTACGCGAACTCGTCCTGCACGGCCCGAGTCACGCCCAACTCCGCGGCGACGCGAGCGCCCTGGGCCGCCATCGCTTCATCGAAGTAGTAGTCCCACAAGCCGTCGTGGATCATCGCGTCGACGAGCGTTCCGTGTCCGTAGCGGTAGCCGTTGCGCGCGCCGGGCAGCAGGTAGGGCGCGTTCGACATCGATTCCATCCCGCCGGCGACGACGACGCGGCTGTCGCCGTCCCCGATATAGCGCGCCGCGTGGGCCACGGCGAGCATACCGGACGCGCAGACTTTGTTGATCGTCTCCGCGGTGGTCGTCTTGGCGAGGCCGGCCTTGAACGCGGCCTGGCGCGCGGGCGCCTGACCCGCACCGGCCTGAAGGACTTGGCCCATGATCACGTGCTCGACGTCGGACGGGTCGATGCCCGCGCGCGCGACGGCGTTGCGGATGGCATCGCCGCCGAGCGAGGTGCCGGCGAGGGAGGCGAGCGCGCCGCCGAGGCGGCCGAACGGTGTGCGGGCGGTGGCGAGGACGACGGTACCGGGCTTCATGCGCCTGACGACTTCGCGAAGGCGGCTCCGGTTTCCCGAGGCGTCTGCGTACACACGATCGTCGTGTCCGGATCGCAGCTCTCGCACTCGAACTGCACCGTGACGTGGGCGATTGCGAAGTCGTTTCGCATGGCGCCGTCGATCGAGCGCAAGATCGCGCTCGCCTCGCTGAGCTTGCGGTCGTCCAGCACCACGTGCGCTGAGAGCGCATGGCTTCCCGACCCGATCGTCCAGACGTGCAGGTCGTGCACGCCGACGACCCCCGCGACGCCGGCGATCCGGTCGCGCACCGCGGGGATCCCGGCGTGGCCGGGCGCGCTCTCCAAAAGCACGCTCGTCGCCTCGCGGACGATGGCGGCCACGCCGGCGACGATGATCGCGGCGACCAGCAGCGAGAGCGCGGGGTCCAGCCACGCCGCGCCGGTGAGCGCGATGAGCAGGCCGCCCGCCACGACGGCCCCGCCGCCGAGCGCGTCGCCCGCGATGTGGAGGACGGCGGCGCGCACGTTGAGATTGCTGTGAACGCCGCGGACGAGCATGAGCCCGACCGCCAAGTTCACGCCGAGGCCGACCGCAGCGACCGCCGTCATCATGCCCGCCGCGGGCAGCGCGGGATGGAAGAGCCGTTTGACGGCCTCCACCGCGATGAGCACGGTAACGGCCGTGAGCAGCCCGCCGTTGGCGAGCGCCGCGAGGATCTCGTAGCGCGCGAAGCCGTAGGTCTGCCGCTGGTTGGCGGGCCGCTTCGCCCCAACGGCCGCTGCCAGCGCGATCGCGAGCGCGACGACGTCCATGGTCACGTGCGCCGCGTCCGACATCAGCGCCAGCGATCCGGCGCGCAAACCGCCCGCCAGCTCGAGCACGGCCACCCCGGCGGTCGCGACGAGCGCGATCTTGAGGCGGCCGGTCGAGCCCGCGGCGTGCACGGTCACCTCAACCGCGCAGTGCCTTGAGGGCGAGCACGCCGAGCATCGCGCCGAAGGTCAGCCAGGTCCGCGACTCCGCTTTTCCGATCACGTCAGGATCGTACGACCCGTGCTGCGGTTCGCTCGGTTCCAGCGCCGGCACGACGCGCGGGACGCGTTCGCAATAGTCGTCGAACGGCTGCCCGAACGTCGCGCGCAAGTACCCTTCCTCGTGCGGCACGATCACCGCGTAGACACCGAACATCGCAGCGAGCGATCCGCCGACGAGCAGCAGCCGCACCGGCGCGCAGTTCTTGCCGGTGAACGCGACTGCGAAACCGGCCGCCGTGAGGAAGTTGCCGACATAAAGCGGGTTGCGAACGTACGCGTACGGACCCGCGGTCACCAGGGCGGGCGCGGTGACGACGTCGCCGCGCGTCGTGACGCCGCTGTACCCTACGGCCCACATCCGCACGACCTCGCCGGCGAACGCGAGCGGCAGGCCGATCGCGATCGAGAACGCGCTGGGCTTGCCGAATGCGGCCAAACCGGCGGCGGGCAGCGCGAGCAGCGCACCACGCTTGCCGAACACGAACGAGCTGAACGCGGAATCTGGGTTCACGAAGTTACCTTGTCCTCGGCGGCGACGCGTCTGCGCGCGTCATCGTACACGGCGCGCAGCGCCGCGACGAGCGGGATGCGCGGTGCCCAGCCGGTGGCCGCGCGCAGCTTCGCCGCGTCGCCGACGCTCACCGGCACGTCGGCCGGCCGCATGCGCGCCGGATCGTCGCGCACCTCCACCGGAACGTGCGCGAGCTCGATGAGGCGGCGCAAGATCTCGCGCATCGGCGTCGCGGTGCCACTGCAGACGTTGTAGATCTCGCCCGCCGCGCCGCGGCCTTCGAGCAGCAGCACGTACGCGTCGCACACGTCGCGCACGTCGAGAAAATCACGGCTGGCGTCCAGGTTGCCGACCAGCACGCGCGGCGCGCCGCCCGCGGCGACACGCGCGATCTGCAACGCGAACGCGACGACGGCGAAACTCTCGTACTGGCCGGGACCGATGTGATTGAACGCGCGCGTGACGACCGCGTTGACGCCGTACGACCGCGAGTACGCGAGCGCGAGCGCTTCGGCGGCAACCTTGCTCGCGGCGTACGGACTGCGCGGCAGCGGCGCCGTCGTCTCGCGCAGCGGCAGCGCCTCGCGCGGCTGCGCGCCGTACACGTCGCCGCTGCTCACCACCAGCACGCGCGGCGGCGCGCCGCCCTGCTCGGCGAACGCGCGGGCCGCGTCGAGCAGGCGCAGCGTGCCGTGCGCGTTGACGTCGAACGTCCCGTCGGGATCGGCCAGCGACGCCGGCACGAACGCTTGCGCGGCAAGGTGCGCGATCGCCGCGGGCCGCGCGAGCTCGACCGCGCCGCGCACGGCGAGCGGATCGGTGACGTCGAGCGGAAGCGTATCCGGGTCGCCACCGTTGCGGGTGTGGTCCGCGGCAATGACCTCGTGACCGCGCGCTCGCAGCGCGGCGATGAGATGGCCGCCCACGAATCCCCCGGCGCCGGTGACGAGGACGCGCACGTCAGGCGTTGACGAACGCGCGCAGCCGCTCGAGGTCCGCGCGCACCATGCGCTCCACCAACGCTTCGAAGCGGACATCCGGCGTCCAGTGCAGCTCCGCGTGCGCCTTCGACGCATCGCCGACGAGCAAGTCGACGTCCGCGGGCCGGTAGTAGCGCGGATCGATCACGACGTATCGCTCCCAATCGAGATCGACCGCGGCGAACGCGAGGCGAACGAAGTCGCGCACCGCATGAGTCCGGCCCGTGGCGATGACGTAGTCGTCGGGGCGGTCCTGCTGCAGCATCAGCCACATCGCGCGCACGTAGTCGCCGGCAAAACCCCAGTCGCGCTGCGCGTCGAGGTTGCCCAAGCGCAGCTCGTGCTGCAAGCCCAGCTTGATGCGTGCGGCCGCGTCCGAGATCTTGCGGGTGACGAACTCCTTGCCGCGCCGCTCCGACTCGTGGTTGAACAAGATCCCGCTCGAGGTGAACATGTCGTACGACTCACGGTAGTTCACGGTGATCCAGTGACCGTACACTTTCGCGACGCCGTACGGAGAGCGCGGATAGAACGGCGTCGTCTCCGACTGAGGCACGGCGTGCACCTTGCCGAACATCTCCGAGCTCGACGCCTGGTAGAACCGGATCGACTTGTCCACCGCGCGGATGGACTCGAGCACGCGCGTCACGCCCAGCGCGGTGAACTCTCCGGTGAGGACGGGCTGCTGCCACGACGTCGGCACGAACGATTGCGCGGCGAGATTGTAGATCTCGCCGGGGCGGATCGCGGCGACGATCGACGTGATCGAGCTTTGGTCGAGCAAGTCGCCCGACACGATCTCGATACGGTCGACGAGGTGCTGGATGCGCTCGTGCACGTCGGTCGAGGTCCGGCGGGTCATGCCGACCACGCGGTAGCCCTGTTCGAGCAAGAACTCCGCGAGGAACGAGCCGTCTTGCCCGGTGATCCCGGTGATCAGGGCGGTTTTCTGGGGCACGAAGCGCCTTTCTGGGCGATTCCGATGAAGTGTTCGTTCTGAAGCGATTTCCCTCGCCGAGATATCCGAGGACGGTGGCTTGCTCGGAGGCGCCTCAGTTGAGGATTTGAACGTTCTTGCCGCTCTCGTCGAAAACGAATCGCGTCTCGAAGAGCTCGTCGCGCTCGGGACCGACCACTTTGGACTGGATCACCAGCCGGTGTACCAACCGGTCGTCGTGGCGAACGATACCCGAGTAGAAATACTGCACGAGCGGCGTGACACGATCGGTGAGCGGGGCCAGCCGTTCCCGGTCGACGAGCATCTGCAAGAGCCGCGTCTGCAGCTCCCGCGGGAGCAGCCGCGCTGCATCGTCCGGAGTCATGCGGACCGAGCTGAGTTCCTCCTGCGCCTTATTGGTCTCCGCCACCGGGCGGTCGGTGGTGTAGCGCATGATCGCGTCCCAGTCGTCTGCCGGGATGCCGACGAAGCGCATGCCGTAGCGCCACACCTTACGGCCTTGATGCTGCACGTTGTCGTGCCAGACGATCTTCGCGCGCACCCGCACGCTTCGTGCGTCGAGCTCGATGCGCACCTCGAACTCCTCGCGCCGCACGGGCTCTTGGGTGAGGATGCACAGCCCGCCGCCGCTGATATCCAAACCGATCGCGGCGCGCATCGACGTCCCGTCCAGGGTGTAGGCTGCACGGTACGGCTTTCGCTTGCGGGGGAACTTCCGCCGGTTCTGTTCCTTGCCGGTGAACCACGCCAGGAGCTCGGGCAGCATCTTTGGCCGAAAGGTTTGGCGTGCGCGCTCGGAACTCCCGGGGTCGCCTGCAGGCCGAGCCTACCAGCCGGCCTTCGCGATCGCGTCCCACTGCTCGGGTCCGGTCCCGGTCCAGTCGTAAAACGTGATGCCGATCGCGCCGGCCTGCCGGCTCGCGTCGATCGCCGCCGCCACCTCGTCGCCGGGCGGCGCGCCCCGCTTCGACAGCACCCCCGTCTGCGCGCCGACGCTGATCGGCACGTCGCGCTCGGCGAGGCGTCGCACGAGCGCCACGGAACCGGCGATCGCCGTTTGCACCTTGGGGACGGAGTCCCACGGTCCGAGCATGCGCCAGTACGTCATCGGCTGCAGCACGTCGGCGTCGCGCGCGATCTCGCGGTAGGGGAACTTGCTCTGATCGAGATGCTCGAGGTACGGGTCCTCGATCGTCGCGATCAGCAGCACGCGCCGTCCGACCGCGCGCCGCACCACGCTCACGCATTCGCGCAGCGCGGCGTACCCGCGCGGCCCGTTC
>JAXDMA010000052.1:0-6228 GCA_034666305.1 Vulcanimicrobiota bacterium
GTCGAGATCAGTGTGCTGCGGTACGCGTTCATCGACTCACCGCCGCTCGGGACGACGAACGTCGACGGCAGCAGCTCGGCGAGCAGCAGCCACGGGCGCGCGCTTCCGAGCGGCTCCGATTCGAGCAGCGCGTCGTGCGGCGTGAGCAGCGCGACGTCGATCGGTCCTTCGAGGACGATCGTCGCGTCGCCGGCGTCGACCTCGTCGATCGGTTTCGACGATTCGAGTGCGCGAATCAAGTCCGCGAGCGCCGAACGGCTGGTGCGGTCTTCGAGGTCCTTCGCGGTCAGCGCATAGCGCGGCATCCGCATCTTGATGAACAGGCGGTCGACGACGCCGCGCAGCGCCTCACGCTCCGCCGCGAGCTTCCCGGGTACGTCGCCGTTGACGCCGACGAGCGCCGTCGGCAGCAGCGTGCGGATCGCAAAGAGATGCGTGATCAGCCCGCCGTAGTCGGATTGTTCGAGGAAGCGCAGCGCGCGTTCGAGCGCATCGTGCGCGAACACCAGACGAACGCGCCGCTGAACGGAGGCCGGTGCCGGCGTCGGCGTCGGCGTTTGGGTAGGCGGTGTCGGTGGCGTCGGGATTGGCGGCGGCGGCGGCGGCGGGGCCGGAATTGGATGCGGATCCGGCGGCGGCG
This sequence comes from Vulcanimicrobiota bacterium, assembly GCA_034666305.1. Lineage (GTDB taxonomy): Bacteria > Vulcanimicrobiota > Vulcanimicrobiia > Vulcanimicrobiales > Vulcanimicrobiaceae > Vulcanimicrobium. Next base: position 641 of record JAXDMA010000052.1, read on the forward strand.
GGGTGGGCTCGACGCCCGGCGGCACGGATGCCGCCTCGACGACCGGCGGCGCTTCAACGACGGGCGGCGCTTCGGCAACCGGCGGCGCCTCAACGACGGGTGGCGCTTCGGCAACCGGCACGATGACCGGCGTGACTTCGACGGCCTGGGGGGGTTCCGCGATTTGCGGCGCCTGCGCGTGCGCGATCTCGTCGACGTGCTCCGGCTGTTCGGGCAGCGCGGCGACCGCGCCGGCCGCGACGTCTGCGTCGGGCATCGCGACTTCGTGGACCGGAGCAGCCTCGGCGGCCGTCGCGATCTCCGCGGCCGGCGGGATCTCCACGACCGGCGGGGTCTCCACGACCGGCGGGGTCTCGGCGCGCGGCGGTTCGGCGACGGGCGGCGCAACCTCGACCGGCGGGGCGGCTTCGTCAACCGGCGGCGTGACCAGGGGTTCGACGACGGGCGGCGCAGGCGGCGGCGCGGCCGGCGTGAAGCGCGCCTCGATCGCTTCTTCGTCGTAGCGGAACGACGCGCGATCCGGCGGCGCGAACGTGGCGCTTTCGGGCGGCGTGAAGGTCGCGGTGTCCGGCAGCGGCGGAGCGGGCGGAGCCGGCGGCGGCTCGACCAGCGGCGGCGGCAAGGCCGCGAACGGCGGCGGCAGCTGGATCTGCGCGGCGCGGCGCTGGTCGGCGATGTCCTGGAGCATGTCCGCGGTGCGCGGCGCAATGCCGGACACCGAGAACGGCAGCCCGCTGGCGCGCACGGCGAAGGCCGGCGTCGACCGTACGCGGACGGCCGGCGACGAGATCGCAAGCGTCCCGCCCCCGTCCCAGCCCAGGTCGAGGTGGGCGTCGATCAGCGTCCCCGCCGCGAGCGGCGTGTTCACGATGGTGCCGTAACGGACGACGACCTCGACGCCGGGATCGACGTCTTCGAGGACGAGCCCCGGCTTCGACCACAGAACCGACCCGCCGTCGACGTCGAGCAGCGGCACGTCGTTGACGAGCGTCGACCCGGGCAGGTACGCGGCGTGCGGCGGCATTTGGCCGCGCAGCACGAGGCGGCTGGCGGCGCCGTCACCGGTATTGCGCACGCTCAGCCGGACGTAGAGCGGTTCGCCCGCGTCGACGGTTTCCGCCGGCTGCGTGCGCAGTGAGGCGCCCTGGTCGAAGCGCGGCTCCGCGACGGTGGGGATGGTGACGGGTGCCAGCGCGAGCGGCAGCAGGCCGACCGCTTCGAGCCGGCCGTTGACGGTTATCGCCGTGCCGCGCGCCACCAGCCGCGCGAGCCGCAGCCGCACCGTCGCCTCGGCCCGCGCGCCCGGCAGAATGTCGCCGAACAGCACGGTCGTGCCGACCAGCGTCGCGCCGTCGACGCCTTCGATGCGCGCGTGGTCGGTGATGTCGAGGTGGAGGCGCGCGTCGCGCGCAGCGTCGGTTCCTTCGTTGGCGACGACGACCTGAACGTCGCCGTGCCCGCTGGGGCGCAGCGGTTCGCCGGCCGGATAGGTCAGCGTCGAGCCGCCCGGCGCGAAGCGCGGCCGCGACCGGACCAGCAGCTCCAGCTGACCGAGCACGGCCGCCGCCGTTTGGTCGTTCTCGAGCCGTGCCCGCAGGCGGATCGCGAAGCGATCGGCGATGGGCGACGCGACGGTACCGGCCAGCGTGAACGTACGCGACGCGCCGGGCGCAAGGGTACCGACGTCGATGCCGGCGGGCTGCACGCGCGCCTCGCCGCCGCCGTCGGAATAGCGCAGCAATTGCAACACCGGGTCCGCTTCGATCACGACGCGCACGCCGGTCGCTTGCGCGGTGCCGTCGTTCGCGATGCGAATCGTGCCGCGCACTTCGCTGCCCGGCGTGACTTGCGACGAGCCGTCTAGCGTGAGCGTGTTACGCGCTTCGAGAAACCGGGGCGACGAGCGCACCGTGAGCGTGCGCTCGAACGTGCGCGAACCCGTCGACCATTGCAGCGAGCCCGCGACCGGCAACGGCGTTCCGTCGACGGCGGGCGAGACCACGTATGCGTCGATCGCCGCCTCGACGCGGCGCCCGGCGTCGATGCGCGCGAAAACGAACGATCCCGGCGTGTCGCTTTCGCTGACGGACCGGCCGTCGACCGCGCGCGAACCCGGCGCGTAGCGCAAGCCCTCGGGCAGCGTCAGCCGCACGCGCGCGTCTTCCGCGGCGCACGTCCCGTTGTTCTCGGCGATCAGTCCGACGCGAACGCGCCGGCCCGGTTCCACTTCGCTCGGCGCGTCGACGACGAGCCGGGTCGCTTCGGTATCGAATCGGCTCGCGCTGCGAACGGTCAGCTCTGCGCGCGCAAGCTCGAACTCGGCGGTCTCGGCGGACGCGACCGCGCCGCCCAGGACGATGCGCGTGTTGTCGTCGAGCGGCGATTCGATGCGTGCGCGGTATTCGACGACGAGCGTCGCTCCGGCCGCGAGCGCGGGCGACGCGACCGTCGCGTTGCCGAAGCCGAACGGATCGCCGCCGCGTTCGTCGATCGCGACCTCGCGGCCGTCGATGCGCGCGCTGCCGTCGATGTACGTCGTACGGTCGGGGACCGGCAGCACGACGACGACATCATGGGCCGTCGCGTGGCCGCTGTTGCGAACGCGCGCCGTCGCGACGATCTCTTCGCTCGGCTCCGCGACGCGGACCGCCTCGAGCGAGGCAACGGTTTCCGGGTTCTCGAGCTGCGGCGCGCTGCTGGCGACCAGGCGCACCACGTTCGAGCCGATGACGTCCGTCTCGTTGCTCGCGAGCGCCGCTTGCAATTCGAGCGACGCCGCGTTCTCGATGGTCGGCGCGACGACGTAGGCGAGCGCAATCCGCCGTTCGACGCCGGGGGGCACTTCGCCGACGTCGCAGCCGTTGGGGCTGAGCAGGCTGGTCTCGCCGCGGACGTCGTCCAGCGCGCGGTCGTCGACTCGGGCGCTGCCGGGGACGTAGCGCAAACCGTCGGGCAGGTTGAACCGGACGCGCAGACCGGTCGCCGCGGCGCCGCCGAAGTTGTAGAACGCGAACGTGGCGCGGACCGTCGTTCCAGGTTCGACCATTCGGTCGGGAGAAACGACGAGCGTTCGTAGCCCTTCCGGTAGCGACGGCGCGCCCGGGGCGAATACTTCCGTCAGCGTCCGCATCAGTCTCGCCCCGTTCGGCGATCTCCGGTCGCCGACCTCGCTTGCAGGTTCCCCATGACGACCATCGCTCACCACTCCGATTACCTCTGCGCGGCCGCGTCCCGGCTCGGCTCCGAGAGCGCTTTCGAGGTCCTCGCTCGCGCCAAAGCGATCGAGGCTACCGGCCGGCGCGTCGTTCATATGGAGATCGGCGAACCCGATTTCGATACGCCCGACCATATCAAGCGAGCCGGCATCCGGGCGATCGAAGAAAACTACAGCCACTACACCCCGTCGGCGGGAATCCCCGAGCTGCGCGACACGATCGCGGCCTACGCCAGCGCCTTCCGCGGCCTCGCCGAACCGTACTCCCGCGAGAACGTGGTCGTCGGCGCCGGCGCCAAGCCGATCATCTGGAACCTTCTCTCCGCGCTGCTGGACCCGGGCGACGAGCTGCTCTACGCCGACCCCGCCTATCCGGCGTACGCCTCGGCGGCCAGCTACCTCGAAGCGAAGGCGATCCCCGTGCACCTGCTCGAGGCGCGCAACTGGCGCCTCGATCTCGACGAGCTGACCGCGAAGATCACGCCCAAGACCAAAGCGATCGTCATCAACTCACCGCACAACCCGACCGGCGGCGTGCTCACGCGCGAGGATCTCGAGACCATCGCCGCGCTCGCGAAGCAGCACAACGTGCTCGTGATCGCCGACGAGATCTACTCGCGCAACATCTACGGTCCCACGTTCGAGTCGATCACGCGCATCGACGGGATGCGCGAGCGAACGATCATCGTCGACGGGTTCTCGAAAGCGTATGCCATGACGGGCTGGCGGCTGGGCTACTGCATCGCGCCAGAAGAGATCGCCAAACGCGTGACGCTGTTCAACAACAACACGTTTTCGTGCGTCGCGACGTTCGTGCAGCGCGCCGGCATCGCCGCGCTCGCCGGCGACGACGCGCCCGTGCAAAAGATGAACGCGACGTTCCGCGAGCGGCGCGACGCGATCGTGTCCGGCCTGAACACCATCCCGGGCGTGTCGTGCACGATCCCGGAAGGCGCGTTCTACGCGTTCCCCAACGTCTCGCAGCTCACCACCGACGACAAGCACCTCGCGAAGTGGCTGCTCGAAAACGCGGGCGTCGCGTGCCTGGGCGGCTCCAGCTTCGGTGCCGCCGGCAAAGGGTATTTGCGGTTCTCCTACGCCGCGTCGCTCGACGACATCGGCTGGGCGCTCGAGCAACTGCGCGAGGCGCTTCCGCGCTACTCGGCGTAACAGCCCGGACACCAAACGTCAACACCGGAGAGTCAGTCTAGTCGTATGGAACCGACGGGTGCGGAAATACAAACGGTCCTCGACCAGCTGGCGCTGGGTTTCGGCGCATTGCACGGCCGCGCGGACGCGACCGACGCGCGCTTGGATGCGCTGGTCCAGCGCGTCGACGACGTTCAAGCGCTGGTGATCACCGTGAAGGAAGCCGCCGAGTTCCAGTCCGCACGCCTGGATTCGGTGGGCAATGGCCTGGATTCGGTGGCCAATCGGCTGGATGCCGTCGATAATCGCCTCGAGGCGGTCGACAAACGCCTCACAGCCCGGACCGATAGCCTCGAACGGCGGATGGAACACGGCTTCGCGCGCGTGGACGAGCGCTTCGAAGCGCTGACCGCCGAAATGCGCGGCGGTTTCGACGAGATGCGCCGCGGGTTCGACGAGCTCAGGCGCGAGCGGCGGGGCCGTCCGAAGCGCGACTGAACGAAGCGACGCGCGCGCCGGCAAACGGAACTCCGCGTGCGATCGCGTCACGCACGCGCGCGCGTGCGCGTTCGATCGCTTCGCCGAGTGACGCACCGCGTGCCAGGGCGGCGGCGATCGTGACCGCGAGCAAATCGCCCGTCCCGCGCAGCACGCCGTTGACGCGCGGCGCGCGAAACTCGCGCGTGCCGCCCTCATCGGCGAGAACGTCGATCGCGTCGCCGGTGAGGTGACCGCCTTTGACCAGCACGGCGTTTGCGCCGAACGCGAGCAGCGCGGTCGCCGCGTCGTGCATTGCGGCGACGTCCGCAACCTGTCGTCCGAGTAGTGCGCTCGCCTCGGCGAGGTTCGGCGTGATCAGCGTCGCGCGCGCGAACAAGACGTCGCGCAGCGCCGTTCGCGTCGCGTCGTCCGCCAGCACGTCGCCTCCGCTCGCAGCGAGCACCGGATCGAGCACGACGGGAACGTTCGGGTACGATGCGAGCGCGCCGGCGACGGCGCGCACGGCGTCCGGCGAAACGAGCGCGCCGACGTGAAACGCACCGACGTTCGCGCCGCGCAGCGCGTCGAACTGCGCGCGAATCGTCGCGGCGTCGACGGCGACGGACGCGCGCACGCGGTCCGCGTCTTGCGCCGATCCGCCGGCGATGACGCAGACCGGTCGCACGCCGTCGGCGGCGAGCGCCAGCAGCGCGAACGTCACGCCGGCGAACGCCAGCGGATGCGT
>JAXDMA010000053.1:0-6130 GCA_034666305.1 Vulcanimicrobiota bacterium
GCGTCGCTCCACCGTTCGGCCGCATCGGCGATGTGCGCGACGACGCGACGTGCGGGCAGCGCACGCAGGGAACCGGCGGCGTCAGCCACGGCGTGCGAGCAAGGTCTCCGCGTCGAGCGAACAGCCGCGCAACTCTGCGCCTTGCTCGCGCCCGATCAGCACGAGCCCGGCCTCGCCGTCGCCGGTCGTTGCGAGCGCGCCGAGATCCTCGGTCTCGATCGCGATCACCGACCCGCGGTTCGCCAGGTCGACGTGGCGAATCGCGCCGACGACGCCGTGCGGCAGCGGACGCCCGTCGCCGCCGACGACGATCGGGCGCAGCCACGGCGGCGCCACCTTGATCCGCGGTTCGATGCGCGCGCGCGACGCGAACGAGTCGTAATACTGCGAGGAGAGCTCGGTCATGCCGTACTCCGCCACGATCGCATCCCCCGACACGCCCAGCCGCGCCGACGCCTCGGCATAGAGCGTCGCGCGGTCGACGGTGCGCGTTCGGCCTTTGAAGCCGCCGGTCTCCATGATGCGCGAACCAGACGGCAGCGCGAGCGTCGTGTCGCGTTGCGCGAGCGCATCGAGCAGTCCGACGAGTGCGAACGCGGTGGTCGCGATGCAGACCGCGGCGCCGTCCGCGATCGCTCGCCGCGCGTCGCGCGCGAACGCATCGGCATCGAGCGCGTCGCCGTGCAGATACCAGCCGGTGTCGCCGTCGCCGCGCTCGCGCGCGACGACGCCCATCATGTGGCCGAGCGAGCTGTGGGGCCGTTCGCGCGGATCCGGGACGAGGTTCATGTACCGCAGCCGCGCGCCGTCGGCGAGCAGCATGCGATCGAACGACGCGAGCAGCGCTGCGTCGTACAGCCGCGTTGTGGGCAGCTCGTGGCGTCCGCCGCGCCCGCGCGTCGTGCCGCTCGTTTCGAACCAGGCGGCGGTGTCGGCCGGCGGAAACGTCGCGAGCCGCGCCTCCTTGAAGGCGGCGGCCGGGACGGCGGGGATGTCCTCGATGCGCGCGGGCGGGCGTTCCGCGTCGCAGCCAGCGGCGCGCGCGAACGCCGCGTACGGTGCGTTGCGTTCGACTTGATAGACGAACAGATCGCGCGCGAGCGCCAGGAACGCGTCGTCGTCCAGCGCGTACGCGCCGATCGCGGCGAGCACGCGCGCGTCGAGCGCTCCGGCGGTCACGTCCTCCTAGAGCCGGTCCTTCTTGCGATGCGAAGCGGTGAACGGGGTGCCCTTGTCCTTGGGGTCGGCGGTCTGCAGCAAACCGACCATGTCCGAGTTGTTCTCGGCGTAGCCGCTGAACGTCCACGTCGACTTTCCGTCGGCCGCGCTCAGCTTGAACAGGCGCCCGTCGAACGTCCCGGTGAACGGGACGTTCTGATTGTTCTCGCGCGTCCACGTGCCGGTGATCTGGTCGCCCTTTTGCGCGAGCCTGAAGTGCGAGTAGATCGCCCGCCCCGTGCCGGTCAGCGGCTGGAGCTGGACTTCCCACACGCCGTCCATCGTGGCGAACTGCGGCGGCTCCGGCGTGTCGGACGGGCTCGCCGCCGGCTCCGGGTTGCTGCGGCGGCCGCGGCGGCCGGCCGGTGCAGGCGTCGCCGTCGCTGCGGGCGCGGGCGTTATGGTGGGGGCCGCCTTCGCGGTCGGCATCGGGGTGCCGATCAAGGTGCCGGGCGTGGCGACGTTGCCGTTGGGCGGCGGGGGCGGTGGCGGGGTGGCCTGGCTTGCGGGTCCGGACTGACCGACCTCCGCGACGGCGGTGCCGCCGACGGCGAGGGCGGCAACCGCCACGAGCACGAGCTGACGAACGTTCAACGGGACCTCTTGTGGGGCGGTGGCAGCGGAATCGCTTGGGGAGTTGTGACGGGAACGCGTCTAGGTTCGCAAACGGCGGCGCCGTTCATCCCAGCGCCGCCACTGAAGAGCTTAACGGAAAGCTTACACTTAGTGGATGAGCGACACGGGGATCGGGATCGTGGCGCTCTGGCCGTCGTTCCGCGACGCGATCAAGCTGAGCTGGATGCTGGTGGCGGTGGGCGCCAGGCCCAGCGCGTTCGCGGCGAACACGCCTTGCCACGTACCCGTCCCGATGCGCGCCAGCGCGATGTTGGTGTTCCCGGTCCCGATCGTGAGCCGCTGGACGTTGGTGGTGGTGATCGCGCTGACCCGCACGGTGGTGTTCGGCGCGACCACCGTGGGCGAAAGCGAGGCGTAAAAGATCTGCGGCGCGTCTCCCGGGGCGGCGTACGTGTTCGGCGGCGGCGAGCCGTAGACGTAGACGTTCGCCTGGGAGAGCGCAGTCGGCGTGGATTGCGGTGTCGGCGCGCTCGTCGCCGCCGGCGGCGGCTGCGGAACCGGCGTGCCGGCCGGCGGAGGCGGCGTGGCGGCCTGACGCTGCACCGGGCGTTGCTGGAGCGTGGGCGACGCTGTCGGGAACCCGGTGTTCGGCGGCACCGTCGGGAGCGGACGCGGCGTCGGGATGAGCATGCCGGGCGGCGCAGCGGCGTTCGGAATCGTCGACGTCATGTTCCCGTTGAGAATGTGCGGCGTCACGACGATGATTAGCTCGTTGCGCGTGCTCGTCGTGTTGTCGTTGCGAAACACGCGCCCGATCAGCGGCAAGCTGCCCAGCAGCGGGATCCTGGACTCCGTGCGCTGCGACGATTCCTGGATCAAGCCGCCGATGACGAGCGTCTCGTTGTCGCGCAGGTGCACGGTCGTCTGCGTGTCACGTGTCGAGATCTCGGGGATGCCGTTGACCAAACCCGTCAGCGAGTTCACGACCGGGTGGAGCGCGACGGTCAGCTCGCCGTTGTTCGTGATGATCGGCGTGATGTCGAGCGTCACGCCGGTCTGGAAACTTTGCAGTTGCTGCGTGGGCACGGTTCCGGCGCCGCCGCCGGTGGTCGTCAGAATGCTCAGCGTGTCGCCGGCGCGGATCGTCGCGGTGCGTCCGGACAACGTCGTGATGCGCGGGTCCGCGAGCACGCGTGCTTTGCCGTTGGAGATCAGCAGGTTCAGCGTGGCGCTGAACGAGATCGGGCTGCGCGTGAACGGCTGGAGTCCGATGAGCCGGCCGGCGTTGCCGTTTGCGTCCGGCGCCGGCTGCAATTCGGTAAACGTCGTGCTGATTGCGCCGCTGTTGCCGAGCTGCAGGCCCAGGTTGCGCGAGCTGTTCTCGTCGAGCTCGAGGATCTCGGTGTCGAGCACGACGGATTGCGGCACGACGTCGAGTTCCGCGATGAGCTCGCGCCCGGCGCGAATCGCCTGCGGGCTGCCGGTGAGAATGAGCTGCTGGGTGCCGTTCGGCACGGTCACGCGCAGGTCCGGAAACGAACCTTGCAGCGCCGCCTGAACGGCTGCGCCGATGTCTTGCGGCGTGGTCGACGCACCGGCGGCGCCCGTGCCGCCCGGCACGATGGACTTGAGCTGAATCACTTCGTGCGACGACGGTGCGCCGCCGCCGCCGCCGGGCCCGGCCGGATTTTGCCCGTTCGCAGCGGTGCCGTCGATCGCCGCGATCCCGTCGCCGATGCGCTGGTGCTCGCCGGCGTTCGCCGTCACCGAGATCGCGTTGAGACCGGCGTCGACGGTGACGGTGACGGATGGGAACGAGCTGCGGATGAGATCGGCGACCGACTTGGCGTCGACGTTGTGGATGCGATAGATCTGCACGTAGCGCATGCCGTACGGCGGCAAATCGAGTTGCGCGATCAGCGCCTTGGCGCGTGCGACGTCGTCGGGCGAGCCGGTGAGCGTGACCGTCGTGCCCGATACCGCCGTTCGCACGCGCGGAATCTGCGCCGTCACGGCGCGCGCGACGTCTTGCGGGCGCCGCTGCGACACGCGGACCGCGTCGCTCGACACCGGCTGCGACACGGGCGGAGGCGTCGGCGCGTCGATGCCCGCCACCAGCGTCTTGATCTGCGCGAGATCCGGCGGCGTCGCGCTGACCAGCATCGTCGCGCGCGACAGCACCGTGATCCTGGCGGCCGGATAGATCGCGCGCAAACGGTCGGCTACGGTCTGCGCCGGTTGCGTGCGCAGCGTGATCGATTCGGTGGCCGGCTTGGTCGCATCGCGAACGTCGAGGCCGGCGATGACCGCGCGGGCGGCTTGGATGTCGCTTTGCGCGCCGGCGAGAACGAGCGCGTTCGCGGCGGGATCGACGCGCACCGCAAGGCGCGGGAAGAGTTGGCGCACCATCTGTGCGGCCCGGCCGGCGCGGACGATGGCGAGCGGAACCACGACCGACGACTGCGCGTAGACGGCCACCGTGCGTCCGTCGCGGACGCAGCGCAGCGCGAGCTGCGTGCACACCGCGTGCACGGCCTCGTCCGCGGTCGCGTCGTGGAGCGTCAGGTTCACGTTCCCGCGGACGTCGTCGGCGACCGTGATGTTGAGGTGCGCGAGCTCACCGATGCGCAGCAGGACGTCGCGCACCGGCTGGTCGTGAGCGTTGAGCTGAATGCGCTTCGCCGCCGCGGCCGGCGGTGCGGGCGCGGCGAAGACGCCGGAGACGTCGAGCGTCGCGGCGAGCGCGATAACCGCCATAGCGAACCGCAGCGGGGTCGAACCACCGTGCGCTCGCGAGTGTCTGTTGGGACCCACCAACCCGCCTTTCGGGGCTTTCGCCTATTACGGCAGCGACCGGCCAACTACTGCGCGCCCGGGCGGGGTGCTGCGACCAAGCCACTTGCGCCCGGGTGATAAAATAGGAGGGCTGTGAAAACCAAGGGTCACCCAAAATGGTATCCGGAAGCCAAGGTATCTTGCGCTTGCGGAGCCACGTTCACCACCGGATCGACGTCGCCGACGATCGCGGTCGAAGTCTGCTCGAACTGCCATCCGCTCTGGACCGGTCAGCAGAAGTTCCTCGATACGGCCGGCCGGGTCGAGAAGTTCAACCAGCGCGTCGCAATGGCCGACCAGAAGAAGGCCGCCGCCGCCGCGCGCACGGCCAAGAAGCAGGCCGACCAGGCGGAGGCCGCCCCGGCGTCCGTTTAGCCACCTCGACTCGACTCCAGGAAGCGCGCCGTTGTTCGGCGCGCTTCTTGCTTGCCTGACGATGCAATATACCGACCGCCTCGAGACGCTCTCGAACCGCTTCGACGAGATCGAAGCCGCCCTCGCCGACACGAGCGGCGGTTACGATCAAACGCGCTTCACCGCGCTGATGAAGGAGCGAGCGTCCATCGACGCCACGGTCGCGGCCTATCGCCGCTACCGTGCGCTGCTGCGTGAGACGGCGGAGAACGACGCGCTGCGCGCCGACAAGAGCGATCCCGAGCTCGCCGCGCTCGCGGAGGAAGAAGCGGGCGGCCTGCGCGAGCGTCTCGCCGCCGTGGACGCGGAGCTGCAGGAGCTCATGCTGCCGCGCGACCCCGACGACGGCAAGGACGTGTTCATCGAGAGTCGCGCCGGTGCGGGCGGCGACGAGGCGGGGATCTTCGCCGGCGACTTGCTGCGCATGTACTCGCGCTTTGGCGAGTCGCGCAAGATGCGCGTCGAACTGCTGAGCGAGAACGAGAACGAGGCCGGCGGCTACAAAGAGGTCGTCGTCGCGGTGAAAGGCGGCGAGCCCTACCGCTGGTTCAAGTACGAGTCCGGCGTGCACCGCGTGCAGCGCGTCCCGGCGACGGAGGCGGCGGGGCGCATTCACACCTCGACGGCGACGGTCGCGGTGCTGCCCGAAGTCGCGGACGACGGCGAGATCGAGATCCGCTCGACCGATCTCGAGATCGACACGTTCAAGGCGTCCGGCGCGGGCGGCCAGCACGTCAACAAGACGGAATCCGCGATCCGCATCACGCACAAGCCCAGCGGCATCATCGTGTCGTGCAGCGAGGAACGCTCGCAGCTGCAGAACCGCGCGCGCGCGATGGACATGCTGCGCGCGCAGCTCGCCGCCAACCAGCGCCGCGAGCGCGAGGAATCGGAAGCGTCGCTGCGCCGCAGCCAAGTCGGCACCGGCGACCGCAGCGAGAAGATCCGCACGTACAACTACCCGCAGGACCGTATCACCGACCACCGCATCAACCAGAACTTCCAGAACATCAAGGTGATCCTGGACGGCGACATGGAGAAGCTGATCGTCGAGTTGCAAAAAGACGAAAAGGCGCGCCTCCTCGCC
>JAXDMA010000054.1:0-7873 GCA_034666305.1 Vulcanimicrobiota bacterium
CCTCCGTTGTGATGGGTCCGTGGGCGACGTTCATTCTTGCCGGGTATGGCGCCGACGTTATCAAGGTCGAGGCGCCTGGTGGGGACGTCATGCGGTATGCGGGGCCTTCGCGGCATGCGGGGATGGGCTCGTTGTTCATGTTCATGAACCGCGGGAAGCGCAGTATCGTGCTCGATCTCAAGCGGGCGGAGGCGCGTGATGCGTTGTTGCGGGTTTGCGAGCGCGCTGATGTGTTCATCACGAACGTTCGGCCGGCTGCGATGCGGCGGCTTGGGCTTGGTTATGATGACGTTGCCGCCGTCAATGCGCGCGTCGTGTACGTCGATCTCGTCGGGTACGGGCAGGATGGGCCCTATGCCGCCAAGCCTGCGTATGACGATCTCATTCAAGGGATTTCCGGGCTTGCTGCTACGTTTCGGCGGGTTGCAGATGGGGAGCCGCGGTTCGTGCCCGCGTTGATTGCGGATCGGATCACTGGGATGAATGCAGTGCATGCCGTCCTTGCCGCATTGTTTGCGCGTGAGCGCACGGGTTCGGGCGCGCATGTCGAGGTGCCCATGTTCGAGACGATGGCGGAGCTCGTGCTCTCCGACCATATTGGCGGGCATCTCTTCGATCCGCCGGCCGGGGACTTCGGATACAATCGTGCGCTCACGCCGAATCGGCGGCCGTTGCGCACGCTCGACGGGTACGTGTGCATTCTGCTCTACACCGAGCGGCATTGGGAGCGGTTTTTCGAGATCGTCGGCCAGCAGGATCGTTATGCCGGTGATCCGCGGTTATCTGATCCCGGTGTTCGGCGGCGGGAGTATGATGCGGCGTACGGCGTCGTCGCCGAGATCGTCACCACCCGAACGTCGGCGGACTGGTTAGCGGCGCTCGCGGCGGCGGACATCCCTGTCGTGCCGCTCCACGACGTCGCCGATCTGCTCGACGACGAGCACCTGCGCGCGACGGGCTTTTTCTCGGATGAAGCGCACCCCAGCGAAGGCGCGCTACGCGCGGTGCGACGGCCGTTGCGATTCAGCGGGACGCCGGTTGCCGAGCTGCGCCACGCGCCGCGGCTCGGCGAGCACGGTGAAGAAATTCTTCGTGAGGCGGGACTCGAGGACGCGGCGATTGCGCGGGCGCTTCGACGTGCGACGTGAGCCGCTAGAGTCGGGGCATCAAGATCGGTGTGTCGGCGTTTTTCCACACGGCGTCGAATTCGCTTCGAGCGACTGCGGCCTCGGCGTCTCGGCCCTGTTTTCGCAGCGACTCGGAAAGTCCGAAAAGCGAGCGCGGATTGCGCTGGTTTCGTCTGAGGTCTTCCCGGAACACGTTGGCTGCGGCGGCGTAGCGGCCCGTGGTGAAGAGCACGGCACCGAGCGATTCACGGACGGGCGCATACCAATCCGGTGGCTCGATGTAGAGCAGCCTGTCCTGGATCGCGACCGCGTCCTGCAACAGCGCGACTTGGGAGGCATGGCGGATCTGGGCGCCCGCAATGTTCGCAGCCAGGACATCGGATGCGAGGCGGAAGATGTCGGCCGAGCTGTTGTAGGAGCCGGGTGCGGCCGGTACCTTGAGGGTTGTTTTTGCTGCGCGGACGGCCGCGAGCTCGAGGCCGGCGTCGCCGAGCCGCCCTGAGGCGGCGAGCGACATTCCTCGCGTGAAGTGGAACATCCCGAGGCGGATCGGTTCGTTGCGATCGGGGCGCGGGGGTTTCATCGTGAGGATGTCGTCCCAGCGGTTGAACCGCAAATAGACGAACATCGCGGGTACCAGCGCGCCGTCGGCCGTAAGGCTCGCTGCCGTCCGCTTTGCTGCGGACCAGCGACCCTGATTGCCATATCCGGCGGCGAGCATGGTCAGATTGTGGTCGTGGTAGACCGACGCTTCCGGATCAGCCTCATGCGCATCGTGGCGGTACGCCAGATCGTGGGCGCTCGCGTGCTCGTTCACCTCGGCCGCTGCGGTGAAGTCGCCGGTTCGCATGTATACATGCGCCGGCATGTGCACGAGATGCGCGGCCCCCGGCTCGAACTGCATGGCTCGCAGCCGTGCTGCGTTCGGGAGCGCGCGCTCGGGCCGGCGCGCCGCTTCCGTCATGTGAATGAAGAAGTGGTTTGCACCGATATGCATTGGATTACGTGCAAGAACCGCACTCAGCGTTGCGAGGATCTCGTTCGTGCCGGCGACCGGAACGCCGTCGGCGGTATACCACTGCCACGGCCGCAGTTCCATCGCGCTTTCCGCGGCGATGGTCGACGCGTCGAGATCGTCTGGATACCGTTTCGATACCGTTTGCATCGCCGCCGCATACGCGACGGCGAGGGCGCGGAGGTCGGGTTTGTGCCTGCCCGAGTACCGCGTGCTGAGCGCCGCAATATAGGCACGCTCCGCGGCCGACGCGCCGTCTTGCAACGCGACCGCGCGATGAATCGCGGAGAAAGCCGCCTTTTCGCCGGCGGGGTCAACTTCGACGTTGATGTTCGTGCCGTGAGCGAGCGCGATCCCCCAGTACGCCATCGCGAACGCGGGATCGGCTTGTGCCGCGCATTCGAACGCGCGCTGCGATGCGAGGCGGTTGTAGGCGTAGAAGAGTGTCAAGCCGCGATCAAAGCATGCCTGCGCCGCGCTATTCTTCGTCGATGTCGGATGATGCGCAAGGGCATTCCCGGCCGCGGAACCGGCGTGAGCCGCCGGCACGAGCAGGACTGCGACGAGTGCGAGGACGGTCGCGATCTTCATGGTCCAGCCGTTAGCCCGCGAGAAGCTCGTCGACCTGCGCGCGCGGTGCGCCCGAATCGAACGGGAGGGCGTAGGCGTCGATCGCGTATTGGGCGAGCATGCGCTGTGCGTTGAAGTGGCTTGCGTTGAAGGCGATTGCGCCGCGCGTCACCGCGACGTAGCGGTCACGGTCGTGCGTGTAGGCCGGCAGGATCGTGTGTTCGAGCAAGGTGTAGAGCGCGTTTGCTGTTGCGTCGTCGTCGTTGCCCGTCTGCGCGTCGATCGACCAGCCGGTGATCCCGTCGAGCGCGCCTTCGATCCACCAGCCGTCCATCACCGAGAGGCTCGGGACGCCGTTCATCGCCGCTTTCATGCCGCTCGTGCCTGAGGCTTCGTTCGGCGGGCGTGGGGTGTTGAGCCAGAGATCCGTGCCCGACGTGAGCGCCCCGCCCCAGCTCATGTCGTAGTTTTCGACGTAGACGATGTCGACGGCGCCCGCCAGTGCCGGTGCGCTGCCCACGATGTGCTGGATCATGGCCTTGCCGTCCCAGTCGCGCGGGTGCGCTTTGCCGCCGAACACGAGCTGAATCCCGCCCGCGTTTTGCGCGATCCAGGCTAGGCGGCCGGCGTCGCGCAGGATCAAGTCGTTGCGTTTGTACGCCGTCGCGCGCCGCGCGATGCCGATCGTGAAGCGGTTGGGATCCAGCAGCTTTCCGGTGGCGTGAGCGACTCGGTCGATCAGCGCGTGCTTGGCTGCCGAGTGCGCGTCCGCGATCTCGTGGAGCGGGATTCCCACGGCTTGGCGCAGCTGCCAGTTGTCGCGGCGCCAGCCGGGGAGGCGGCGGTCGAAGAGGTCTTGGAACGGCTGTGACGTCCACGTTCCCGCGTGTACGCCGTTCGTGATCGCGTGAACGTTCGCGTCGGGGAACATCGCGCGCGAGACTTCGCCGTGCTTCATCGCGACCGCGTTGGTGAAGCGCGACGCGCGCAGCGCGAGGTGCGTCATGTTGAGGACGTCGTCATCGGCGAGGCCGAGCGCGCGCAGCGTCGCGACGTGCTCGCCGCCGAGCACGTCGTGCGCGAGGTCGAGCGCGAAGCAGTCGTGCCCGGCCGGGACGGGCGTGTGCGTCGTGAAGACGCAGCGCTCGCGCACGCGTGGCAGGTCGCGCGTCTCGTCCAACAGCGCGAGCACCAGCAGCGCGGAATGCCCTTCGTTCATGTGATAGGTGCCGGCGCGCTCGTAGCCGAGCGCGCGCAGCATCGCGACGGTGCCGAGGCCGAGCAGCGCTTCCTGTTCGAGACGGTAGCGCGCGTCGCCGCCGTAGAGCGCGCTCGTCAGCGCGCGCGCCGCGTCGTCGTTGTCCTCGCGGTCGGTGTCGAGAAAGTAGACCGGGACACGATGGCCGTCCACGCCCGTCACCGCGTAGCGCCACACGCCCGCGTGCACGGGGCGTCCGGAGATCGGGATCGTCACGACCGGCGCGAGCTTTTCTAGCGCTGCGTCCGGGCGCCAGCTCAGCGGCTCCTCGTGCTGCACACCCGCAGCGTCGAGTCGCTGGCGGAAGTAGCCGTCGCGGTAGAGCAGCGTCACGCCCGCCATCGGGTAGCCGGCGTCGGCAGCGGCGCGGATCACGTCGCCTGCGAGCACACCGAGGCCGCCGCCGTACGTCGCGACCTCGGATGCCACCGCGATCTCCATCGAGACGTACGCGACGATTGGTTCGTGCATGTCTTCCTTTGCTTTCGGCGCTTACGCGGATTCGGCGGAGGGCTGCGCCGAATATGCGGCGACCCACGGGGCGGTGGTGTAGAGGCGGCCGTCGCGGCGTACGACGCGCAGCCTGCCCCGCTGTGCTGCTTTGTAGAGGCGGTCCGGGCGACCGTTCGTTGCGAATGCGGCGAGCGGATGCAGCTCGTCGACCGGTTCGACGACGTCGCGCAGGCGCTCGAGGCCGCGCGCGAGCGCGCTCCCGAAAACGCGCGCCAGCGGCGTGGCGTCGCCGGCGAGCGCGGCGCGCAGCGCTGCGCCGTACGCGCGGCGGCCGCGCGCGTCCAGCACGATCGGCGGAAGGCCGCGCCGGTACGCCAGCAGGTTCGCGACTAGACGCGCCACGCGGCCGTTGCCGTTGGCGAACGGCTGGAGGCGGACGAGCCGGGCGGCGGCGCGGGCGAGCGCGAGCGGCGCCGGATCGTCGGCGCCCAGCGCGACGCGGCCCACGTAGGTCTCCGTCTCGAACGGGACCATCCAGTGCGGCGGCGGCACGGTTCCGTCGGCGAGCGCCGGGACGGTTCGCGTGCGCCATGCGCCGGCGTCGTCGGCGATCCCCCGCAGGGCAAGCCGGTGCAGCGTGCGCAGGTCCTCGGCCGTCACGGGGCTGCGCCGGTTCGCGTGCTGCGCGGCCCAGCCCGCGGCGTCGGCGTAACCGCGCACGAGGAGATAGTCGTCGAACCGGTGCCCGCCCAGCGCCCGGCCGCGGTCGAGCAGGGCGCGCACGTCGGTCACGTCGAGCCGCGCGCCGGCGAGCCGGGCCGAGCCGACGATCTCATCGAGGCGCAGCGCGGCGAACGTGTCGCGGAGGGCGGCCGACGGCGGAGCCGCGCGGACGAGTCCGCCCAGCACGTCGATGCGCTTCGCGATCTGTCCAATCGCCTCCATCTTGGCCCTATTGGACATCGGTGCCGCGACTCCGCCGTCCGCAACCGCTACGATGGCGCAGATGGCGGACTATCTGGCGGCGCTGCGCGAGCGCGTGCTGCTCTTCGACGGCGCGATGGGCACGCAGCTCATGGACCTGCACCTCAGCGACGCGGACTTCGGCGGGGCGTCGTATCACGGTTGCAACGAAGCGCTCGTGCTGACCCGGCCCGACGTGATCGAGCGGATCCACCGCGACTACTTCGCGGCGGGCGCCGACGTGGTGGAGACCGACTCGTTCACCGCCTCGCGGCTCAAGCTCGACGAGTACGGTTTGGGCGCGAAGACGCACGAGATCAACCTGGTGTCCGCGCAAATCGCGCGCCGCGCGGCGGACGCTTTCGCCGGCGCCGAGCGACCGAAGTTCGTCGCGGGCTCGCTCGGTCCGACGGGGATGCTGATCTCGTCGTCCGACCCGGCGCTCTCGAAGATCACGTTCGACGAGCTCGCCGATCTCTACGAAGAAC
The DNA here is from genome assembly GCA_034666305.1 of Vulcanimicrobiota bacterium. GTDB lineage: Bacteria > Vulcanimicrobiota > Vulcanimicrobiia > Vulcanimicrobiales > Vulcanimicrobiaceae > Vulcanimicrobium. The sequence goes on from JAXDMA010000054.1 coordinate 5,875, forward strand.
AGTCGACCGCGCTGATCGAAGGCGGCGTCGATCTGCTGCTGCTCGAGACCAGCCAAGACTTGCTCGAGATGAAGGCCGCGATCGCCGGCATCACGCGCGCGTTCGGCAAAGGCGTGCGCCGCGTTCCGATCCAGGCGCAGGCAACGCTCGACGTCACGGGCCGCATGCTGCTGGGCACCGACATTAGCGCGGTGTGCGCGACGCTCGACGCGTTGCCGATCGACGTCATCGGATTGAATTGTTCCACCGGGCCGTCGCACATGCGCGATCCCATCCGGTTTCTGGTCGAGAACTCGCGCTGCTTCGTGAGCGTGATCCCAAACGCGGGCTTGCCGCACATGGGTCCCAAGGGCGAGACGATCTATCCGGAGACGCCCGCCGAGATGGCGGCGGAGCTCGGGGCGTTCGTCAGCGACTTCGGCGTGAACGCGATCGGCGGCTGCTGCGGCACGACGCCCGCGCACATCGCCGCGTTCCGCGCCGGGCTCGACGCGCTCGCCGCATCCGGCTATACGCCGCGCGTCCCGTCCCCCCAGCCGCTGCAGTATGCCGCGTCGGCGATGACCGCCGTCGCGCTAAAACAGGACGGCACGGTGCTGCTGATCGGCGAGCGCGTCAACAGCCAAGGCTCGCGCAAGATCAAACGGCTGCTGCTCGCCAACGACTACGACGAGATCACGCTCGTCGCGCGCGGCCAGGTCGAAGGCGGCGCGCACCTGCTCGACATTTGCACCGCGCTCACCGAGCGCACCGACGAAGACGTGCAGATGGCGACGATCGTCAAACGCCTCGCGCAGTCGGTCGAAGCCCCGCTCGTCATCGACTCGACCGAAGCCAAGGTGATCGAGGCCGCGCTGAAGATCTACGCGGGCCGGCCCGTGGTCAACTCGATCAACCTCGAGAACGGGCGCGTGAAGATCGACTCGGTGATGCCGCTGGTGAAAGAAGCCGGCGCCGCTGTCGTCGCGCTGACGATCGACGAGACGGGGATGGCGAAAACCGCGCAGCGCAAGCTGGAGATCGCGCAGCGCATCCGCGACATCGTCGTCAACGAGTACGGCGTGCCCGACGGTGCGCTGATCTTCGACGATCTCACGTTCACGCTCGCGACCGGCGATGCCGAATACATCGATTCCGCGGTCGAGACGATCGAAGGCATTCGCCTCATCAAGCGCGAGCTGCCTGGCGTGCTGACGTCGCTCGGTGTCTCCAACGTGTCGTTCGGGCTCAAGCCCGCCGCGCGGCACGTGCTCAACTCCGTGATGCTGCACCACTGCGTGGAAGCCGGACTCGACATGGCGATCGTCAACGCGGCCGAGATCACGCCGTACGCGGAGATCGGCGCGGTCGAGCGCGAGCTGTGCGACGATCTCGTGCTCAACCGCCGGCCCGACGCGCTGCAGCGCGTGATCGAGCACTTCGAGGACCAAACCGTCTCGGCGAGCGGCGGAGCCGCGCAGGTCGACGAGGACGCGGACGCGCCCGTCGAGGTGCGGATCCACAACGCGATCCTGCGCCGGCGCAAGGACGGGATCGAGGCGAAGATCGACGAGGCGCTCGAAAAGCGCGGTCCGGTCGACGTGCTCAACAACGTGCTGCTGCCGGCGATGAAGGAAGTCGGCGACAAGTTCGGCTCGGGCGAGCTGATCCTGCCGTTCGTGCTGCAGTCGGCCGAAGTGATGAAGAAGGCCGTCGCGCACCTCGAACAGTTCCTCGAGCGCAAGGAAGGCGTGAGCAAAGGCGTCGTCGTGCTCGCGACGGTGTTCGGCGACGTGCACGACATCGGCAAGAACCTCGTCGGTACGATCCTCTCGAACAACGGCTACACCGTGCACGACATCGGCAAGCAAGTCCCGGTCAATACGATCTTGGACAAAGCCGTCGAGGTGAACGCCGATGCCATCGGATTGTCCGCGCTGCTCGTGTCGACGTCGAAGCAGATGCCGGCGCTCATCAAGGAGCAGGCGTCGCGCGGGCTGACGTACCCGGTGGTCATCGG
>JAXDMA010000055.1:0-34584 GCA_034666305.1 Vulcanimicrobiota bacterium
TCATGGATACGATCGTCATCCTCGACCGTATCCGCGAGAACGTCAAGCTGATGGACGGCAAGCCGTTCGACGAGATCGTCAACACGTCGATCCTGCAGACGATGACGCGCTCGGTGAACACGCTCGCCACCGTCGTCATCACGCTCGTCGCGCTGCTCGCGTTCGGCGGCGCGTCGCTGCAGAACTTCGCGTTCGCGCTGCTCGTGGGCATCTGCTCCGGCGGCTACCACTCGATCTTCTTCTCGGCGCCGCTCGTCGCGGTGATGCAGAAGCGCGTGTCCAGCCGTACCGGCCGCGGCGTGTTCCGCCGCTCGTCGCTCGCGGGCCAGCCGAAGACCGTCGCCGCCGCGCGCGGCGGTGCGAGCGCGGCCAGCATTCAGCGCGACCGCGAGGCCGTTGCCGCCGCGCGCCGTGCGCGCCGCGATCTCGAGCGCCAAGGCGCATCGCGCCGCACGGTCGCGCCGCCGCGCTACAAACGCACGCAGCAGCAGATCGACTTCGAGAAGCTCGAGAACCGCAACTTCGGCGCGCCGTTGCCGCAGAAGCCGCCGCAGGTCGAAGACGGTGAGGCCGATCCGGCGGACGATCACATCCGGCAGATCGATCCGCTGGACGCGCAAGCAATGGGCCTGCACGACGAGGCCGCGGATCTGGGCCACGAAGAGATCACGCTCAACCTCGGCGACGACGACGTCGCGCCCGCGCCGGCGCCCGAACCCGAACCCGAACACAAGACGATCCCTTAAGCATTGTGGCGCGGGAGAAAAAGCTTCCGCCGCCCACGCCGTCGGAAGCCGCCTTCGAGCGGCTCCTGGCGGAGTTCGGCACGGCCGAGCCCGATCGTGCCACTCCGCTCGCAACGGAAGCGCACGTCTTTCTTGACGAGCTCTATGCGCATGCGCGTGAGTTTCTCGAGCGCGATCCCTATGCGACGATCGGTGAGGCGACGGGCTTCAATACGAAGGTCGTCGGCGTCAGCTTCGAGGGCCGGCAGGACGTCGCCGGCGGGCTCGTGGCGGGTGCAGCCCTCGAGTTGCGCCGTCATGCCGACAACCCGTTCGACGCCAACGCGATCGGCGTGTGGTACGGCGCGCTCCAACTGGGATTTCTCAAACGCCCCATCGCCGCGCGCATCGCGCCCAACGTCGACGCCGGCGAGCGCTACGCGGCGCACGTCACCGCGGTCACCGGCGGCGGCGCGCGCAGCACCGGGATCAACATCTACGTCACGCGCGAGCGCGAGGCCGCGCCGCGCACGGGTCCCGCTCGCAGCGCGGTCACGCGCGACGACGTCCTGCGCGCGCTGATCGGCGACCAGCCGCTGCGCCGCGCGCAGCGCGACGTGCTGGAGCGGCTCGACGCCGGCCGCAATACGCTCGCAGTGCTGGGCACCGGCCGCGGCAAATCGCTGTGCTTTCAATACCCGGCCGCGGTGCGCGCGCTGGAGCGCGGCGAGAAGACCGTGGTGCTGTATCCGCTGCGCGCGCTCGCGAACGATCAGTACGAAGCGCTCGTGCGGCGCCTCGTGCCGCTGGGCATCCGCGTGCACCGCGCGAACGGCGCAATCGACGCGGGCGAGCGCGCGGCGCTCAACGACGCGCTCGACACCGGCGAGTGGGACGTGATCTGCGCGACCCCGGAGTTCGTGCAGTTTCACCTCGATCGCTTTCGCGGCGAGGCGTCGCGCCCGGCGCTGATCGTGGTCGACGAGGCGCACCATCTGTCGGAGTCCACGCACCGCCCGGCGTACCAGCGCATCGGCGACGCGGTCGCGGCGCTGGGCGGGCCGCAAGTGCTCGCGCTCACCGCGACGGCCGGCGACGACGCCTTCGCGAAGATCCGCGCGGCGCTGCGCATCGACGCGTGGGTGATCGATCCGACGGTCCGCGACAACCTGCACGTGGTCGACGCGCGTGGCACCACCAACAAGCTGGCGTACATCGAACGTTTCGTGAGCAACGGCGAGAAGGGGATCGTGTACTGCAACTCGCGCGTCGAGGCGACGCGGGTCGCGGAGAAATTGCACGCGCGCGCCGGCGGCGGGATCGCATTCTACCACGCAGGCGTGGGCAGCGCCGAGCGCGGACAGGTCGAGCAGTATTTTCGTACGGGCGCGATTCGCGTGGTGGTCGCGACGTCGGCGTTCGGCGAAGGGATCGACCTGCCCGACCTGCGCCACATCTTTCTGTACCATTTGAATTTCGATTTCACCGAGTTCAACCAGCAGGCCGGGCGCGCGGGCCGCGACGGCGCCGATGCGTCGATCCACCTGCTGTTCGGCGAGAAAGACCGTGCCATCAACGACTTCATCATCGAGCGCGCCGCACCGACGCTCGAGACGCTGCGCAGGCTGTACGCCGCGACGAAGCGGATGGCGTCGGACGACAAGCTGCACATGACGTACGCCGACATCGCGTCGGCGCTCGGCTTCGATCGCGTCGACGGCTCGACGGTCGGCGCCGCGGTGCGCATCTTCGCCGACGCCGGGCTCGTGGAGCTCGGCGATGACGACGACGGCCGTTTCGTGCGGTTCCTGCCGGTGAGCGCGAAGGTGGATCTCACCGCAACGGAGCGATTCGCCGAAGGCGAGGCGGAGCGCGACGCGTTCGCGCGCTTCTGCGACGTGGTGCTGACGGCGCGGCCGGAGGTGCTCGAAGCGCTGATCGACCGGCCCATCTATCCCAGCGCGGTGCCGCTGCTGCGCTGAACCGGCCAAGCGGGCGCAGGAGCGGCACGGCGCGACGAGCATACTGTCGCGGTAATCACCGGGCCGGCGACGGAGGGGCCGTGCGAGTCTTCGCAGTCGTTCTGACCGTTTTGTACGCCCTCGCGTTCGGCGTCCCGACGGTGCTGTCGCTCAACGGCTATTACGGCACGACGGGCGTGTTCAAGGCCGGGCAGTTCGACGTGCTGCCGCCGGGCACCGACGTGAACACCGTCGGCAAGGTCACGCCCGGCTCGCCCGCCGCCCGCGCGGGGATCGTCCCGGGCGACGTGGTCGTGCCGGTGGAGGCCGAGCACGCACTCGCCGTGCAGCAGCTCTTTCACCGCGTCGCCGCCGGACGCCCGATCCCGTATGCGGTGACGCATGACGGTCACCGGCGCGTCGTCGCGATCGTGGCGGACCCGGTTCGCAAATCACCACGGGCGAGCGCGCTCATCATCGCGCAGCTCGTGCGCGGCTTCTTGATCGTGCTGATGGGTGCGCTGCTCGTGCTGCTGCGGCCGAGCATCTTGACCGCGGCGTTCTTCGTCCTGTGCCTGCAGTTCGGCGAGCTCGCGCATCCCACGGCGAATGCCGAGCTGCTCGTCGGCGTGCCGTATTTCTGGAAACCGCTGTTCCTCGTGCTGACGTGCATCGTCACCGGCGCCGGCCCGGCGGTTGCCGCGATCTTCTGCATGCGGTTTCCCACCGGCGAGCCGCTCCCGTCGTGGCGCCCGGTCGAGAAGGTGATGATCGCGGTCGCGGTCTTCACGATCGTCGACTATTTCTTCGCGCTCCTCGCCGGCTCGACGTACACGCCGCTCGGCAACGCGCTCTACCGGATATTCAGCGTCGCGTCATGGTCGAGCTATGCCGTCGCGACGGTTTCGTTTCTCGTGCGCTATCGCAACGCGTCGGGTGAGGATCGAGCCCGGTTGCGGTGGGTCGCGATCGGCCTGGGCAGTTTCCTCGTGAGCTACGCGCTGTTCTGGATCTCGGAGAACGTGCCGAGCGCTCCGCTCGAGCTCAGTACGTGGGCGCAGTTCGTAAACGTGCTGCCGCTGACGGTGCTCTACGCCGTGATTCGGCACCGGGTGATCGACGTGCGCATCGCCGGCGGCCGGGCGATCGCGTACACGCTGTTGTCCGCGGTGCCGGTGACCCTGTTTAGCGTGATCGACTGGGCGTTGAGCAACCGGCTGGCGCAGACCCGGTTCGCGGTGTTCGTCGAAGTGTGCGTGTCCGTCGCCTTCGGGTTCTGGGTGAACTCGTCGCAGCGCCGTATCGACAACCTCATCGAGTCGTTGTTCTTTCACGCGCGCCGCGTCGCGGAAGAGCGCTTGCGCGGCGTCGCGCGGCGGATCGCCCACATCACGGAGCGCACGCCGCTCGACGAGACGCTGGTGCGCGAGCCGTACGAATCCCTCGCGCTGACGTCGGCCGCGCTCTTCCGGCTCGTCGACGGGACCTTCGCGTGCGTCGCGCAACGCGGCTGGCCCGACGACGCGCCCCCGGTCATCGATGCCAACGACGATCTCGTTCTCGAGCTGATCGCGACGCGCGCGCCGGTGGACGTGTACAAGATGGGCCGGGCGACCGGCGACGCCGGCGCGCGAAGCGCCGCGTATGCGTATCCGCTGCTCGTGCGGCAAGAGCCCGTCGGCCTGCTGCTTCTCGGGGCGAAACGCGACGGCGAGCGCCTCGACGGGTTGGAGCGGAGTGCGCTGCAAACGCTGGTGGAATCGGCCGCGATGACCTACGACCACCTCGAAGCGCTGGAGCAGCGTAAACTCGCCGGCGAGCTGCAGCGAACGCTCGAGGAAGAGCGGCGGGAGAATCAGACGCTGCGCGAGCTGCACGCCCGCGCAGCGTCCGGAGTCTAGGCCTCTTCCTCTTCCTGCTCCGCGTCCGCGGGTGCATCACCCTCGGCCGGCTGCGGCGGTTTGCCGCCGGCGAGAATGGTCGGTCGTTCCAGGAGTGCCGTCATCGTGTACCTCTCATGTGAAGCTCGTGCGCCGCGACGTACCCCCCGAGCCGCGATGGCTAGCGGACCGTTCTTGCCCGGCGGCTGAACTCTTTTCGTCGCACTGGTACCGTCAGCAACCGCGCCGCGGGTACTTCGTCCCATTGACGACCACCCAGCCGTTGTCGGCGCCGCGATGCGTCGCGCAGTGCACGTCATGCACGCCGGCGACGAACGGGCGCTGCCGGTCGGTGGTGTGAAAGTATTGGCCGTACGCGGCGACCGTCGCGCCGCGCGGCGCCGTGACGCGCCCATCCAGATCGTCGTTGGTGACCACTTCGACCAGCACGAAGCGACCGCCGGCCGCGATGGGCACCCGTAGCGGAAGGAGCTGATGGCCGCCGTGCGGACCGCGGCGCTGTGAGCGCGACGCCCCGATCGTCGTTCCGCACACCATGACGTTGTCGACGGGACCCGCGTGCTGCTCCGCGATCAGTTGCGCGAGCCGATCGTTCACCGCAGGCGTGCATTGCGCGGGAACGCCCGCGTCGTTCGCGGACGATGCGCAGGCGCCGAGCGGGATCAGCGCGGCGCACAACGCGGCGGCGAACATGGAACGCATGCGCACCCTTTCGCGCCGCGCGCGGCAAGGCCCCGTACGGCGTTCAGCGCAAGTAGGCGTGATGCAGGCGAAGCGGGTGGTGGTGGTTGGCATGCTGGCGGCCGTGGTCGCCGTGGCGGGCTGCGCGCCGCGGCGCATGCACGTGGAGATTTCCGGCGGCACGTTCGCGCCCGCGGCGCAGCGCCACGCCCCTGCGCCCGCGAACCCCGATCTCGGCACGGTGATGGAGCGCTTTTACCAGCAGATCGAAGGCGCGCATTGGCCGTTCGCGTACGCGATGCTCTCGCCGCGATACCGTGCGACACTCGGCCAAGACCGCTTCGTGGCGCTCTACGATCGCTATGCCGACCTCGACGTATCGCTGCGCCAGAACGGCGGCCGCGTCGTCTTTGCGACGCTCGTCGCGAAGGATCGCGGCAAGCCGCCGCGCGCGCGCCGCTTCGAAGAGACGACGACGCTCGCGTGGGACGGCGAGGACTGGAAGATCGACGGGATCGCGCGCCGCGAGGTTATTCCTGCAAGTACGCGCTGAGCAGCGCGTCGACGACGGGCGCGGCGCGGAACCGCTCGGCGTCGAGCCGCGCGCGTCGTGCGAGCGTTTCGCGGCGCACGCCGTCGCCGAGCAGCGCCGCGATCGCGTTGCCGAGCGCGCCCTCGTCGCCCGCGCCGACGGCGACGCCGTTCGTACCGTCGTCGAGCCACGTGCGTACGCCGCCGACGTCGTACGCGACGACCGTGCGCGCGCGCGCGAACGCTTCGATCCCCACGTAGCCGAACGGCTCCGCCCAGCGCGACGGCAGCGCGACGAGCGCGGCGTCGTCGAGCGCGGCGCGCACGGATCGAGGCGGGACGGCGCCCGGTGCGTCGAGGATGACGGCCAGCGATGTCGCGAGCGTGCGCACCGCGGCCAGCGCCGGACCGTCGCCGAGCGCGCGCACGCGCGGGCGCAACCCCGGCGTGATGCCCGCGACCGCGCGCACCAGCGAGTCGAGCCCTTTCTGCGGGACCACGCGCCCGGCGAACAGCACGGTGCGATCCGTGGGCTGCGCGGCGGAATCCCCGTACGCGTCGTCGGGCAGCGGCAGCGGGATCTCGGCGATGCGGTCGCGCGGCACGCCGCTGCTTGCAGCGCGTTCGCCCACGTAGTGTGACGCCACGATCACGGTGTCGCTCGCAGCGATCGCGTCGCGCAGCCGCCGCCGGCGCGCGATGAGCGTCAGCGTGCCGGGACGCGGTCCGTACGCGCAGCCGTCGAGCAACGCGTGCGCCGCGCACGGCAGGCCTAGCGGCTGCGTGCAGTTTCGGCCGGTGCGCGGAAACACGCGGTCGCCGTTGGGACAAAACGGCCGGTGGTCGTGGACGTGGTAGGCGAGCCGTGGCGCGGCGCGCAGCGCTTCGACGATGCCGGCGTCCATCACGTTGTGCGCGACGGCGACGTCGGGCGCGAACGCTGCGAGCGCCTGCGACGTTGCGGCGCGTGCGTCGTCGTCGGACGCGGCGTGCTCTTCGGCCCATGCGACGTGCTGCACGCTGACGCCGTCGGGCACCGTGCCCGCTTCGCGCACCAGTACGTGTACGGTGGCGCCGCGCGCCGCGAGCGCGCGCAACACGATGTCGAGATAGCGCTCCATGCCGCCCGCGTGGCCGAGGCGCTCCGCAGCGACGAGGATGCGCATCAGCGGTGCGCGGCGACCGCGCGCGCGTAGGCTTCGAGCGTCGCCTCGCCGGTGCGCCGCCACGTCCGCGCGCGAAGCCGCCGCTCCAGCGCGTCATCGCGGTCGCGGGGACCGCGTTCCAGCGCACGCAGCACCGCGGCGCGGATGGTTGCGGGATCCGCCGGGTCGGCGTAGTCGATGTCGGGGCCGAAATATTCGCGTTCGCAGCCGCGGTCGCCGGTGACGATGCGCGCGCCGGTCGCCGCCGCTTCGAGCGACGACAGCCCGGGGCTCTCGAGCCACGACGGGTGCGCGTGCACGGCCGCGCTCGCCATCATGCGAACGACGTCGTCGTGCGGCGCGTGCTCGACGAAGCGCGTGCGCGCGTTCGCCCAGCGCAGGCAGAGCGCAAGGTACCGTTCGTCGTATGCGCTGCCGACGAGCGTGACGTCGACGTCGACGTCGCGCAGTGCGTACAGCATCGCGGCTTGATTCTTCTTCGGTTCGATGCGCCCCGCGCACAGAACGCCGCTGCGCACCGGCGGTCGTTCGACGGCGAACGCTTCGTCGTCGACGCCCAGCGGCGCGACGACGTACGGCACGCGCGCGACGCGCAGGCGCTCACCGTACAGATATGCCTCCACCTCGCTCGCGGGCAGCAGTATGTCGGCTTGGAGTACGAGCGCGCGCTGCTCTGCGAGCCGGCGATCGGCGTCGCGCGCGACGCGTCCCTCCCACGGCAGGCGGGGTTCGTGGCGGTGCATTATGCGAAGATGCGCCTCCGCCATGAGAATGGTACGCGCCTTGAGCGCGCGTTCGAGCATCGGTACCGTCGCGAAGAACGCGCGCAGGTCGAGCCAGATCGGCGACAGCGCCAGCGGCGTACCGTGCGCTCTGAGCGCGTCGATCTGCGCGCGCGCGGTCGCCGGCTCGAACACGCCGAAGACGTGAGCGACGTCGTATCCGCGCGGATCGGGCGCAAGCGTCGCGACGAGGTCCGCTTCGGCGCCGAGCGCGCGCAGCGCCGTCGCGGTGCGCTCGGCATGGATGAGATCGCCGCCGGGCTTCGCGTGCGCGTCGGGCCGCACCACGAGCAGCGCGCGCATCAGTGTGCGGCCACCTCGGCGAGCACCGACAGCGTCTGCGCCGTGCACCGGTCCCACGAAAACGTTGCCGCGCGCGCGGGCCCGCGCGCCGCGAGCTCGGCGCGCGCGGCGTCGTCGCCGAGCAGCGTGCGCAGCGCATCGGCCCATGCCTCGACGTCGTGCGCTTCGTCCACCCACGCCGCCGCGTCGCCGCCGACTTCGGGCAGCGCACCGGCGCGCGCGGCGAGCACGGGCGCACCGCACGCCATCGCCTCGAGCAGCGGAAAGCCGAAGCCCTCGTAGGTCGACGGCAGCGCGACGAGCGCCGCGCCGCGGTACAGCGCGGCGAGCGCCGCATCGCCCGGCGCGTCGACCACCACGCCGCCCGCGGGCAGCGACGGCGGCCGGCGCGTGAACGCCAGCGCGACGTCGCCCGCCGGAAACGCGCGCGCGAACGCGGCGACCAGCGTGGCCGTGTTCTTGCGCTCGTCGTGCGCGCCGACGTGGAGCACGTATCGGCGGCCGCGCAGCTCTGCGGGCAACTCGCCGGGCGCGCCGGGCGTGAACACGGAATCGACCGCCAGCGGCGTCACGACGATGCGCTCCGGCGCCACGCCGAGCCGCTGCTCCACCTCGTCCGCCGTAAAGTGCGATTGCACGAGAATGCGGCGCGCGGTGTTCGCCGTCGCGAGGAACGGGTTTTGCTCGATCGCGCGCTTGCGCGGATCGCGCGACGGATACGCGAACGGCGCTGCGTCGTGGACCGTCGCGACCGACGGCACATCGGTGCGCAGGAACATACCGTTCCACGGAAACCACATGACGTCGGCGTCGCGCGGCACGCGCCGGGCGACGTCCACCGTATCGGCGCCCAGCGCGTTCGCCACGGCGCCGCGTTTCGGAAAGAGATCGTGCACGACGAACGTCCAGCGAAAGCGTTCGTCGCGCAGCGCGCGCGTCAGCACGGCGCGCGCGTAGCGCCCGATACCGCGGTCGTCGCGCGCGAGATTGTGCGCGTCGACCGCCACGTGAACCACCGTCAGCCGCGGCCCTTCGGGCAATCGGCCAGGTCGGTGAAGCCGCTGGGTCCGGTGTGCTTCACGATGTACTGGATGAGCGGCGGCAGGTTCGTAGCGGCGCCCGGCGGCGGCAACTGCATCGGGATCTCGAAGTCCGGCTTCTTGAGGTTGGTGGACGACCACGGGTCCGTCTGCTCGCCGTTGGGATACACCCACTGGTACGGAAACTCCGCAGTCTCGGTGTGGCCGTCCATGAAGCTCACCGTCGCGCGCACGGTCTCGTACGCCGTGCCGTTGGAGTAGCGCGGCGCGTTGTGCGGCAGAAATGTGACCACGCCGCAGGGCGTCTCGGCATTCACGGCTCCGTTTCCGTTCCCGCTGGTACCGTTGCCATTCCCGCCCAGGCCGCCGCCCGTGCCCGCAACGTTGCCGCTGCCGTGGCCGGTGGACGTGCCGGTGCCGGCGCCGGCCGCCTTCGGGTTGGCGTAGGTTCCGCTCGCGGCTTTCGCGATGGCCTTGTGCGCGCCGCCGCCGTGCCGGCGCGCCGGACGGCCCTTCGCGCGCCCGGCGACCTGCTGCACCGGGGCGATGGTGGCGCGCGGCGGCGGGGTGACGCGCGGCTCCGGCGTCGGTGGCTGCGTGGGCCGCGGCGTAGGGGTGGGCTTGGGCGTGGGGCGCGGCGTCGGCGTCGGGCGCGGCGTTTCAAAAACGATGCGCGTCGCCGCCGCCTCGCGTTCGGTGTTGTCCGCGGGACCTTGGTTGTGCACGAGACCCAGGAAGATCTCGTGGATTGCGATGGCGAGGGCGACCGCGACGATCATGCGATCGCGGTGGCGCCGGAAGTCGATCACTGTCTGCAGTCTTCGGCCGAAGAAAAGAGCCATCCCGGGCGGAATGGCTCGCTCGTCGTCGCTCCGGTCAGCTCGCGCCTACGACGGATACACGCCGTACGTGCGATAGTACCAGTTGCGGAATTGCGTATCGCTCGGATAATAGCCGTACCGGTGGTAGAAGTACGAGCGGTACGAAGACTGACGCCGCGCCTGTTCGCGCTGTTCGTTTTGCTTGATGCGCTTCTTGTGATTGTAGTTCGTGATGAGAACGGCCGCTGCGGCGCCGCCGATGATGATGTTGCGCGTGCTCGCCGCACCGTCGGCGAGCGCGGGCGCCACCGCCCCGAAGGTCATCGTCGCGGCGAGCGCGCTCGCCGTCAGCAGTTTCGAGTTCATAGCGTCTCCAAGTGTTCCCCGAGGAGGGAAAGATTACGCTAAGACAACGCCCCGCGGCGTCCGCGGGGTTCCCCGCAGATGTGACACCGGTCGCACGCTTGGAACAGCCCGCGCAGGCCTCGTGGGCGCGAACGCGAAGCGGGCGAGCCGTGACCCAGCCGATCGAATCGCTCATCCGCGCGATCCCCGATTTTCCGATTCCCGGGATTCTGTTCCGCGATATTACGCCGCTGCTGTCGGATCCGCAGGGCTTCAAAGCGACCATCGATCTGTTCGTGGATCGTTATCGGGAGTCGCGTATCGAGGCCGTGGTCGGCATCGAAGCACGCGGTTACATGCTTGGTGCGCCGGTCGCGTACGCGCTGGGCGCCGGCTTCGTCCCGGTTCGCAAACCCGGCAAGCTGCCGGGCGAGAAGTTCAGCGAGCAGTACGAGCTCGAGTACGGAACCAACACGCTGGAGATTCACGCCGATGCCGTGGGCCACGGCCACCGGGTGCTCGTCGTCGACGACTTGCTGGCGACCGGGGGCACGATCGCCGCGACCTTGCGGCTGCTCAAGAAATTGGGCGCCAACGTGGTGGGCACCGCCGTCCTGATCGAGCTGGAAGCCCTCAACGGCCGCGCCGCCCTCCCCGACGTGGAGCTGACGAGCTTCATCAAGTACTAGGCGACAATCGGCGTGAAGCCTTTGCAATCAGGCCTGGGTCTGGTTACTATAAGGCTTCACATCCATGACCATCGCTGATCTCGTAGGCAAGGTCCGCCAGTACGATCCCTCGCTGGAGGGGGGCTGGCTGGAGCGCGTCTACGACGTCGCCGACCGGGCCCACGACGGACAGCACCGCGCGTCGGGCGAGTCGTACATCGCGCACCCGCTGGCCGTGGCCGACGTCCTCGCCGACCTGGAGATGGACAGCCACACCATCGCCGCCGCGCTGCTGCACGACGTTGTCGAAGATACGGCCATCTCGAACGAGCAGGTCGCCGCGGAGTTCGGCGACGAGATCGCGGCGCTCGTCGACGGCGTCACCAAGCTGACGCGCATCCCGTACCAGTCCAAAGAGGACGCGCAGGTGGAGAACCTGCGCAAGATGTTCCTCGCGATGGCCAAGGACATTCGGGTGATCATCATCAAGCTGGCCGACCGCCTGCACAACATGCGCACGCTGTCGAGCCTGCCGGCGCCAAAGCAGCAGTCGATCGCGCGCGAGACCATCGAGATCTACGCACCGATCGCGCATCGCCTCGGCATCTGGCGCGTGAAATGGGATCTCGAAGACCTCGCGCTGCGCTATCTCGAGCCCGATTCGTACCGCGACATTGCCGAACGCGTCGCGAAGAAGCGCGTCGAACGCGAAGAAGCCGTCGCGTCGGTGATCACCGACCTCAAGTCGGAGTTCGAAAAAGTCGGCGTGCAAGCCGACACCACCGGCCGTCCCAAGCACTTCTACTCGATCCACAAGAAGATGCTCAAGGGCCGCGACTTCTCGACGATCTACGACCTCACCGCGGTGCGCGTCATCGTCGAATCGGTCAAGGACTGTTACGGCGCGCTGGGCGTGGTGCACGCGATGTGGAAGCCGCTGCCGGGGCGGTTCAAAGATTACATCGCGATGCCCAAGCCCAACATGTACCAGTCGCTGCACACCACGGTCGTGGGGCCGGGCGGCGATCCGCTCGAAGTGCAGATCCGCACGTGGGAGATGCACCGCACTTCGGAATACGGCATCGCGGCGCACTGGCGGTACAAAGAAGGACCGAAAAAAGACGAGAAGCTCACCTGGCTGCGCTCGCTGCTCGAGTGGCAGAACGACATGCGCGACTCGCGCACGTTCATGGAGAGCCTCAAGGTCGATCTCTTCGACTCGCAGGTGTTCATCTTCTCGCCCAAGGGCGACGTGTTCTCGATGCCGGCGACGGCGACGCCGCTGGATTTCGCGTACCAGGTGCACACGGACGTCGGCCACCACTGCGTGGGCGCGAAGGTCAACGGCAAGATCGTGCCGCTGGACTCGCACATCAAGAACGGCGACATCGTCGAGATCCTGACGAACAAGTCGTCGCGCCCGTCGCTCGACTGGCTCACCCAAGTCAAGACGAGCGGCGCGAAGCACAAGATCAAGCAGTGGTTCCGCAAGGAGAAAAAGGAAGAGAACACGCTGCGCGGCCAGGAGGCCGTGGAGGCGGAGCTCGCGCGCGCCGGGCTGCGCGTGGACGTCGCGCGCGGCGACGCGATCGAGAAGGTGGCGCACAAGCTCAACTACGTCAACCCCACCGATCTCTTCGCGGCGATCGGCTTCGGCGACGTCACCGCGGGCAACGTCGTGCAGCGGCTGCGCGAGGAATCCAAGACCGACAACGTCGTCGCGATCCCGCTACCGCGGCCGTCGACCGCGCGCCGCGTGGCGCGCAACGCGAGCGGCATTCGCATCGCGGGCGTCGACGACGTGCTGGTGCGGCTGTCGAAATGCTGCAGCCCGGTGCCGGGCGATCCCATCATGGGCTTCGTAACGATCGGCAAGGGCGTGTCGGTGCACCGCGCCGACTGCCCGAACACCGCGTACATGAACGCGGCGCCCGAGCGCATCCTCGAGGCCGAATGGCTGGACCAATCGTCGCTGACGCACGCGGTCGACATCGAGATCGAAGCGACGGACCGCGGGGGCTTGCTGCAAGACGTCCTGGGCGTCGCGGCCGGATTGAAGACGGCGATCAGTTCGGTGAAGGCCGGCACGAAGCGCGACATGGCGCTGATCTCGCTGACCGTGCAGATCAGCAACATCGAGCACCTGCACACCCTGCTGCGCAAGCTTCAATCGATCAAAGATGTCCGAAACGTCTGGCGCGTCACCAAACGCGAAGCGAGAGTCAGCGGATAGTCGTTTCGGACCCTTGACGCGGCACCCTCACGCAGTGATAGATTGGCGTGAGGAGAACGACATGCTGGCCCCGATGGAGATTCCCGAGACTCAGCCCGCGACCGAGCTCGTCGACGGTCGTCTGGTGCAGAAGTTGAGCCCGAAATGGCGCCACCAAGAGCTGGAGCTGCGCTGGACCCATGCGTTACGCGCGTGGGGCGGCGAAGGCGCGCGGGCGATCCACGAATGGCGGCACGAGTTTCGAGCGCCTGGGCATTCGTTCGCATCGCTGGTGCCGGATGTCGCGTATTTGTCGCGGGAGTCTTCGGATGCGTTAGGACCGGCCGCGTCGGAGGCACCAATGCGCGCGCCGGAGGTTGCGGTCGAGATTCTGTCGGCCGGCGAGTCGGAGCGATATCTCGCTTGGAAGGTCGCCGCGTATCTCGCCGCCGGAACGCTCGTGGTGTTCGTGGTCGATCCGCCCAAGCGCACGGTGATCGCGCATTCGCGTGACAAGGTGCAGCGCTTCGGCCCCGGCGATACCGTTCGGCACGTAACGATGCCCGGGTTTTCGTACGCGATCGACGCGATGTTCGCGGAGCTTTACCTCGGTTGAGCGGGGAGGCGCAGCCGGACCACTGCGCCGCCTCCGTCGCCGTTCGCGATCGAGATCGTTCCGCCGAACCGTTCGACCGTCGCTTTGGCGATTGCGAGTCCGAGGCCGCTGCCGGGCAGGCTGCGGGCTTCGTCGTCGCGCCAAAAGCGGTCGAACGCGCGCTGTAAGCCCTCGGGGGAGAAGCCGTGGCCGTCGTCGGTGACGCGCAGCTCCACGACGGCGCCGTCGCGGGCCACGCGGACACCGACGTTGCCGGCGTCCGACGCGTATTTGATCGCGTTGTGCAGCAGGGTGATCGCCGCGCGCGCGAGGCCGTCACGTTCCGCGAGAACGGTCGTGCCGGCGCCTGCTTCGACGTTCACGTGAACGTTGCGTTCGGCTGCGAGCACGGCTAGCTGTTGCACGGCGTCCTTCGCGACGTCGCTCACGTCGATGGTCGCGAGCGGCGCGGCGGCGGTCAGCGTGTCCGTGCGCGCGACCATGAGAAGATCGCGCGTGAGGCGTTCGAGCGCGTCAGCCTCGGACGCGATCGTCTGGAGACCCGCGCGGTATTCGGCGCCGGAGCGCTCCTTGCGCAGCGCGAGGTCGGCCTCCGCGCGGATGACCGACAACGGTGCGCGCAGCTCGTGCGAGGCGTCGCCGGTGAAGCGGCGCTCGCGATCGAACGCGTGCTGCAAACGGTCCAGCATGCGGTCGAACGTCGCCGCGAGGCGTCCGAGCTCGTCGGCGCGCGGCGGCATGTCGAGCCGCGCGGACAGATCGTTCGCCTCGATCTCCGATGCCAGGCCGGCGATGCGGTCGAGCGGCGCGAGGCCGCGGCGTGCGATGGTGCCTCCCGCGAGCACGGCGAGCGCCGCGAGCAGCGGGATCGCGAACGCGAACGCAAGTGCGACGTTGCGGTCGAGCACGGCGATGGCGTCGGCGTCGTGCCACACGGCGATGGATCCGACGCGCTTCCCGTGCCAGGTGGCGGGCGCGGTAAGCACGCGCACTTCCCCGCCGATCTCCTCGGTGTCGAATCGCGGTGCCAGCGATGTGAGAGCGCGCCGGCTGATCGGCGGCGGAATCGAATACTCCGAGGTCAGCGCGACCGTCCCGTTCGCGAGGAACACCGCGCCGTCGGCTTTGGCGCCCACGATCGCGGCGAACTGTTTGCGGTCGGCGTTGTCCATGATCGCCGGCGCGTTCGTGTTGTCCACGAGCGCAAGTACGGCGCGCGACGTGGTGGCGAGCTGTCCGTCGAGCGCTATCCGCTGCGCGTCGTGAAGCACGAAGAGTGCGAGCATCGCGAACGCCACGAGCGCGACCACGAGTGCCGCCGCATAGCCCAGCGTCAGCCGCCCGTGCAGCGTCCTAGGGCTGAACATCGAGTCCGAAGCGGTAGCCGGAGCCGCGGACCGTGTGGATCAGCGCAGGCTCGCCGTTGGGCGACAGCTTCGCGCGCAGCCGCCCGACGTAGACTTCGATCAGGTTGGACGTGATCTCGCGGTCGGGCTCCCACAGCACCGCTTCGATCATGGGTCGCGTGAGCAGCCGCCCGGCGTTGCGCATGAGGTATTCGAGAAACGCGGTCTCGCGCGCGGTCAGCACGATCCTATTGTCGCCGCGAAAGACGCGCCGTGTCGGGAGCTCGATGACGAGATCGGCCGCGCGGAGCTTCTCCTGAGCCGTCGCGGAGCGGCGGGCGAGCGAGCGCAAGCGCGCATCGAGCTCACCGAACACGAACGGTTTGCGCAAGTAGTCATCGGCGCCCGCATCGAGCCCGCGGATGGTGTCGTCGACGGTATCGCGCGAGGTCAGCATCAGGATCGGCGTCTGCACGTCGCGATCGCGCAGCGCGCGCGCGACCGAGAACCCGTCCTTGCGCGGCAGCATGACGTCGAGGATCAGCGCGTCGTATTCGCCGCCGAGCGCGGTCGATTCGCCGCCTTCGCCGTCGTGCTCGACGTCGACGGCATGCCCGCTCTCGACGAGCCCGCGCTGGATCACCTCCGCGAGCCGGACGTCATCCTCGACGATCAGGATTTTCACCCGGCATCCGTTCGCGGGCAAACGGTTTAGACTTCTCGGGGGCTCTCTAGGGCAGACGCGAACGTCCAGCCGGAGGGACTTGATGGCCACCCCCGTGCCCACCGAACTCGTCGACGCCGCCAGAACCGGCGGCCGGGACGAGATCGAACTGCTCTTGCGAACGGTATGGCCCGATGCATATCGGCTGGCCCGCGCCGTGTTGGGCGAAGACCAGCCCGCCGAGGATGCGGCCCAAGAAGCGTGCATCGTTCTGTACCGGACGATCGCGTCGCTGCGTAGCGTTGCCGCGTTCCGCACGTGGTTCTATCGCATCGTGGTGCGCGAAGCGGCGCAGATCAAACGCCGCCGATCACGTACCGAGCCGGCACCGGAAGCGCGGTCGCGTGCGGCCGATCAGACTGCTCCCATCGACGTGGGGCGTGCGCTGTCGGGCTTGTCGCACAAGTTGCGTGAAGTGGTCGTGCTGCGCTACTTCGAGGACCTCTCGAGCCCCGAGATCGCGTCGGTGTTGGGCGTCCCGGAAGGCACCGTGCGATTCCGGCTCATGATCGCCAGACAGCGCTTGCGTCCGCTGCTCGGTGACTACAACGAACGTTTCACTCAATCGTCCGGCGAGGCACGAATCAATGCACTCTAGCTTCGAACTGTCATGCAAGAACGCGCGCGACGCAATCGCGGTGCCGGCGATTCCGCTGGACGCGATCCGTTACGGTGCGCATAACAGCCGCAACGCAAGCGCCGGGCGCCGGCGGCGGCGAGTTGTTGCGGCAGCGGTCGCGAGTCTTTCGCTCGTAGCGGTTGCCGCCGCCGCGGAGATGTTCGGCCACGTCCAGGTTTCGCTCAACCCGTCGGGCGAGGTACACCTTTCGTTCGACGGCGTGAATGGGCGCTTGACGCAGTTCCGTGACCCGAAAGGATCGGACATCCAAAAAGCAGCGCGTGCGATGAACTTCCCCGTTATTTTGCCCAAGGGTCTCCCCGCAGGCACCGATGCCGAGGCGGTGACGGTGCTCGGGCCGGGCGCGATGCAGATCGTCTACAATCTTCCCGGCGCGTGGCGGCGCTCGAACCACTTGCTGTTCGTCATTTTGGCAAATCCCAAGTCGGTCGCGCCGGATGACGCGACGCCGCCGAAAAGCAAGTTCTCGATGCAGTTCGGCCAGAAGACCGGCCTCGGCGCAGTCCGCTGGATCGTGGGTGGGGAAGAGGTGATCGTCCTCAAGAGCACGATCACCGCCGCGGAGCTCGCGCATTTCAAGGCGGTGATGACGGCTAGGGCGCATTAATGCGTCCGTGACATACCGGCTCTCGCGCGCTTCCGCGGTCGCCGTCTCGATTGCCGCGTGTGCGGCGGTCGCGGCGATTCTCGGGCGCGATGTGGCCGAGGGCGAAACGCTGCGAATCGACACCGCGATCCTCGACGCGATCCACCGCCATGCCTCGCCGCTGCTCGACAACGTCTTCGCGTTCGCGACGTTCATGGGCGGCCCGGGCGTCGTCGCGGTCGCGGTTGCTCTGGTCGCGTACGTGTTCGTGCGCGGCACGCGGCGCGAAGCAGCGATCTTTGCGATCGGGATGATCGTCGCCGAAGTGCTCGATCTCGTGCTCAAAGAACTGTTCGACCGCGTGCGGCCGGATTTATGGCTGCGCGTTGCCGTGTCGGGCGAGAGTTTTCCGAGCGGGCACGCGCTCGCGTCGACCGTGATCTACGGGCTCGTCGCGTACACCGTCGCGCGGCTGTGGCCGGGGCACACGATGCTGGTCGGCGCGATCGCGGCGCTCGTCGTCGCCGCGATCGCGTTCAGCCGGTTGTATCTAGGTGTGCACTGGCCCAGCGACGTCGTCGCCGGCGTGGCGATCGGCTATCTCTGCCTGACCGCCACGATCCTGTACGCTAGGCGCTTCGCGGTATACCGGAAATTATGATGGTTCGCTAGCGCGCGGCGGCGGCGGGCTCGGCGCTCGTCGGATCGATGCGGTTTTTGACCTGGTGAACTGCATCGGCCGGAAACCCACCGCGCTGGGCGTGCTCCCGAATCGCGGCTTCGTTCTCAGCGTTGTACACGCAATAGATCTTGTCGTCGGTCACGTAGCTCTCGACCCACTGGATCGACGGACCCATAGCCTTCAACACGTCACAGCTCTTCGCAGAAATCCCTTGAAGTTGGTCGGATGACAACGCGCCGGCACCCGCGATCGCGCGCTCGATGATAAACTTCGGCATCTGGTACGCCTCCCATTGATTCGAACGTAGGGAAGCGCTCGTTCGCGCCGGTCGCCAATGGCTTCCTGCTACGCGGTCGTCGGCTCCGGTGCGCGTTCGTCGCCCGTAACCGGGCCGCGCGGGCGCCGGAACGACGGCGGTTTGGCCGCGAAGCGTGGCTCGACGTGCCGTGCGACGAGCAGATAAATCGTCGGCACGACGATCAGCGACAGCATCGTCGACGTGATCAGGCCGCCGATCACGACGGTGCCCAGCGGCGCCTGCGTCTGCGAACCCTGCTCGAGCCCGATCGCGATCGGGAGCATGCCGCCCAGCGTCGCGAGCGTGGTCATGAGAATCGGGCGCAAGCGCATCGGGCCGGCGTGCATGAGCGCTTCGCGCGGATCCATGCCTTCATCGCGGCGCAATTGCTTCGTGAACTCCACGACGAGAATCGCGTTCTTCACCGCAATACCAACGAGCATGAGCGAGCCGATGAACGCCGTAAGGCCGAACGCGCGGTGCGTAATCCACAGCGACCCGATGATGCCGATGACGGCGAACGGAACGGCCATCATGATCACGAGCGGATCGAGGAACGACTCGAACTGCGACGCGAGCAGCATGTAGATCAGCGCGATCGCGAGGATGACGACGAGCGTGAGCGCGCCGAACGTGTCGTTGTTCTGGGTTACCGCCGGACCGTATTGCCAGCGGTAGCCTTGCGGAAACGTGTAGTTGTTCATCACGTTCGTGACTTCGCCGAGCACGTCGCCCAGCACGGCGCCGCCGGAGAGCGGTGCGTCGATGTCGACGCGCCGTGCTTTGTTCTGGCGCGGAATCTGCGAGGGGCCTTGGCCCAGCGTGATGTGCGCGATGCCCGAGAGCGGTACCGCATTGAACGATTGCGACGACGGCGTCACGCCGCCGCCCGCTGCCGGACCGCCGGTCGCCGTCGACGTCGCCTGCGACCCGGTCAGGGACGCGTTCGGCATGATCTCGAGCGAGTTGAGCGCGTCGAGCGAGCGGCGCTGCGCCGGCGGGAGCTGCACCATGATCGGGTACTGCGTGCCGTTGGTCTGCCAGTACGACGCAATGGTGCCGCTGGTCGCCGTCGAGATGAGCGTCGCGATGTCGCCCGTCCCCAACCCGAGCTGCGCCGCGACGCGCCGGTCGACGGTGATGTCGACTTCCGGCTGCGACGGCGTGATGTTCGTGTCGGGCCGGCCGATGCCGGGGATTTCCTTGAGCTGCGGGATGAGGTCGCGCTGCGCCATCGTGTAGAGCTGGGTGATGTCGGGGCCGTAGAGCTGGATCTCGACGGCGTCGGAGCCCTGGCTGACGACGCGCTGCACGATGTCGATGCCGCTGACGAAGGCGGTCGTGCCGATGAGCGCCCTGCGAAGTGCGCGGAACTTTGCACGCTGCTCAGGCGTGATCGTCGACGCGTTGTTCGTTGCGCCCGCGGGCCGGCCGCGCGCAGTGCCGCCCAATCGCCCGGTCCATTGCACGACGAACGCGTCGGCGGCGCTGCCGCTCACGTCCGCTTTGAGCGCGACGGCCAGCGACGCCTGATTGGTGACGACGCGCGTGCCGCCGCCGCCGAAGGCCGAACCGACCGACGCGGAGACGTCGGCGACGCGCGGATCGCTGCGCAGCGCGTCTTCGACTTTTTTCGAAACGTCGTTGGTGACCGCGACCGACGTCCCGTTGGGCGTGCGCACGTTGACCTGCACGTAGCGCGACGACGAGGCCGGGAACGTCTCGGTCTTCACGACGCCCGCTTTGACCGCGACGAGCGCGAGCGCCAAGAGCACGATGCCGGTAGTCAGCACGACGGCAGGGCGGTCGATTGCGGCACCGAGCAGCCAACGGTACATGCCCTCGAAGCGGCCGTAGAGCCGGTCGAAGCCCGCGCTGAAACGCTGGTACGGTCCGAGCTTGTGACCCGCTTGCGCTTCGGACGCGTGCACGGTGCGCTCGTCGAGCATGAAGCTCGAGAGCATCGGCACGGTGGTGGTGGCGACGAGCAGCGAGATCGCGACGCCCACGATGATAACCAGCGCGAACGGTCCGAAGATGAGACCCTGCAAGCCTGGGATGAGCAGCAGCGGCACGAACACGGTGACGACGGTGATCGTGGACGCGAGCACGGCGGTAAAGATCTGCGCGGTGGCGTTGCGCGCCGCCTCGCGTGGAGGTTCACCCATCGCAAGATGGCGGTAGATGTTCTCGATGACGACGACGGCGTCGTCGACGATCAGCCCGACCGCGAGCGCTAGACCGCCCAGCGTCATGATGTTGAGCGACTGGCCCAGCATGTAGGCCGCAAAGAACGTGCCCATCACCGAGATGGGCAGCGAGACCGCGACGATGAGCGTCGAACGCAGCGAGTGCAGGAACAGCAGGATGATGAGCACGGCGAGGATTGCACCGTAGATCGCGGTGTGCTCCAGCGCGACGACCGCGGCGCTGATGAAGCCCTGCTGGTCGAACACGACGCCGAAGTGCATCGTGGGATAGCGCTTCTGGAAGTCGGCGATCTTGGTGTAGACGCCCTGCGACACTGCGAGCACGTTGGCGTCGGGCTGCGCGGTGATCGCCATCGAGATCGACGGCACGCCGTCCAGGCGCGAGAACGTGCGCACTTCGGTGATGCTGTCGGAGACTTTGGCGACGTCGCGGATGTAGACCGGCGCGCCGTTCTTCACGGTCAGCACGGTGCTCGCGATCTGGTCGGCGGTCTTATACAGCGCGTTCGCGCGGATGACGAACTCTTTGGGGCCGACGGCAAGTACGCCGGCCGGTGCGTCGACGTTCTCGGTCTTGATCTTGTTGACGACGGCGTTCGTATCGAGGCCGTAGCCGGCGAGCACGTTGTTGTCGGGCTGGACCATGATCGCGCGCTGCGCGCCGCCGAACACGCTGACCGATCCGACGCCCGATACGCCGGCGAACTCATCGGCGAGCTGGTTGTTGAAGATGTCGAACAGATCGCGCAGCGGGCGGCTCGGATCGGTGACGGAGAGCCGCACGACCGGGATCGAGTTGGGGTCGGCTTTTTGAATGACGGGCTGGCTGAGATTGGGGTCGTTCGGGAGAGATGTAGCGGCGCGCGCGACTTGCTGCTGGATGTCGGTCGCGGCGACGTTGATGTTCGTGCCGAACTTGAACGTGGCGCGGATGGACGACTGGCCCGTGGTGGAGGTCGACTGCATGTAGTCGATGCCCGAGACGCGGCTGACCGCGTTTTCCAGCGGCCGGGTGACCGTGGATTCCATGGTCTCCGGCGACGTGTTGCCGTAGTTCACCGTGACCGAGACGACGGGCGGTTGGAAGCTTGGCAGCAGGGCGATCGGGAGCCGTGGGATGGCGAAGAGACCGAGCACGACGATGGCGGTGGCCATCATCGCGACCGTGACGCGGCGGGTTACGGCAAAATCGGCGATCGACACGTGGTACTCCGGCGGGCAGTGCTCGGACTAGTCTCTTGGTTTTGCCTGGGATGGTCCTAAGGGGACGTACCCGGCCTTGCCGCCGGTCACCGGCGCGTGATACCATCCGGGGGTTCTCCTGGTGCCTCTGCGCATCCGAGAGACTTCCCGCTGCCCGGCCGCCTGCGCCGGGCCGCCGGCCCAGCCGGCGTCCAGAGAGGGCATCATGGCCACGACGATCACCGACTACGAAGTCACCTACATCCTGCGCCCGAACCTCGAAGAGACCGAGGTGGACGAGCGCGCCGACGCGATCGCCGAGGGGGTCAAGACCCGCGGCGGTGAGGTCGTGGGCGAGCTCGAGAAGATGGGCAAGCGCCGCCTGGCATACGAGATCGACGACGTCCGCGAGGGCTATTACGTCGTGATGAACATTCGCAGCGGCCCCGAAGAGCAGAAAGAACTCGAGCGCCTGCTCCGGCTGAACGAGTCGGTCCTACGCGCCCTGGTGATCCGCAAAGGCGACTGACCGCCCGCACCGTGCCAGGGTGCTGGCACGCAAGCCGCGCATGATCGCGGCAGACAGCGCAAACAATTAGCAGAAGGATGACGAGATGGCGGGTTCTTTCAATCGCATAACGCTCGTGGGCAACCTGACGCGCGACCCGGAGATCCGGTACGTCGGCTCAGGCGCCGCGGTAACGAAGTTCACGCTGGCCGTGAACCGGCGTTCGAAACAACAAGAGGAAACGGACTACGTCGACTGCGTCGCGTGGGACAAGCTCGCGGAGACCTGCAACACGTATCTCAAAAAGGGGATGTCGTGCCTGGTCGACGGCCGGCTGTCGATTCGGTCGTACGAGACGAAAGAGGGCGAGAAGCGCAAGGCCACCGAGGTCGTGGTGAACACGATGCAGATGCTGGACCGCGCGAACCGCGGAGCCGGCGGCGACGATGGCGGCTCGTACGAGCGCGCGCCGCGTGCTGCAGCGCCCGCTGCCGGCGGCGGTGCTGGCGGTGAATACGATCATAGTCTGGACGAAGAAGAGATTCCGTTTTAGCGCTTTGACGTTTTAGCGTTTTGAGAAGCTGCTCTAGCGAACAGAACGCTATGCCGAGTGCGCATAGCTCTCCAGTGAAGAGGACCGGCCGGTTTCTTCCGCCGGTTCTCAACCATGTTGTTCGCCTCGTGGATGAAGCGGGAAATCGCCGTGAGCTTGTCGGCTACGTAGTATGGTTCAACGCTGCGGAGAGTGTCCTGATCGATGAGCCGAACTATTATGGCGAGAATCAAGGTGATCATCACGTGTATCTTCTCTCCGATGGACGGCGCCGACATAAGCCGCGCTATCCTGCCTATCGAATACATGAAGAATCATTGCACGAAGTGAGGACGCTTCGCGAGACGAGCCATGAGATAGACGATGCTCCAGCGCTCTATCGTAGACTCCTGAGCCTTATTCTGGCGATGACGCAGTATCTGCCACTTCGGGGAATCTAAAGGCAGATAGGAGATGCCGAGGCAAACTGATAGCGTTGAGAACGGAGCGTGCGCGCTAGCATGTCGATGAGCAAGGCCCAATTTTTGAAGTTCATCGAGACCAATGGTAAAGACCTAACGGTCGACAGCCTTCAGTCGGCCAAGGCTCGCATTGACCGCATCGTCGAGCGGAAAGTGTCCGCCATCAATGTGCTCGAGGTGAAAGAGGGCGACAGGGTCCTCGTTCTCGGAGCAAGCATACTTGAAGCTGGCGACAACGCGCCGGCCATCATTGGAGAGCTCAAAGAAACTGGTGTCCGCGTCTTGCTACCCGGCGAAGAATATTTGCTGGGCCGTTTCGGCTATGACAGGTTAAAGCGGCTGTCAGACGAGGAATACGTCGCCGAAGTTCTGGCCTATGCGGAACGCAAAATCGCATACGCAGAACGGAAACTCACCGAAGCCGACAGTAAGACGTGAGATTGCTGAAATTCTGCGATTTCTTAGCCTAAACGGTGAAATTCGACAACGGTGAGACAGCGCCATTTTAGCCGTTTTGATAGCGTCCTCACGGTTAGTAGCGGGAGCAAGGGTGGTCGCGCGCAAGTTCATCGCGATGACCTTTCCGCGGAACACTCCACCCCGGCCACCGGCTAGGGTACAATCGTCGCGCGGCGCTACGCGACCGACTGGGCCCAGTTCGTAGGTCGCCCGGCTGTTTCGTAGCGTGGCGTCCGGCCGGTGCGGATCGCCGAGAATATCCGCGCCCCCGAAAAGGTCTTGCCCGAACGCCGATTTCGTGCTTCAAGAGCGTTCGACGAGGCGGATAAGGAAATGCGCCGGCATGAAAGACGAGCCGCTGGAGACCGGTATCACCGTGCGCCTTATTAAGCCTCGTCGCCCAAGCGAAGCCGAGCGTCGCAGCGCCGGCGTCCGCGCTATGCGTGCCATCGAAAAACGACGCGGAGCGCCGGCCACGCGTTTCAAGCGCATCATGGCCTTTGCTCGAGACCTTGCGGCAGAGGATTCAAAAGCATTGCCGTGGCTGATCACCGCGCTTGGGCGCATTGTCCAGTCGCAAGCCATCGTCGAGCCGACTCTGCACTATCCGCGCGACGTCTCCTCGAGCGCATACTCTCCCGACACCCTTTTCTTCCCGGAATTTGAACCGCTTGACGCGGTAGGACGCACGTTCCGCAACGTTGCCTGGGAGCTCAAAGAGATGCGCGAACTGCGCCTAGACCGCGACATCATCATCGCGTGGCCATGGCAACCGCACCGTCTCATGATGTCGATCTCCAAACTACGTCCACACGGCGGCTGGGGTCGATGGAAGCAGGAGTGGAATCACCAGGTCGAGTTGTGGGAGCCCATCGGCATCGGTTTCGTGCACGGCGGCAACCACTCCATCGCCGCCGGCGTTCTCACGGCTTCGGGGAAGATAAAGCCGGATTTCGGTTATGACCTCACACCGGTTTACGACCACGTGGTGTGCAACGGTCGGGAATTTCGGCGTAAGCAGGACAAGGGGGTGATTGCCGAAGTCGCATCGGTCGAGATGGCGGCGATTTTCGAAATCGGCCGACTGATGGTTGAGATTAGAAACCATCGGCAAGGGTCGTCAGCAACGCCAGGTCCCATCTCCATAGGACGGACCGATATCGAAGCCCAAGCGTGACTCACCGTCTTTTTACGCCCGCTGAAATCCACCGTAGACCATTCAGGACCGCTTCCGCGACGGAGCATACCGATATCGACCTGCGACCGGTAATACACGACGCGCAGAACTGCGCCGCAGTCACGTACGGTGACGTGCCCCATCATCTCAACGACCGCGCCCCTTCAGGAGATGCGATCCGGCGAGGCGCCAGTCGGCTGCTGCGCTCTAGGGGAACGTCCGTCGTCGGCGCGAAGCCTCGCCGATGCGGTCTCTCCGCCATCTCGACGTCACCGACGAAGAGCAAGCCGGCATGCTCTGCGGGGCGTCCCCCGAACCGGCGCCGTCGGACGAGACCCTGACCGCGGATCCGGCCTCGGTGACGTGCGCGCCGCGGCAAGGCCTACGCAATCGCGGGCATCGGGGCGGCTGCCGTCCGAAGGACTCGCCGCCGTGCTCGCGGCGGAAGACGCCAAACGCGGCGGCCCCGATTGTCCGCCGCTTCGGGACGCGCGCGACCACGCATGATGCTAGCGGGCACTCGCGCCCACTACCGCGTCGCGCCTTCGCGGAATGTCGCCGAAGCGCCGGGCACGACGTTGCCGGAACCGCTGTGACTCCGCAGACGTTAGGAGGAGCCGATGGACCAATCGCCACGTCCCCGCTCGTCTCGCGACCAGCTCGCGCCGAAACACCGTGTGGGTGCTTTGCATAGTCAAGGCCGTGCGTTGCATCGTGCCTGGCCGAGCCACCGACTCGACCGGGCGTCCACATGAAGGGGAGGACAAGGCGATTGTGGGGAAGGTGGAGGCCCAAAGCTCGTGTGGGGTCCGACATGCTGAACGGACATAGGAAGAATTCCGCGGTCGTCACCGCCGACGACGCGGCTGACAAGTCGGCCGACCCGGCGGAATCCGGCGTCGACCCGGATTTCCTGGCCGAGATCCAGTCCGCGAGCGGCTACGTGAGCGCGGCATCGTCCACGGCGGTTGCGCCGCCGCAGGAGGGTGAACGGCCGGCGGTCCTACTGCAGCGCTTTCGGAGGCTGGCCGGCTCGTAGGAGACCGGCCCGGCGCTCCGCCGTCGCGCCGATGGCGACGCCGATCGTCGATCCGAGAAGCTCGATCGCCCGCACGGCGATCGGGTCGAACTTTTCGCTGTGCATGCGCGTGACGTTCAGGACGCCGAGCGGACGGCCGTCGCCGAACGGCACGATGACAATGACGATCGCGCGGAACCTGCTTGTGTTCGTGAGCCTTTTCCATCCGCGGAGCCTCGCGGGCTCTCTTTCGTTCAGCGGTTCGTGCGACGCGCTCGCGAACACCCTGCCGGCGAGTCCCTCGCCGTAGTTGAAGTAGTCCTTGGCCCTGTTGACGCTGGCGTCGCCGTGAGCGAACAACAGCCGCGCACTGGGTTTCTCCGCGAGCCAGATGCTGTAGCGCAACTGCTCGTCGGGAAGCGCGAGCCATTCTTTCGCGTCCGTCCACCGCTCGGTGACGAACGTGTCAAGGCATTTCGCCAGGTCCTCGGTGTCCTCGATCGACGGCAGACCGGCGATGTACAAACCCAGGTCGCGCGCCAGTCGTTGGGCCAACGAGATCGTCTTGTCCACGAGCGTGACGACGCTCTGCCCCTGTTCCTTTTCCGTCGCCGACGGCGCTTGCTCCGCGGTGTTCCGAGCATTCCGGCTCGAAACCACCAATTCGACGCAGAGGAACGCGATCACCAGGACCGACACGACGACCATCGTCAATGGCAGGTACGGCATCGCGTGCAGCTTATCGATGACGTTCTGGAGGAACGCCTTCTCCTGCGTGTCTCCCGGCGCGAAAAGGTTCTGGAGCGTGATCCCGTGCACGAACCACTGCAAGAACACGCCGATCCAGCCGAGCGGGTAGAGAACGAGGCCGATGGGCGTCAGTATCGCCCGCAGAATCCCCGGCTTCGGCACCCTCATCATGGGTGCCGTCCTTGTCTTCCAATGCGACAGGTCACCTGCAACACGGGCCGCGCGGTGCGCTCCTCGTCGCTTCGTCGCGTCAGGACCGCAGCGGTCGCATGCGGTAAGATGCTAGGCGATACTGCTAAGCAGCCAAGCGTAAATTCCTGAAGGTCAGCTCAAAGGAGCGCGCCCGAAATCGCGAGAAGGCTCCGCCAAGGGGCCAGTAATCATGCCCGTCGGCAGAACCGCGCCCATCGCGCGCGTCGATCTGCTCCAGACGCGTCGCTCTCGCAAGCGAACCCCCCAGAGAAAAAAGAGGAAGGATCGGGGCCGATCCGTCGACAGCCCTGTCCCCTCTGCCCGTTGGCGTGCCGCTGCTCGGTCGACGTCGACGTCGCCTTACGAAACGGGCCAGGAGCGCGGACAACGCTCCAAACAAACCATCCTATCCCCCCAAACCACTTGCTCCAACAAGGCATTTGTTAAGTCCGGTCGCCCAGGATGGGGCGGGGCGATTCGGGGTTGACGTCGGTCACCGTGGCGTGGTGCGTCCGAGTCGAGCGAGTTTGCCTCCATGGAGGCAAACTCCGGGGCGTTCCCGGCTTTCGTTGACTTTCAGCATTCGCGAGCGTATCTTTTCCGGTAGGCGACGAAAAGGGAAGACCCGGCGACAAGTCGCCGGGCCCCTTAACCGAAGCCAATCCCAGAGCCCCCGGCGGTCCGTCTCCTGTCAAAGACGGCGGATCGCCGGAGAAAGGCCGACTTCGGCCGTGCCTGATTATACTGCGGAGCCCCTGGTCCGGCAACACGGGGGTGGCGTCGGGGACCATCCCCGCGCTCCCCTTTCAGGACAGACCGACCGATCGGGACGCCGATACGAAGAAGTCGGCAACGGCTGCATCGTGTACTGCCCGTCGCTCGAAGCGGCGCGCGTCGCCGGCATGGACGACATCATGATCACCGGCGGGCGGCTTCTCGAAGGGGTGCTGTTCTACCAGGGTCCGCGACCGATGATCGCGACCGCGATGCCGTTCGCGCAGGCGACGTACTCGCTGCGCTCGCGCAGCGCGGCGCCGACCTCGTCCGCCGAAGAAGTCGACGACACGACCAACCGGCCGCAAGACGTCGCGCACGCGCAGACGATCAAGCAGTACATCATCGACAACTTCGACGACGCGTTCATCTTGCCGGCCCTGACCGTCAATCTGAACCGGCGGACGATGATCTACACCGTCGAGGTGGAGAACGAACGCCAGCCGGCGACGCGCATAGCGTACATCCCGCTCGACATGAATCCGTCCTTGAGCATCACCGACGGCCAGCACCGCCAGATGGCGATCGAGCACGCCTTCCGCGAGCTTGTCGCGGAGCGCGCGTGGCAGGAGAAGCTCTCGCGCAGCTCCGTCCCCGTCACGATCGTGCTGGAGGACCGCGTCCAACAGGTCCACCAGGACTTCGCCGACGCGTCGAAGGGCCGCCCGATGCCACCGAGCCTGCTCGCGATTTACGACAGGCGCCACGCCGCGAACGGCCTGGTCATGGATCTGATCGACAACTGCGCGCTCTTCCGCGGGAAGACCGACGCGACGAGCGTCAAGCTCACGAAGGACAGCCGCGGCATGTTCCTCACGAACATGATCCGGCAGAGCGTGAAGACACTGCTGACCGGCGGCTACGGGATCGGCGAGCAGGACTTCGAGATCCGTGCGAAGCGCGACCTCGGCCCGTACAATTCGCCCGCGTACCGCGATGCCAGCGCCTTCGCGGTGAGCTTCATCGACGCGGTCACGGAAGCCATTCCGGTGCTGCGAGACTATGCGGCCAAGACGCCCGAGGAGGTCCGCCGCGAAGTCCCGGAACTGCGCGTCTCGGGCTTCCTGTGCCTCACGTCGACGGGGCTCGCGATCCTGTCCCGCGTCGGGTGGGCGATCCGCGAGGAGGGCATCGAGGACTGGGAAAGCCACGTCGCCCGGCTGTCCGAGATCGACTGGCATCGCTCGAATCCGGTCTGGGCCAGGCTCGGCGTCGCGAACGTGAACCGCGTATCGACGGGCCACTCGTCGGTCATCGCGGGCGCGGCGTACGTCGCCGATGCCATCGGCCTCTCTCTGCCGAGCCTGAGGCGCGCCGCGGCGGACGGCCTCGTCGGCGACCTGGACGCGCGGCGAGCCTAACGCCACTCCCGCGTCGGACGGGCAAGCGCCGCGCTTGGCCGATCAAGCCGGCGGCCTCGCGCCGGATTCGTTCCAAATCAGGGCGCACTTGCAGGCTGGGGACGGTGCAAGGTGCGTGCGCCGGGAAGCAACGGCGTTGCATTTTGAAGCACGTTCGTGCAACGATGTCGAGACGGGCCAGGCAAGGTACTTGCTTTATTCGGGTCGTCGACGGCGCTTCGCTAGCCGGAAATCCGAAAAAACTTCGCCGAGACGGCCTCAGCTACTTGTAACCAAGATCAGAATCAGCTAGAGTCGAGTCGTGCGGTCGCTTCTGCACCCCTCCCGGGGTGAAGATCGCACCCCGAGACCCCGTAAAAAGGGGCCGGGACACACAAAAGACCGGGGCCCCCGCACTTCTGATGCGGGGGCCCCAGGGAGACTAACTCCAGATGTACTTTAACACACCTCAGCCCGTCCCGGCCAGCGCGCCGCCGGCCGGCGGCAACGTCACCGAGATGGTGCGCGGCCCCGAGGAGAAGCTCGTCGGGAACGCCACGATCTTCTATCACGGCAACCTCGAAGCGGCGAGCCGCGCGGCCCAGCAGCAGCTGGTGATCAGCGGCGGTACCATCGTCAACGGCGTCCTGTTCGACCAGGGCGACCGCCCGATGGTGCTCGGCACGCTGCCGTTCAACTTCGTCTCCTCGATGCTCTCCTCGAACAGCGCGAAGAACGTCGCGACGATCGAGGAGGTCCAGGACAAGAGCAACCGTCCCAAGGACGAGAAGCACACCGAGGCCATCGTCAACTACCTGGAGGAGACCGTGCCGAACGGCGTCTTCATCCTGCCGGGGCTCACGGCCAACGTGATGGCGAAGACGAAGATCCACACGGTCCGCATCGACGGCGACGACCAGCCGCCGAGCCGCTACGCGTTCGTCCACCTGCCGATGAAGCCGGTGCTGACGATCACGGACGGGCAGCACCGCCAGGCCGCGCTCACGCAGATCCTGGAGAAGGTCAAGGACGACACCGCCGCGGTCGAGCGCCTCAACCGCTCGTCGATCCCGATCATGATCACGCTGTCGGCCGACATCCGTCAGATCCACCAGGACTTCGCGGACTGCAGCAAGGGCCGCCAGATGTCGAAGTCGCTGCTGGCCGTGTACGACCGCCGCCACCCGGCGAACGGCCTCGTCATGGACCTCGTCGAGTATTGCGGCATCTTCAAGGAGAAGACCGACTCGACGAACCTCAAGCTCGGCAAGAACAGCCCCGGCCTGTTCCTGGCGAACATGGTCCGCCAGGCGGTCAAGACGTTCCTGACGGGCGGGTACGGCATCGGCGACGAGGACTTCGAGGACAAGGCCAAGTCGCTGTTCCGCAGCAGCCACACGCCCGAGTACCTCGCGGCCAGCGAGTTCATGGTCGCGTACCTCAACCGCGCGACGGCGGCGATCCCGAAGCTCCAGGAGTACGCGGATCTCACGCCCGAGCAGGTGCAGGCGCGCTTCGCCGAACTGCGCTCGGCGGGGTTCCTGTTCTTCACGAACACCGGCCTCGCGATCCTGGCCCGCATCGGCTGGGCGATCCGCAAGGACGGCGCCCACGGCTGGGAGCTGGCGATCGACAAGCTCGATTCGGTCGACTGGCACCGCGGCACGAACCAGACCTGGAGCGATCTGGGCGTCGCCACGGCGACCCGCGTCTCGACGGGCCACCGTGCGATCATCAAGGGCGCGGCGTACGTCGCGCAGCAGATCGGCCTCGAGCTCCCGTCGCTGGCGGCGAACGAGGACAAGGACGCCGCGGGCGACGCCGGCGACGGCGCGACTGGCGAGCCGCTCTCCGAGGGCCAGGCTGACGTCGCGGGGACCGTGACACTCGCCGCCGCCCCGGCCGAAGCCCCGGTCGCGGCGCACGCCGAGGTCCCGGCGACGGTCACGGTCATCAGCTAGGCCGGCTCTTCGCCACCGAGCAGAACGGGGCGCCCTCGCGGGTGCCCCGTTTGCGTTCCGGTCGGCGCGTCAGGGCTTGGCCGCAGCCTCCGCGGCTTCAACGAGGTGGCGCAGCCCCTCGGGGAGCGGCAGGGCGGCGACGGCGCGCGGCTCATACTTCCGCAGGTTGCCGAAATAGCGGACCGCGTAGCGTTCGAGGTCCGTCCCCGCGGCATTCAGCTCGTTCACGGCGAGCGCGATCTGCTCGTCGGTGAGCGTCCGCTTCGGCGTAAGCCCCAGCGCGATGTTGAGGATCCCGAGCCGGTTTGGGTTGGCGGCGAAAGCGGGAGGCCTCCGTGCCATGTACGTCGCGACGATCGGCGGACGCGAGAGCGCGACGCTATACCAGACCTTGCGCCGCTGCGAGGCGTTGAAGCCCTGCGATGGCGGCGTCTCGCCCTCGGGAGCGGTCTCGCCCGAGCGCAGGTAGGCGTCGACGACGCGGTCGGCCTTGCGGTCGAACGTCGGCGACAGGTCGAGGACGACCTTGAGCGCCGGCGAGTCGTGCACGACGCCGTTCGCGGCGATGATCTCGTCCGCGCTCGTCACGGTCGGGACGCAATGCCGTTCGATGCCGAGGTCGCGCGCGCGCTCGCGCTTTAGCGCGAAGTACGCGTTCGTGCCGGTCGCCGTCCCGCGGTTCACACGGAACAGGTCACCGATGGTCGGGCCGTCGTGCTCCACCCGGTCGGGGTTGGTCGCGAGATCGGTCCACCCTCTCGCGTTCTCCAGCTTCGACTTCGAGATGGTCACGTGGCCGGCGTCGCCGTCGAGGAAGGCGCCGATCCGGTCGAGCGGCACGTTCACCGCGAGCCGCCTCGATTCGGACGGCCCGCCGATCACGAAGCGGGTGATGGCCGCGGTCGTCTTCACGCCGGCGAACGCGAAGGTCGCTGGGTCCACGACCATCACGTGCGTTCCGCCGAGGCCGTTGAGGAAGAGTTCGCGCACGACCTTGCCCGTCGTGTTGTCGAGCCATTCCGCCGACGTGACGTAGCAGCCGACGTCGTGCCGATTGGCGAGCAGCTTCGTCTTCGCGAAGAAAAGAGTGTGGAGGCCCGCGTTCAGGTACGACGGGTGCCCGGCCTCGATGGCGAGTTTGGCGCCGCGCTCCTTCGCCCGCAACGTCAGGTAGTGGTGCCGGACGTACGGGGGATTGCCGCAGAAAGCGACCCTCGCGTGGCGGCCGCGTCCTCCCGGGATGGCCTTGAGCTTGAGAAAGTCGCGGTTCACAACCACCGCGCGGCGGGGCCGAAGCACCTCCAGGTTGGCCCTCGCGACGAGCGTCGCGTACTCGTCGTCGTCGATCGCGACGATGCGCGCCGTCGAGCCCTGCCGGACGGCCTCGCATGCGAACCGGCCGCTGCCGCAGCCGGGGTCGACCAGGATCGTGGTCTCCGACGAGACCGCCCAGCGCACCATGGCGACGACGATCTCGCGCGGGGTGTAGAAGGACCCGGTTTCGCGCAGTTCCGCGCGTGTCCGCAGCCGCTGAAGCGCTTCCCCGAGGGGGTCGCCGCCTGCCGCGATCTCGACGGCGAGGGCGTCCTTCGCCTCGCCCCCGAGCGGGGTGCGACGGCGGACCTGTGCTACCAGCCGGCGCTCGCGCGAGGAGAGCGGCCCGCCGCGGCGTTCCGCGCCGAGGTCCACCGCGGCCCGGACGACGTCCAGGACGTCGCCGAAAGACGCTTGCACCGCCCTTCCGTTCACGCGTCGTCGACGCGCCCCCTTGCATTTCATGGCCCGCCCATTATGCCGCCCGCACGTGCCAGGCGCCCGGCATCGTGCGCGTCGCCGCACGCTTCTCAGTGCGCGCCAATCTGCGTAGATCACTGAACCGCGGCGAGATTCTCGACCGGCTCGTTGGCGCTTTGGCACGGCGGCAAAGGAGCGTTGACGCAAGGCCGTCTTTCCCGCACGAGGGCTCGCAACGTCAGATACGCTTCGCCCAAGATCGCGCGTCCAATCGATGCCGAACCGTTTGAACGAATCGGGGGATTTGAATGGGATGACATCCTAGTGGGCATTTTCTCGACGTAGCGCAATGTGCTAAGTCAAGCCATAGAATCGCGACGATGTACTGCCGATTCGGCGCAACATGCGCTTATCGCGGTGGAAGGCGTGCATCGAGAGGCCGAACCGCCGACGATGTCCCGATAGAGCGCCGAGTGGTCGGGTACCAGCAGCACGCTCAGCCACGCCAGGCGTAGGGTCCGGTGTGCGGCGAGCTCCACCTTCCTTGCGAGATCGGGCCAAGTGGGATCGTTGTCGGGCAGAATCCATTGCAAGCGCAGTCGTCCTTGCACACTACGCCCCATCGTTGTCGCGCGCGAAGCAGACCACGCGGTAATCGCCCGGTGCTGCCGTCTCGAGGTAGAAGCCGGCTTGCCGGACTAGCGCGAGGTCGCGGTGGAACGAGCGCAGCGAGACGCCGAACCGGCGCCGGTATTCTGCGATCGTCACCGATTCGCGGCGGGCGAAGATTGCGGTCAGCCAGATGACGCGGACCAGGCAGAAGCCGATGCTGCCGCGTTCGGTGTGGCGAAAGCGTCCGCCACGGCGCGCCGGGGTTTTCGACGCGAGCGCGTCGAATCGAGCGTTTGTCATTCGGTGGCTAACTCCATCGGGTGACGGACTCGGTCGGTGTTGCTGCACCGGCCGAGTCGCTGTATATTGTGTGCGCGTGTGCGCGTAGCTACATTATAGCATTCGCAAATATGGCGAGCAAGCGCGTGCGAATGAATTTCGTTGCGCGTTCGCTTCCGTAGCGATGAATTAGATCGAGAACCGAGCGAGGCGCTTCGGATCGGCAATCAGGTTCATCGGACGGAAGGAACCAGATGCTGAAGCCGGCGCACACGGCAGTGTGATCGTATGCTCTACGCGAGGTTCCCGATGAAGATTGCGACATACAACGTCAACGGGATCAACGGGCGGCTGCCGGTGCTGCTGGAATGGCTCGCGGAAGCGCGACCCGACGTCGTGTGCCTTCAGGAGCTGAAGGCGCCGCAAGAAAAGTTTCCCGTAGCTGCGATACGAGACGCCGGGTATGGCGCGATTTGGCTCGGGCAGAAGAGCTGGAATGGGGTTGCCATTCTCACGCGCGGTGAGCCGCCGGTCGAAACGCGCAGAGGGCTGCCCGGCGAACCCGACGCCGCGCACTCACGCTACATCGAGGCGACGGTGAACGGCGTCCTGATCGGGTGCCTGTACCTGCCCAATGGCAACCCCGCTCCGGGCCCGAAGTTCGACTACAAGCTCGCGTGGTTCGACGCATTCTTGGGCTACGCCGAGAGCCTCTTGCAGCGCCGCATCCCGGTCGTGCTCGCGGGCGACTACAATGTCATGCCGACCGAGCTCGACGTCTACAAGCCGGAGCGTTGGGTCGACGATGCGCTGTTCCGTCCCGAGGTGCGCGATGCGTTCCGCCGCCTTGCGGCGCAGGGCTGGACGGACGCGCTGCGGACGCTGCACCCGGGCGAGCGGATCTACACGTTCTGGGATTACTTCCGTAACGCATTCGGCCGCGATGCGGGCCTGCGCATCGACCACGTCATGTTGAGCCCGCAGGTGGCACATCGGCTCGTCGCTGCCGGCGTCGACCGAGCGGTGCGCGCCAAGGAGAAGACCAGCGACCACGCGCCGGTGTGGATCGAACTGTCGAAATGAAAAGAACGGGTCGATCGACCTTCTTGCGGTTCCAGCGTATGTACGACCCGTCTCGCCTTCCGGCGGCGCGAACAAGTGACGGTGAACGTCCTATGGGGTACTTCTGGTCGCCGTGAAGAAGGGTTCTCCATGCGGTCCATTCCGATCGGTGCCAAAGGAACGTTCGAGGCGGTCGTCCGCCGCGAGGATCTTGCGAGCACGTTCAAGGATGCGAGCCTGCCGCCGGTCCTGTCGACGCCCGTCATGATCAAATTCATGGAGAA
>JAXDMA010000056.1:0-5576 GCA_034666305.1 Vulcanimicrobiota bacterium
CCCGCCTCCGCAGCCGTAACCGGCACGACGACGCCGTCGTCGTCGTCGACCTCGAGTCCGAACCAGCGCTCGAACTGCGCCGCCGACGCGGCGTAGATTCCGAGCAGGACGATGCTCAGGCCGACGACGACGAGCGCGAGCGTTTGCGAACGGCCGACCAGCGCGTCGTAGAGCCCGTGGAACGTGGCCGGAACCAGAATCGCGAGCGCCAGCAGCCCGGCGCGCGCCGACGGGATGCGCGCCCCGAACCAGATCAGCCATGCGGCGATCCCCGTCCACACCGCGTGAAAGAACGGCAGCGACGTCAGCCGCAGCACGCTGTCGAGATAGAACCCGGCGAACTCGTGGGAGCGGGACGCCGCGGCTGCGTAGGGCCCGAGCTGATAGTGCACGCCCTCTTTGATGCCGAAGCCCAGCCCGGAGATCAAGCCGTAGAACAAGAACGCGCGCAGCGGCGGCAGCTGTCCCGCGAAGCGCCAAATCGCGAAGAGCACGAGCGCCTTCGTCAGCTCCTCCGGCAGCCCGATGAACGCAATGGCGGACGGGATGGAGATCCACAGATTCTTCGCGGCCACGAGCGGCGCGCGCAACAGCTCGAGGTTGAGCAGCAGCGACGCGAGCAGCAGCGTCATCGCCCCCAGCGTCGTCCCGAAGTAGACGGCGAGGCCAAGCCGCCACCGGATCCCGGTCGCGCGAAACGCCGATGCGAAGAAGAGCGCCCACAGCGCGGAGAAGTACAGCCCGAGCACGCGGAACGCGTCGACCGCGTCCTTCACGCTTTCGAAGTAGCTGACGAACGCAAGCGGCGCGATCCCCATGACGGCGATGAGCGCGACGTTGCGCCAGCGGCCCGGCGCGATGGCGTCGAGGTGCCGGAACGGTTCGAGCAGCACGGGCAGCAGCGCGCGAATCTCGCGCGGCGCGCGGCGATACAGCGCCGCGTTGCGCGGCCCGAGATACACCGTGTCCTGCCACGTACCGCCGCCCGCGGCGAGCTCGACGCCGCACGTTCCGCAGTACCGTCCGGCCGGCGGCGTGCCGCACGACCAGCAACCCGCCGGCGTCGCGCCGGTCATTTCAGCAACCCGGCGTGGCCGAGGAGCGCGAGCATCACGACCACCCACCCGAGCGTCACGAACAGCATCGGCGCGAGCAGCACGCCGCCGGCGATCGCCCACGCGCGCTCGACGTCGCGGAACTGCTGCGGATCGCGATAGCGCCGCCGCTGCAGCGCCACGCGATTGCCCTGGAAGAACAGATAGACCGCGATCCCGAG
Organism: Vulcanimicrobiota bacterium; assembly: GCA_034666305.1. Lineage (GTDB taxonomy): Bacteria > Vulcanimicrobiota > Vulcanimicrobiia > Vulcanimicrobiales > Vulcanimicrobiaceae > Vulcanimicrobium. The sequence goes on from JAXDMA010000056.1 coordinate 1,277, forward strand.
CGAGATCGGCGGAAGCGGCAGCCAGAACAGCCAGTACAGCGATCCCAGCACGGGCGCGCCGTGCGCAAACGTCCAGAAGCCCGGCAGGGCGCCCCCGCCGAGGCTGACGCGGCGCATGAGTGCGGCGACCTCGCCGGACGTGTGCACCAGCGGAAAGCTCGCGCCCGCGGCATCGGCGCCGCACGCGACGCAGAACGGCGTCGCGACCGGCAGGCGGCAGTGCACGCAGACGCGTTCGGCGGCCGTCATCGCCGCGAGGTTGCGCCCGGCTGGAGAGCGCTCCTCCGCGGGGCGGCGTTTTCAAAACGCCCGCTGCATCCGTTGTAATGCGTCGATCTTCTCCTGAAAAGGCCCCCACGCCGCGGTTGCGGCATCCTGTTTGCGATTCGCCTCCTGCTGTAGCCGTTGTACGCTCTCCCGCCGCACCACAGCGAGCCGTTTTGACCGTGGCAGGTTTGCTAGCGCACTAACACCACCGAACCAACCGAGAATCGCGAGCGCGAGGTGAACGGCAAACACTGCGACTGCCACAACAAACATTTCAAAACCATTCGCCTCCGTGCTGCGGAAACGTGGGGCGCTGGTCCGGTTGTGCGCGAGCGGCGCGCTCGAACGCGTCCAACTCGTTCCGCGCGCTCGTAGCGGCATTCGTTACGCTCATGCGCCCCCATTGCCGGCGCCGATCATCAGCGAAGCGTTCCTTGAACAGGTTCCACGAAGAAACCAGGCGCTCGCGCGCGGTCTTGAGCTTGCCGACCGCCTCTTTTACGCCGGCCAGTCCGTCGGTCGCCTCGGCACGCGCGGAGATACACAGGCGTTCGAGTTCAATGAGAACGTCGCTCAAGACGCTCTCGGCGGATGTGGCATCGAATTCAAACTTCCGGAGTCGTCCGAGCCGTTCATCGAGCTCTCGCAGCAGCGCGTCGTATTCACCCCAACATTTTTCGTACTCAGCTTGCTCGGGGTCGAAAAAGTCCGCATCGGGCACTCCCGGCGAACTCGCATGATCCCGATCATACTCTGAGCGCCGCCCCGGGTCGCTCAGCGTTTCATAGGCCTCCTCGATCTCGACAAACACAGCCGAGGCGTTCGGTGCGGAGTTTTGATCGGGATGAAAGAGGCGTACCATCGCACGATATGCCGCCTTTATTTCGGCGGCGCTTGCGTCGGACGCTACGCCGAGGAGCTCGTAATACGTCCCCATCACGGAGGCTCATCGTGCAGCTTGCGAATGAGACCTTACCGCTGCAACGAACGCCGCTCGTCGCCCGGCGAGCGATGGAGCGATTTCTGGCCTGAATCGACGCGGCTCCGCGCATCGAAGCTTTCGATCGTTCCCGCGATTTCGCCGTGATGACCGCACGGACAATAATAGATGCGTTTCCCCACGCTGTTTTTCTTGACGCTACCGCCGCAATAGAGCTTGCGGCATTGGCTGCACCGGACCACCGTGGAGTCCCCGGATTGGGGGCTAAACTTACAAGAAGGGCAGCGGAAATCGTCGAACGAGAGATCGTCGCTATCGAACGCTCGTTTTACCGCCGCACCTCGGGCCTTGACGGGCTCGCCCGAGCTTAGATCGGTCTCGCGCTCCGGACTGATCGTAAACGGTTCGGTCTCATGCGTGCGACGGAACTCGATCGTGTGTTGCGCCCCGGTCACCGCGCAGCCAACGGCGAGCTCCGCGAACTCCGGGCGTTCCGGCACCCAGTTGAATACGCGGCCGCATTCGGAGCGAGGGCAGGTTGCACGTCCGCGCTTCTGCGCGGGTACCCGCAGCGAGTTCCCGCACCCCGGACATTTCGTGACGGTCATCTCCTGCGGAGCGTCGAGACGACGACGCATCGGCTGTCCGGTACCGAGTCCAGCGTCGTAACGCGACCGGCGCTGCGGGTCGCTAAGGGTCGCCCACGCTTCCGAGAGCATCGCGACGACGCCGGCAGAGCCGTGCGCAGACGCCAAGCACGTATCGTACGCGCGGCGTATCTGCTCGAGTGTTGCGTCTCTAGCAACACCCAAGTGGTCATACAGCGTCAGGTTCGCCAAGGCCGTGTCTTTCGGAGCGATGAATCCGGCTCGGTTTGTCGCTCTAGGGCAAGCGTCCTCCCGCCCGCCTCCGTGGCTTGTAAGACCTATCTTAGAGCTGGAAACAATGCTCGTTACGGGGCGACGGCCACCACGGCAGGCTGCGGCACGGCGACCGCGAGCCGCACGAACGCCGCGAGCTCGTCGAGATCGCCGTCGACATACTCGCGCGCGCGCTGCGAACCGGTCGCCGCGGCGTGACGCGCGAGCAGCGCGCGCAGCCGCTCCGCCGCGTCCGCATCGAGGTCGTGCGGCACCAGCGGCGTCGGACCCAAGCGCTTCGCATGCGCGCGAAGCACGAACAGCTCGCCACCGGTCATCCCGCTCGCGAGGTTGCGTCCGGTGGCCCCGAGGATCGCGACGGTGCCCTTCGTCATGTACTCGCACGCGTGGTCGCCGGCGCCTTCGACGACGATCGTCGCGCCGCTGTTGCGTACGGCGAGCCGCTCGCCTGCGGCGCCGCGCACGAACGCCTCGCCGCCGCGCGCGCCGTAGAAGCACGCGTTGCCGATCGCCGGCTCCTCCGGGCGCCCCGCGCCGCGCACGATCAGCACGCCGCCGCTCATGCCTTTGCCGACGCCGTCGTTCGCGTCGCCGTCGATCTCCAGCGAAAGCGGCGCGGTGAGGAACGCACCGAAACTCTGGCCCGCGCTGCCGGCATACCGATACGTTGCCGGAGCGACGTACTCGCCGCGCGCTTTGCGCACGACCGCATCGTATGCCATGCGCGCGCCCACGGCGCGGTCCGCCGGAGCGATGCGCTGCGTCCCGCCGGCGATCGCCTCGTCGTCGAGATGCGCGTCGTCGACGCGCGCGAAGTCGAGCGGCGCGCGCGTCTCGGGCAGGCGCAGCACCTCGTCGAGATCGATGCCGCGCGCGCGGTCGTACCGCGGGCGCACCAGATCGCTGCGGCCGTGAACTTCGTCGAGCGAGCGCGCACCCAATGCCGCGAGCCGCCGCCGCACGTCGCGCGCGACGTAGCGCAGAAACGTCTCCGCGTCTTGCGCGGTGCCCGGGAATTTGCCGCGCAGCGCCGCGTCCTGCGTCGCAATGCCGACCGGACAGGTGTTCTGATGGCATTGCCGCGCGTAGATGCAGCCGAGCGCGACCAGCAGCGCGCTGCCGAAACCGAACATGTCGGCGCCCAGCATCGATGCGAGCACGACGTCGCGCCCGCTCTTGAAGCCGCCGTCGACGCGCAGTTTGACGCGGCCGCGCAGGCCGTTCGCCGTCAGCGTATGATGCGTCTCCACCAGGCCGAGTTCCCACGGCAGGCCCGCGTGTTTGATCGAGCCCAGCGGCGACGCGCCCGTTCCGCCGTCGTGTCCGGCGACGTGCACGACGTCGGCCCACGCCTTTGCGACACCGCTCGCGACGAAGCCGATCCCCGATTGCGCGACCAGCTTCACCGCGATCTTCGCCTTGGGGTTCGCGCGGCGCAAGTCGTAGATGAGTTGGGCGAGATCTTCGATGGAGTAAATGTCGTGGTGCGGCGGCGGCGACACGAGCGACTGGCCCGGCGCTGCACCGCGCAGCGCCGCGATCTCCGCGGTCACCTTGAAGCCCGGGATCTGGCCGCCTTCGCCCGGCTTCGCGCCTTGCGCGATCTTGATCTCGAGCTCGCCGGCGGTGGCGAGATAGTCTTCGGACACGCCGAAACGCGCCGACGCGACTTGCTTGATCTCGTTGAGCGTGCGCGAGGGGTCCTCGCCGCCCTCGCCGCCGTTGCTGCGCGCGCCGGCGATCTTCGCACCGAGCGCGACCGCTTCGTGCGCCTCGGGTCCCAGTGCGCCCAGCGACATCGCGGCCGTGACGAAGCGCTCGAGGATCGCGTCTTCGGGCTCGACGTCGTCGAGCGCGATCGGGTCGCCGATCGGCACGGGCTCGACGAGGTCGCGCAAGTTGATCGCCGGCCGGGCTTCGAGCGCGTCCGACAGCACGAAGAACGCGTCCTCGTCGCGCGCGACGATCGTTTTGCGCAGATTCTTGAGTAGCGGCGGATCGAACGCGTGGCGCACGCCGTCGCGGCGGTAGCGAAAGAGTCCGCGCTGCGGCAGCTCGGTCGCGTCGCGCGCGAGCGCGTCCCATGCGCGCAAGTCTTCTTCGAGCTCGTCGAAGCCGAGCGACTGCACGTGCACGGCCATCCCGGGGAAGCACGTCTCCACGATCTCGCGCTGGAGCCCGAGCGTTTCGAACGTCTGCGCGCCGACGTACG
>JAXDMA010000057.1:0-13488 GCA_034666305.1 Vulcanimicrobiota bacterium
TTCGACGGACGCGCGCGGCGCGTTCGCGTTCAGCGCGGTACCGCTCGGGCGTTACACGCTTTCGAGCGAGAGCGGATCGCTCGCCGCCGTCCTCGACATCGACGTCGCATCCAACGGCGAGAGCGTCAACCTCGACCTCAAGCCCATCAAGACCATCGGGCGGACCTCGGTCAGCTCGCACGCCACGCAACTCCGGCGCGCCGGTACCGACGTCACGCTCAACACCGAGACGATCTCACGTTCCCCCGCCGCGGGCAGCTTTCCGGAGTTGCTCCTCCAGGTCCCCGGCGCCGCACGTGGCGCGAACGGCGTCGTGCACATCAACGGCGACCACGGCGACATCAATTACGTCGTCGACGGCGTCGCGCTGCCGCAAGCGCTCAACCGCGTGATCGGCAACGAGGTCGATGCGGGTGACGTCGGCTTTGCCGAAGTTCTCGAAGGCGCGTATCCGGCGCAATACGGCGAACGGTTCGGCGCCGTGTTGAACATCGCAACGCGCGGCGGCACGCCCGGTCCGGCGGGCTTCTCGTTCGACGCGACGAGCGGTGCGTTTGCGCGTAACGACGTGACGTTCGGGTTTCACGCGCCCGCAGGCCGGGGCGGCTCGATGCTCATCGCGGCTCGAACGGGCCGCGACGGGCGCGCGCTCGATCCGTCCTCACCCGACGCGCCGCACGACGCGGGCAGCTCGGCGAACCAGTTCTTGCGCTTGTCGCTCCCGTACGGCGCGAGTTCGTTCGCCAACTTGACCATCGCGCACACGCTGCAGACCTACCAGATCCCGCCCAACGTCGGCGCGGGCGCGCCGGCCGCACAGGACGACGTCGAAAAACAAGACGACCTGTTCGCCGCGATGCAATTCAGGCGCGCGATCGGGGACCATGGCTCGTTTTCATTCGGCCCTTCGATCAAACGCTCGCGTATCCGCGACTTCCCCGATCAGGCCAACGACTTCGCGGCGGGTATCGCCAACGGTAGCCCGGACTGCAGCGCCGACGTTACGGCGTGCGCGGTCTCGCTGTTCTCCGACCGGACGTCGACCGACTATCGCTTCAACGCGGACTACGCGCTCCGCAGTGCCACGCACGAAATTCGCGCGGGCGCCGTCTACGGCGTCACGACCGTCTCGAAGCGATACGCGATCACGCTGCAGCCGTCAAACCCATTCTCGGCGCAGCCGTTCACCGTGTCCGATGCCGCGCCGAACACCGGGCGGATCGCCGAGACGTACGTTCAGGACAGTTGGCGGATGAGTCGCGCATGGCAGCTGGACTACGGTGTCCGGGCCGATTCATTTCAACTCGTCTCGACCGATTTCACCAGCGGCTTCGGGCAGCTGAGCCCGCGGGTGAAGTTGACGCGATACTTCGGTGACCGGGTTAGCCTGTACGCGTATTACGGGCGGTTCTTCACACCGTTCTCGCTCGAGAACCTATCGCCGGCGAGCGCGCAGATCATCCAACCTGCGAGCGGCGGCTTCGACCTGCGTCCGCAGCGTGACTCAGACTACGAGGTCGGCGGACACATTGCCGTCGGACGCGGCGACGTCGGCGTGCGCATCGCGCAGAAGAACGCGGCCGACCTCATCGACGACACGCAAGTAGGCACGACGAACTTGCACCAAGACATCAACTTCGGACTGGGCCGGATCGGCACGCAGAGCGTGGCATACCAATATCCGCTCGCGCGCGCCGGGCGCATCTACGCCTCGTTCACGCACACGTACGCGGTCGTGAAAAACTGCGAAACCCAGCTGCTCGCACCGTGTTTCAGCGGCACGACGCCGGACTGGGTTCCCGCCGATCACGATCAGCGCTGGGACGGTAGCGGCGGCGTGCTGATCAACGACCGTCACAACGGCTGGTTCTCGGCTAGCGTGGAGTACGGAAGCGGTCTGACCACGGCGCCGTCCGACGTGTCCGCTGGATTCTCGAACCCCTATTGCCCGCCCGATCCGAAGACCGGCGTGGGATCTGACTCGTGCAAGGTGCCGCCGCACGTCACGTTCGACGTCGAGAAGGGCATCGCGCTCGGCCGCGGCGCACTGGCGCTGCGCGTACGCAATCTCTTCAACGACCGGTATTTCATCACGTTCGCGAACGCGCAAGGCGACCACGTCGCCCGCCCGCGTTCGATCGAGGTGAACTACCGCCTGGAGCGCTAGCTACGCGGCGCGCCGCGGCATCACCGGCAGCACGGCGCGGATCACCGTACCGCCGCCTTCCGCGTCCTGCACGGCGACATCGCGCGCGAGCAATTCGACGATCCCCAGGCCCCGCCCCGATTCGGCAAACGGATCGCGGCGCGGGGCCCACGGGTGGCAGCGAAGCCCCGGCCCATGGTCGCGCACGACCAGCACGGGCGGCGTATGATCGACGAGCTCGAGTTGGACTTCCACCGCGCCGTTGGCATACCGGACCGTGTTCGCGACCAGCTCGCCGTAGATGAGCTCGGCGGCATCCACGTCGGAGGACGGCTCGGCGATGGAGGTCAGACATTCGCGGAACGCGCGGCGCTGTCGCAGCACCCGCTCCGCTTCGTCTTCCGCCTTCCAAATGATCGCCACCGGGTTACCCTCCTCACCTTATCCACAGAGATGGTACCCCGGCTAGGGCCGGGTGTCAGGCCCGGAATCTGGGGGATTCCTTAGAGTGAGGCTGCCCGTTCGGCCAGCTGCAAGCGAGGGCGTGGCGCCAGCGCGCCCTCCAGCTCGGCGTCCGTCATAGGAGCACCAAATCGGAAGCCCTGGGCTTCATCGCAACCAAGCGACGCCACGAACCGGAGTTGCTCTTCGGTCTCGATCCCTTCGGCGGTGACCCGCAGCCCGAGCGTCTTGGCGATCGAGACGATGGAGCCGACGATCGCGCGGTCGTACGCGTCTTCGGCGACATCGCGAATGAACGCACGGTCGACCTTGAGCGCGGTGACCGGCAAGCGCTTGAGCGACGGAAAACTGCCGTAGCCGACGCCGAAGTCGTCGACGGTTACCTCGACGCCCAGCGCGCAGATACGCCGCAGCGCGAGCACGACGCCGTCGTCGAGCAGATCGTGTTCGTTCACCTCGATCGAGAGCGCGCCGGGCCGCAGGCTATGTTCGATGAGCATCGTCGCGACTACGTCGGGAAAATCGGGCTCGCGCAGATCGTACGGCGACAAGTTGACCGCCATGCGAAATCCCGGCTCGTACGTGCGCACGCGGGCGGCGGTCGCGCAGGCTTCGCGCAACACCCAGCGGTCGAGCGCGACGATCGCGCCGCTCTGCTCGGCGATCGCGATGAATACGCCCGGCGGCACCACGCCGCGCGTTTGATGGTGCCACCGCACGAGCGCTTCGCAGCCGACGATGCGGCGCGTCGCGACGTCGATGACGGGCTGGTACAGCAGGCGCAGCTCGTCGCGCGCAACGGCGTGGCGCAAGTCGTTGTCGAGCGCGAGCCGTTCGACGGCCGCGGCTTGCAACGAATCGTCATCGTAGAGCGCGAAGCGTTCGCCGCCCAGCGTCTTCGCGCGCTGCATCGCGGCGTCGGCGTGCGCGCCGAGCGACTCGGTGTCGTCGCCGTGCTCGGGGAAGATGGCCGCGCCGACGCTCGCATCGACGAACAGTTCCCGGCCGCGCGTCGTGACCGGCAGCGCGAGCGCGCCGAGCAGCCGCTGCGCGACGCTTTCCACCTCAGCGTTCGACGTGATGCGCGGCATGAGGATCACGAACTCCTCGCCGCCGGGTCGCGCGATGACGTCACCGGCGCGCAGCGTCTCCTGCAGGCGCAGCGCGACGTCGCGCAGCACGTCGTCGCCGGCGCCGTGGCCGAGCGCGTCGTTGATCGTGCGAAAGCGGTCGAGACCGACGAACAGAAGCGCGCAGCGGCGGCCGTCGCGCCGCGCGTCGGCGATCGTTTCGTCGATGCGCTGCTCGAGCGAGAGCCGGTTCGGCAGGCCGGTGACCCGGTCGCGATGCGTGCTCTCGAACAAGCGCTGGTGCGCGCGTTTGAGCGCCGTGACGTCGAGCGACACGCCCACCGCGCCGACGATCGCATCCGCCGCGTCGCGCAGCGGTTCGACGTGATGGCGCAGCCAGCGCTGGCCGCGCACGGTTTCGGCGCGCACCGGCGTGCCCGCGACGACGTCGCGCAGCACGTGCTCCGCGATGAGCGCGGCCGACGAGCGCCCGACCAGCTCGTCCGCGCGCAGACCGAGATCCTCGAGCGCGGCCCCGGCAACGCTTGTGAAACGCGCCTCGAGATCGGTCGTCCATAAAACGGCGTCGACGTTGTCGGCCAGCAGGCGCACGCGCTGATCGCAGTCGCGCGCGCGCGCCGCGATCCGCGCCTGCTCGCCGACGTCTCGCAGCGAGACGACGACCTCGCGACCCGCCGGCGTGGCGCGCACCTCGATCACCGAATCCGTCGCGGGCGGCGCGTAGGTGCGCTCCGTTCGCTCACCGGTGCGCCGCGCGCACCGCACGTCGGCAAGCAGCTCGGAAGCCAGCGGGTCGACGACGTCTTGGAGCGCTCGGCCAACGAGTTCATCGGCGCTGCTGCCCAGGAGCCGGGCGGCTTCGGCGTTGACGTGCGCGATCCGCAGCTGGCCGTCGACGACGTACATCCCATCGGTCATCGCGTTCAAGAGCTGCTCGCGCTGCTCGAGCGCCGCGCCGTGTTCCCTGCGCACCGCGGCCGCGAGCGCGTGCAGCCGCATCGCGGAGAGGACGGTCACCGCCATCACCACGATCCAAAGCCCTACGCCGAATCCGTCGGCACTGCCCAATGCGAGCGGGAAGTTCATCCGTGAACCGATCCCAAAACGAAGCGACGTCCTCACCCGAGGCGGTTCAGCCGGCGGACGTCTGCCGGGGCCGCGTATGGGGAGTATCGGCCGCGCGTCAACTTTTCGTAAGCCGGAACGGGCCTTGGGCTGTCGAAGCATGCATCGTGCTCGCATACGTCGCCCTTGGGACACTGCTGCTGGGAGTCGCGTCCCCGGCGCCCATCCCGAAGCCCAGCCCGACCAACCCGTTCAACTTGGAGCCGATCCCCCAAGCGACGACGCTGCCGCTGATCGGGACGACGCGGGCGAAGCCGGTTTGCACCGCGATCCGGCGCGCGATTGCGCCGGCCGTGGCCGCCGCGCTCAAGAACGACCGCACCTACGGCGGCCTGCGCAAGCGCATCTTCGACTACGTCGTCAAAGACTCGAACGAAGCTCGCGACCTGCACTTGATGCAGATGGACCGCGAGGTCGATCAAATGGTCAAGAACATCGACGTGCTCGCCGAGGCGCTCAAATCGGGGGCCCTGGACGTGACGGCCACGACGAAGCCCGAGGACGCGAAGACGCTGCGGGATCTTCGCTCGACGCTGACCGGCGTGCTGAGCGCGCAAAAGGTTCAGCTGGATGCGATGAGCGGGTTCGTCGAGACGGAGCGGATGCGGCGGTTCGGCACGCTGAGCGAGAGCGAGCAGAACCTGGCTCGGTCCAACGCGCCCAACACAACCGTGGGTCGCGGGGGGCCGATGCAAACGCCCACGCCGCTTTCCGGGTTTTTGCGCGACACCGAAACGACGTTCGATCCCAGGCACAAGACGGTCAGCTCGCTCAACGACGCCCACCTGCTCGACCGCGATCTCGGCGACATCGCCGCGTTCACGACCAAGCACGAGGACGCGGCGTCGAAGGTGATCATCCCAGCGGCGAACAGCTGTAAGTGAGCGCCGGCCTCGCCGCGAGGCCGAATCCGACGATGAATCGAAGGCTCTGATCCCGATGGGGGTCCCGCGCAAGCCGATCGAGCCGCCCTCACGTGAAGCGTCGGCGTTCCTCGAGCAAGCGATGGCCCAGTACGGCAAGGCGACGTACAACTTCGCCTACCGTCTGACGGGCAACGAAGCGGACGCTCGCGACCTGACCCAAGACGCGTTCATTCGCGTCTACCGGGCCTGGCGGTCGTTCCAGCCCGGGACGTCCTTCCTCTCGTGGATCTACCGAATCGTCACGAACTTGTATCGGGATGAACTTCGGCGCCGGAAAGGACGTTTCCAAGAAGAGATCCCGGAAGACAACGCACCGCAGCAGTATGGTGGTCAGCGGCCCCTAGCCGTCGATCCCATCGAGGACTACGTGGCGGGTCAGCTCGGAGAGCCGCTCTCGAAGGCGCTCGCCCAGCTTTCCCCCGAGCAGCGCCAAGTCGTGGTTCTCGCCGATATCGAGGAGTATAGCTACCAGGAAATAGCCGACATCATGGGATGTTCGATCGGAACGGTCCGATCGCGGCTCCACCGGGCGAGAGCGCTTCTTCGCCGGTTGGTGACCCGGGCGCAACAGGAACAACAATGACGCAACATTACGAACGTGAATCCCTCATCGACTACCTGCACGGCGCGCTGACCCCTCAAGCCGACGCCGCCGTTTTCGCGCACCTCGCGGCGTGCGGCGCGTGCAACGCGCTCTACGACGAGGAAGCGTCGCTCGGCGAAATGCTGCGCAACGCCGCGCATGCCGAGGAGCTCGAGCTGCCTTCGCTGGTCAAAGCACGCGTGTGGGATGCCGTCCGTCACGAGACCCCGTCATGGGCGCAGCGCCTGCGCGTGAGCTGGGGCCCGCGTATCGCCGTACCGGTCGCGGCAGCACTCGCGATCGCGGCGTATCTCGGACCGACCTTCAGACATCCGCAGCCCGTCGCCGCCGGCGTCAACGCGAACTATTTCCTCGACGAGCACAATGCGCAAGCCCAGCAGAACCCGTTCGGGCCGGGCGCCTCGCCCGCCGTCTACACCTCGGACACGCAAGATCGGGGCAGCGCCACCTCCACCGCCGCTTCGTACATCGATACCGCCGACGCCGCGACACTCGACGACGCCAGCGGTGCGGTCCACTAGCCTCGCGGTCGCGGCGCTCGCGCTGCTCGCAGCGGCTCCGGCGCCGCACCCCGCGGTTCGCGCCGCGACACCGCCGCCTCGGGCGCCCGCGCCCATGCTCGCCCGCATGCAGGGCGGAACCGATGCACGGCCGCTCCTCGTAGCGGCCGTCGCCGCGCCCAAGCACGTGTCGTTCGTCGGCAAGATGTGGTCCGTCCGCGGCGGCCAGACGCGTTCGTTCGCCGTCGCGTCACAGATCGCGCACCGCGCGCCCGAGCAGACGCGGCGAACGTATCTCACGCCGCACGTGCTGTACGGACAGTACGTCATCAGCCACGGCGCGATGTCGTGGGACGTCGATCCGCAGCGCAAGCGCGTCGTCGTCACCGAAAACAAAGCTGCCGTCGATCCGGTCGCCGTCGTCGACGACATCGCGCTCGTCGACGGCAACTATCGCGCCGTCCGCACGGCTTCCGGCAACACGGCGAACCGCAAGGTGGACGTCGTCGACCTCGTCAGCCGCTTCACCGGCGAACGCGCCATGCGGCTATGGATCGACACGCAAACGCACGTCGTTCTCGCAAAGGAAGCGTATCACAGCGACGGTTCGCTCGCGTGGAACACGCGCTACGAGGACATCCGGTACACCGAGGACATCCCGGCATCCATTTTCAGCGCCGCCATTCCGGCCGGTTTCGTGACGGTGCACGGGCGGTCGTATCAAGAGCCGCGCACGCTGCCCAACGCGATCCCGGATGCCGGTTTCAAGCCGATCACGCCGAGGTATCTGCCCGAGGGCTTCGTGCTCTCGGGTGCGGACGTCTCGAACATCAAGGGGCTGCGCAACCTGCACCTCATCTATTCCGACGGCATTCGCACGCTGTCGCTGTTCGAGAACGCCACCGATCGTGCGATCGACTTTGCCGGCCTCTCGCCGCGGACGATCTCGTTCGACAAGCACGACGGTCAATTCGTGCGCGACGGTCCGACGACGCTGCTCGCGTGGCGCGAGGAAGGCCTCGCGTTCGCGCTCGTGGGCGACCTCGATCTCAAAGAGCTCGTCCAAATCGCGACTTCGGTGGTCCCGTAACGCACTAGCCGCGCCGCCCGCGCGCGTGATGAACGTGTGTGGCAGTTTCGCTTTCGTCCGTCCCCGACGTTCTCACGCGCATCGGCGTCGCGCGCGACGTCGCGTTCGGTTCGTACTTTCTCCCGCCCGGCCCGGTGCGCGACGCGCTGCTCGGTGCGGCGCGACGCGGCGCGCACGTGGCGGTGACGTTACAAGCGGACCCGTATCGCAACCCGTTCGGCGCGCGCTGCAACGCGCAGGCGGCACGGACTCTGCGTGCGGCGGGCGCGACGGTGTCGTTGCTGCCGAGCGATCGCGCACCGTTCCACCTCAAGGCCGCCGTGTGCGACGGCGTCGCGTTTCTCGACGATCGGAACTGGACCAAACGCGGCCCGGAAATCGTGGTCGCCGACGACGATCCGAACGACGTCGGCCTGGTGCGCGACGCGCTCGGCGGACGTGGCGGCGCCGACCGGGCGCTCGCGACGCGCAAGGACGTCGCGCTGGCGCGGGAGGTCGCACTCGTCGAGCGCGCGCACGGCGCGGCCGTCATCGTCGAGACCGAACGCGTGGCGACATCGCCGTTGACGGTGGCCCTGCGGCGGCACGCCCGTACGGGGGCGAAAACGACGCTCATCATCGCACCCTCGCGCGGGCACAGCGCCCGCGAAGCGCGTGCGATCGCGCAACTCGCGGCCGACGGCGTCGTCGTGCGCGAGTCCGGATCGAATCAGAAACTCGCCCTCGCCGGCGCTGTCGCCTGGATCGGTTCCGGCAACGCCACCGGCGCCTCGGGCCGCGGCGCCGCTCAGCTCGAGTGGGGCATGCTCACGCGCAAACGCGTGCTCGTCGGCGCGGTCGCGTCGGCCCTGGCCCACGACCTGCGCTGAGAGCCTACATCGCGGCGTTGATCGCCTTCACGAGGTCGGGCTCGGGGATCTCGCCTTCACGCGCAAAGCGGATGCGCTTCTTCGCGTCGATGATGTAGACCGACGGGAAACCAGCATGAAGATAGAGCGTGGCAACCTTGAGATCGCGGTCGAACGCGAGCGGATACCGCGTTTGGTACCGCTCCGCGAACACGTGCACGTTCGACTCGGACTCCGCCGTGTTGTGGTCGTAGTCGACCGCATCCCCGCTGACGGCGACGATCGCGAGCTTGCCGGCATACTTGGTCGCGAGGTCGTTCAGGACCACGGTCTCTTTTTGACAGTGCGGACACCACGGCGCGAACACCTCGAGCAGCACCGGCGTCGACACCGAGGCGAGGTCGAAGTTTCCGGCGTTCGTCGCGATCGCGAACGTCGGCGCGGTGTCGCCGACTTTGAGCTTCGACTGCCCCACCGCTTTGGTCGCGTTCTCCGGGACCACCGAGTTGCGCGACGCGAGGCCGACGGCCACGATGACGCCGATGACGATCACGGCGATCGTCGCGTAGATGATCAACTGGCGCGAGTTGCCCGGTGCGGCGGACGCTTTCGTGCGGCTCATGGTTCGTTTCCGATTCTGCGATCGAGCGCCAGCATCCCAGGGGGACGCAGCGCGACGAGCACGGCGAGCAGGACGAAGATCGCGTCGCGCGCGACCTCGGCCCAGGTGGTGACGGTGGTATCGTTCGTTCCGAAGCAGCCGCAGTTGAGCGTCATGCCGCGCACGACGGCCGACGCGATGGCGCCGTCGAACACCAGCAGCAGCAGCACCGCGACCCAGCCGGCGACGCGCGTGAACAGCCCGAGCACGAGATAGCCGCCTAGGAGAATCTCGAAGAACGGCAGCACGAGCGCCAGCGGTGCGATCACCGGTTGCGGCAGCAGGCGGAATGCGGCGATTTGCTGTGCGAACTCCGCGGCGTGCCCCACTTTCGAGGCGCCGGCGACGACGAAGATCCCGCCAAGCACGAGGCGCACCACGAGCACGGCGACGTTGAGGACCTTCGCGTTCACCGCGACGCTCCGGAGAGCGCGGCTTCCTCGACCTCGCGCACGATCGCGCGCTGCGCCGGCGGAATTGCGTGCACGTCGGTTTTATCGGCCTCGACGCGCTCTTCGAATCCGAGGATGGTCTCGGCGACGCAGCTCGCGACCGTGGCGGGATCGTAGCCGCCTTCGAGCACGAACAGCGCGCGGCCGTCGCAGTGTTCGTCCGCGATCTCGCGCACGAGCCGTCCCATCTGCCGCGCGAACGACGGATCGACGCCGAGGTCGCCCACCGGATCGCCCGCGACCACGTCGTAGCCGGCGCTCACGACGATGAGGCGCGGGCGGATGCGCTCGCAAAGCGCGCGCAGCGTGCGCGCGTGGATCGCAAGAAACCCTTCGGTGGAGATCCCGCGCGCGTCGATGGGGACGTTGACGAGCGCGGCACCGGCGACGACGCGGTTGTCTCGGGGATCGCCCGTGCCCGGATAAGCGGGATCGGCGTGCGAGCCCACGTACGAGACGCCGCCCCCGATCGTGGCCTGCGTGCCGTTGCCGTGGTGGTAATCGAAGTCGAGCACGAGGACGCGTTTGCCCTCATCCTGCGCGTAGGTGCGCGCGGCGATCGCCGCGTTGTTGAACACGCAAAAGCCCATTCCGCGCGCGGGTTCGGCGTGATGGCCGGGCGGGCGTACGAGCGCGAACGTGCCGCGGCGGCCGTCGACGGCGGCTTCGAGCGCGACGAGCGTCGCGCCCACGGCGCGCGCCGCGCCTTCGTAGGATCCGGCGTCGACGAGCGTGTCGCCGGTGACGAGCTGCGTGACGTCGCCGGGTTCGAGCGCGCCGCACGTGCGGCGCACCAGCTCGATGTATGCGGCCGGATGGACGCGCGCGATCTCGTCGGGGCGCGCGACGCGCGCATCGACGCGCTCGCCGAGCATGCCGCGCCGGCGAAGCTCGTCGGCGACGACGCGCACCCGATCGGGCCCCTCAGGGTGCCCGATCCCGCTCAGATGCGCGGTCAGGCCTTCGTCGTACGCGACGAGCATCGTCTTACTTCTGGCTAGTCGTCGTCGGCTTTTTCGTCGTCGCCGGCTTTTTCTGCTGACGGTCGATCGCGGCGATGAGCGCCTTGATCTCGTTGGCCGCTTGCGAGCCCGGCTTCACCATCGCGAGTACGCGCTGGTACGTGGCCTTTGCCTTGTCGGGCTGCTTCGCGCCTTGATAGCACTGGCCCAGGCCGAACAGAACTTGCGGGTTCTGGCGCGAGATGTCCGGCGCACCCTTGTCGAGCGCGTCGTACACCTGCGAGCATTCGGCGTAGTTGTGGACTTGCAGGTCGGCTTGACCCAAGCCGAGCAGCGCGTCGGGCGTGTGCTGCAGCTGGTACGACGTCTTGAACGCCGCGGCGGCCTGCGCGAACTGCTTGTTCGCCGCGTACGTTGCGCCGAGAAGCAGGAAGGATCGGGGGTCCTGCGGCGCCAGCTCGGCGACGCGCTTGAACTGATCGACGGCTTTCTGAAATTGGTTTTGGCCGGCATACAGCTGGCCGAGGCGCGCGAGCGCGTCGACCTGATCGCGTTTCGGTCCGGCCCCGGCCACGAACTCGCGCTCCGCGCCGGCGTTGTCCTTGATGCCGAGGAGATACTCGCCGTACGCGGTGTGCGTGCCGAACACGTTGGGGAATTCCGTGATCGCGCGCTTGTATGCCGCGTCGGCCTCGGATGCCATTTTCTCGTTCGCGTACACGATCGCTTCTTGATCGATCACCGTGGCTTTGTCGGCCGGATCGACTTGCAGTTTGTAGATCGTCTCGTACGTTGCGATCGCGTCTTTGACGTTGTGCTGCTGCGCGGCGATGCGCGCCTTGCCGAGCAGCGCCTCGACGCTGGTCGGATCGATCGCGACCGCACGGTCGTAGAGGCCGGCCGCGAGTGCGATCGCGTTTTGGCTGGTGTACGTTTGCGCCTCGAGCAGGATCGGCCGAACGTCCTTGGGATCGAGCTTCGCCGCCGTCTCGAGCTGCTGGCGCGCTTCGTCGAACTTGGACTCGGCGGCGAGGACGTTGCCGTACGCGAGGTACGCGTTCTTATCGTCCTTGTTGAACGTCACCGCGCGCTTCGCGACGCGCTCGGCGTCCTGCGGCCGGTTCGCCTGCAAGTACGTCGTGGTCAGCGTTCCGAGCACGCCCGGATTGGTGGGCTCGAGGTTCGCGGCTTGCTCGAGATCCGCGAGGGCTTCTTTTTGATGCCCGAGCTGCCCCTGAGCGAGGCCGTCGAAATAATAGACCTGCGCCGTCTTGGTGCCGGCCTGCAGCAGCTTCTGCGTGAGCTTGATCGCGAGATCCGGGCGCGAGATTTGCAGGTAGTCGGCGGACAGCTCCGTGAGCGCCTGCTTGTCGTTCGGATCGGTCTTCAGCTTGGCCTCGAGGCGCGGGATCGCTTTGTCGAGCGGCTCCGGCGACGCGGTGGGCGCAGGCGTGGGCGCGGGTGACGCGGTCGCGGCCGGTTTGGAGGCGGCGGAACCCGGATGCACGCCGACCGCGGCCACGAAGGCGGCGGATGCGAGACCGAGGACGACGGGGAAAAGGCGGCGGTTCATACTAGGCGTGTGCAGCTTTCGCGTCGCGGACGAGCTTCGTCAACTCCGGAACGATGGCGAACGCGTCTCCTGCGACGAGGAGATCGGCGAACTCGGCGATGGGTGCGTTACCGTCCTTGTTGATCGCAATGATCGTCTCGGACGTGCGCATCCCGACCTTGTGTTGGATCGCGCCGGAGATACCGACGGCGATGTAGAGCTGCGGGCTGATGGTCTTTCCGGTCTGCCCGACTTGGTGTCCGTGAGAGACCCAGCCGGCGTCGACCGCCGCGCGCGAGGCGCCCACCGCACCGCCGAACGCTTCGGCGAGGTCCTTAAGGATCGTGGTGAACGGTTCCGGACCGCCCATTCCCCGACCACCGCTGACGACGACCGACGCCTCTTCGACGCCGAGCTCCGCAGCGGCTTCATCGACCTCGTCCTCCACGGTAACCGTGGAGGCCTTGCCGCTCGACGCAATCTGAACGATCTCGCCGGCCCCGGAAGTTTCCTTGGCGCCGAAAACGTTCGGCCGAATTGCTGCCACGCCGTAGTCCGAGCCGGTCAACTTGCAGGTCGTGATGACCAAGCCGCCCAGCTTCGGCATGACGCACGAGACCTCACCGCCGTCGGTCTTGAACTCGACGACGTCGGCGTTGACACCGCAATCCACGCGCGCGGCAAAGCGCGAACCGACGTCACGGCCGATCATCGTGTTGCCGACGAGGACGAGCGAAGGTCCGACCGCTTTCGCGACGGCTTCGACCGCATCGACGGCGCCGTCGATGAAGCGGTCTTCAGCGGAGACGTGGATCTGGTCGAGCGGGTATTTCTTTAACGTCTCGGCCGCTTGCTGCGCACCGTCGCCGGCCACGACGGCGTGAGCCTTGCCGCCAAGCTGATCCGCGAGCGTCCGCGCATGGGTGGCCGCTTCGAGCGACGAGCGGCGAATCGTGCCGTGCTTATGCTCGATGAACGCGATCACGTTTTGCATCAGAGGAACTTCCGGTCTTTGAGGAACTGCACGATTGCTTTTGCGCCCTCGGCGGGGTCGGGCGCCTGGAGGACT
>JAXDMA010000058.1:0-15844 GCA_034666305.1 Vulcanimicrobiota bacterium
GCGCTGCGTGCCGGCGACCGCGTGCGCATCGACCGCATCACGCCGTTCGAACGCAAACCGGGCCTTGCCGGCGGCCGCACCTACACCTACGACAACCGCGACCGCTGGTTGCCGATCGAGCGCGGCGGCCGCGAGCGCGTGATGCACCTGGTCGCCAAACAAGAGTCTACTCAAGCCCGCTTCACCGACATCTTGAAGATCGTGCTGTGCGGCCTCGCGACGGCGTTGGGCGCGATGCTGTTCTTGGTGCGGCCGAGCATCGCGACGGCGGCCTTCTTCGTGTTCTCGCTCGCCGCCGTGGAGGCGCCCGCGACGTGGCTCGACCTCATCATCCCGATGCCGTGGCGCCCCGTCCCGGAATGGATCGGCGATACGATCCACGGCTTCGTGCGCCCGGCGCTCCTGCTCTTCGCCTTCTGCCTGATCGACGGCGATGCCGACGTCGCGCGCGAGCGCGTCTTCGCCTGGTTCGTGGTGCCGCTGGGCGCCGCGCTCGGCACCGTGAACGCCTACGCGCAGTGGTCGCTCAACTACGCGGCGCGCCCCGCCGAGCACCTCGACCGCATCTTCTACGGCGTGACGTACAGCCTCAGCACGCTGATCGTCGTGGCGCTCGTCGTCGCGTTCGTTCGCGCCGGCGGCAACGACCGGCATCGCATCAGCTGGATCGCCGCCGCGTTCCTGTTCGCCGGCGCGGCGAACCTGGCGTCCGTCACGCTCTATCCCGGTCACATCCAGTTCTGGATCAACAACCTGCTGGTGTCCGCGGCCGTCGTGCCGATCGTCACGGTCTGGATCGCGGTGGTGCGGCACCAGTTCTTCAACGTGGACTTCGTGGTGAACCGGGCCGTCGTCTATGCATCGCTGACCGCCGCGGTGATCGGAACGCTTTGGATCGCCGAAGAGATCGGCACGTACGTGTTCTACAGCAGCAGCGACTTGGCGTACGCGGTGTTCTACGGGATCTCGATGGCGATCGCGCTGTGTACCGGCAAAATCAAAGCGGTGCTCGACCACGTGGTGGACCGCTTCATCTTTCGCGATCGCCGCGAGCAGCGCCAAGCACTGGAGTTCATCGCGGGCTATATCCTCGATGCCGAGACCGTCGAGGACGTCTACCGCGCGCTGCTGCAGGATGCCGCGCACGCGCTCAAATTGTCGTTCGGCGGAATCCTCGCGCGCCAGCCCGACGGCGGCTACATCCTCGCGCAAAGCTACGACTGGCCCGAAGACTTCACGCTCAAGCTCGGGCCGAACGACGAGCTGACCCAAGCCGTCACGCGGACGCGCGGGGCGCTGACGTTCTCCGGCAAGGACACGCGGCTGATTCAGCGCTCGTTTCCGAACGAGCGGCTCACGTTCGTCGCGCCGCTCTTCTTCGACCGCACGGTCAGCGGCATCGTCGTGTACGGCCACAACGTCAGCGGCCTCGACCTCGATCCGGACGAGCGCGAGCACCTCGTGCGCGTGGTCGCGCACGCATCGATCGCGCTCAACACGATCGAACTCAACCGCTACCGCAACGCCGCCCCGAACGCGGCCCCGGAACCGCTCCCGCTCCCAGCGACATAGACGTTCACGTCATGGACAGCGCCCAACGGGCGCGCCTTTAGCGGACAAAGATTCGCGCAGCGAAACTTTGGCTGATAAAGGCTGCTAATTTCCGACGCCGGAGTAGCGATTCAGACCCAAGCGCCAGAACGCGTACGCGACCGCGACGAAGACGATGCCGATCGCCGGTGTGAGCAAACCCACCCCGGCGGGCAACATCGCGCCTTCGTGCGCCTTGTGCAGGAAGAAGCGGGCCGGGAAGTAGTTCATGAACGCGAACGGGACGACGAAGGTCAACAGCAGCCGCACGCCGCGCGAGTAGATGCTGATCGGGTAACGCGTGAACTCCTGTTCGAGCTGGATCACGATCCAGCGCAGCGCGTCGACGCGCACGAACCAGAAGGCGACGGTCGAGATGAACAGGTTGAAGGCCAAGTCGATGAGCGCGCCGCCGACCACGATAAGCGGCACGAACACCACGAACGTCGCGTCGATGCGCACGCCGCTGTACCACGTGACGACGCCGAACGTGATCAGCGCGAGGAAGAGCTCGTCGGGAAAAACCTGACCCGGCGTCGCGATCGCTTGGAACAGCGTGTCGAGCGGGCGCACCAGCAACCGGTCGAACTCTCCGTCGCGAATGTGTTCGGGGATGTCGCCCACGGTCGAGAACAGCGTATTGTGCAGCGCGTGAGCCATCATCCAGAGCCCGTACAGAAACGCCATGTCTTGGAACGTCCAACCGTTCATCGACGGGAAGCGGTTGAGCACGATCCACAGCGCCAGGACCGCGGTGCCGTGGTAGATGAACGTGAACGCGAACCAGATCAGGAAGTTCTCGCGGTACTCGAGCGTGGTGAGGATGTTGATTCGCCAGTACTGCTTGTACACGCCGAGCATCACACGCAGCGGCCGGCCCCGGCGCGATGGATTCAGGGGACGCGAATCCGCCATCTCAGCCGCCCTGCACGACGACGCGCTTCGCGCCGGCGCGCCACATCAGCGTCGCGACCAGCCCGAGCGCGACGACCCAGAAGACCTGCGAACCGAGCGCCTGGGCGTAGCGCGCGGGAGGGATCACGCCGACGTAGATCAGCAGCGGCGTGGAGAACATCGCCGCGAACGGCAGCACGAAGGCGACCTTCTGCAGGAGCGCCGGGAAGATCACCAGCGGGATGACCTCGCCGCCGAACAAATCGCTCACCCACGTCACGATGAGCCGCGCCGCGTGGATCTCCAGCGTCCAGAACGCGATGCAATTCATGATGAAGTTCACGCAGAAGCCCACCAGGTAGCCCAGGAAGAAGCTGACGAAGAACGTCGCGAGCACGAATGGGCCCGGCACGTCGATGTGCACGATCAGCAGCGAGAACAGCAGCGACGGCACGATAAGCACCGCGTGGAAGAGCACCTCGCCCGAGCCGTCGCTGAAGAAATAGAGCGGGACGTTGATCGGCTTCATGAAGTCGGTCGCGATGCTGCCGCTATGCAGCTTGTCGTGCAGCATCCGCGTCTGGTCGATGTCCATGACCAGGCCCATCAGCAGCGCGACGGTGGAATACGTGATGATCGCATGGAGCGGCAAGTCTTCCGAGGTGACGTTGCGCGCGTACAGCGCGACCCACACCATGCGCAGCAGGTAGACGCGCACGAGCACGGACGCGATGGTGGTGAAGACGTCGAACCGGTAGGTCGCCTCGCGCGCGGCCGCCTTCTGCGCGAACTGGATGTACGGTTCGAGCCGAAAGCGGGGGCGCCGCGGCGCGTCCTCGGCCTGCACGCTCATGACGGCGCGTCGTCCGGAGCTTGGCGCGGCGGCATCGTGCCCTGGTGATAGCCTTCGAGGTAGATGCGGCGCACGATCGTCTCGATGTCGGGCTCGATGATCGAGACGTCGGTGATCTGGTAGCGCTCGGTGACGCGCCGGATCAGCGCTTCGGCCGTGATCTCGCGGCGGTTGAACCGCAGCCGGACCGTGTTCGCCTCGCGTCCGACCATCTCGGTGCCGGCGACGACGACGTCGGGATACGACTCCGCCAGCGTCACCACGAGCGTGCGGTGGGTGCCGTACTCTTCGCGCAGCCGTTCGAGCGAGCCGTCGTAGATCACGATCCCTTCGTCGATGAGGATGATGCGGCGCGAGAGCCGCTCGACGTCGGCGAGATCGTGGGTCGTGAGGATCACCGTGGTCCCGCGCTCGCGGTTGACCGTGCCGATGAAGGCGCGGATCGCTTCCTTCGCAACCACGTCCAACCCGATCGTCGGTTCGTCGAGGTAGACGATCTTGGGATCGTGCAGCATCGCCGCGGCAAAATCGCCGCGCATGCGCTCGCCCAGCGAGAGCTGGCGCACCGGCGTCGACAGGAAGCGGTCCAGGTCGAGGATCTCGGCGAAGTGCTTCATGTTCTGCAGATAGCGGTCGCGCGGGACGTCGTAGATCGAGCGAAGGAGCTCGAACGACTCGCGCAGCGGCAAGTCCCAATAGAGCTGGCTGCGCTGCCCGAAGACGACGCCGATGTTCGTTGCGTTCGCCATGCGGTGCGCGTGCGGGACGATGCCGGCCACCCGCAAGGTGCCCGAGGTGGGCACGAGGATGCCGGTGAGCATCTTGATCGTCGTCGACTTGCCGGCGCCGTTGGGGCCGATGTAGCCGACCAGCGCGCCGGGCTCGAGCGCGAAGCTGACGGCGTCGACCGCGACCTTCTCGACGTACGTGCGCGAGAAAAGCGCGCCGATCGCGCCTCCGAGCCCGGGCCGGCGGTCGATGGACCGGAAGACCTTGCGCAGCCCAATCGCCTCGATGATCGCCATGCTCGGCCTGCGGATTCCGCGCCGACCGCACGCGGCCTTTACGAACCGGAGAGGGAGGCGTGGCGGGCGGGAGGAACTGCCGCCATACCAGCTAGCGTTGGGAAATTAGATTCGGTGCCTCAAGCACCGGGTCGAATCTGACTACGAGAGGGGGTGAGTTAACAACATGGCCGCTAAGAAGAAAGCCTCGAAGAAGAAACCGTCGAAGAAGGGCAAGAAGTAAGCCTCTTCGGATCTAGATAGAACGAAGCATAGAACGGATTCTCTCAGTCATTATCCATCTCGATATTGCGCGGTCGGCAACGACCGCGCATTTTTCATGCCGGGGCTCGAGAAAAGGCGCGTACGGCCAGCCGCTCGAGGCTGGCGGGCATCGCGTCGCCGATCCGCCGGGCGGCGCGGCGCAGCAGCAGCCCCGCCAGCGGCCCGCCGATCGCCACCGTCTGCACGATCGTCGTGCCCCCAGCTTCGGGCGTGAGCTCCCACCGCAGCCGCAGGGTCGCGACCGGTCCGAACCGCACGGCGAGGGCGAGCAGGCGGCGCGGCTGCGCGGCTTCGATGCGAAAGGCGGTCTGCGGCGCGCCCTTGGGCTTGATCGTCAGCAGCGCGCCGGGCACGAGCGCCGCTTCGACCGCCATCCAGTCGACGCCGGCGTTCCACAGCGACCAGCGCGGGCCGTCCAGCAGCACGTCCCAGACGTGTTCGGGTGCAGCGGCCGAGCTCGCTCCGGCGGTCCGTTCCCAGCTCATCGCGAAGGTTCTTCCATGGACGAACCGCAGAACCCGATCGTCGCCATGGCGGAGAAGATTCGCGCGCGGCGCGACCTCGGCGCCGCGCTCGACTCCGCGACGGCCGATGCACCGCGGCCGCGGGCCGACGACGCCGCCGGCCGCTTCGCGGCGCTGGGCGACGTCCTCGCGGTCGGGGTCAAGCGGCTGAACTCGATCCTGGGCGCGCGCACCGGCGTGACGATCGTGCGGCTCGACAAACCGGGGCGCGTGCGCCTGCGCTTTCGCGACAAGCGCATCGCGCTCGACCTCGACGCGGCCCGGCAGCTCGTCGTGGTGACGGGCGAGGGGCTCGAGGGCGAGTACCAGTTCGTCGACGCGGACGTGCCCGCGCTGATGAACCTCTCGAAGTTTTCCACGGACGCGGGATACCGGGATGCGCTGACGAGCTCCGACTTCCTCAAGACGATCGCCGCCGACGCGCAGATCCCGCGCCCCGCGCACTTGGACGAGCCGGGCCCGATGCGGTTTTGAGCGTGTTCTTCGCGGCCAGGTAGCGCGCCACCAAAATACGCGACGGGCACATCGTTACCGGGCAGCGGCCGCACTGCGGGACCGGCGCTTTGCAGATCTCGCGGCCGTGCAAGATCAGCCAGTGGTGCGCGTGCCGCCACTTCTGGGGCGGCACGAGCTTCGTAACGTCTTCTTCCACGCCGCGCGGCGTCGCGGCCAGCGTCAGCCCGAGGCGGTGCGCGACGCGGAACACGTGCGTGTCCACGGCGAACGCCGCTTCCTCGAACGCGACGGACATCACGACGTTGGCCGTTTTGCGGCCCACGCCGCGCAACGCTTCGAGCGACTCGCGGTCACCCGGCACGTTCCCGCCGTGCTCGGCGACGAGGCCCTGCGCGGCGGAGATGATGCTCTTGGTCTTCTGGCGGAAAAATCCGCACGACTTGACGATGCGCTCAACGTCGGCCGGATCGGCGTTCGCCAGCGCACGTGCGTCGGGATACTTCGCGAAAAGGTGCGGCGTCGTGAGGTTGACGCGCGCGTCGGTGCACTGCGCGCTCAGGATCACCGCGACGAGCAGCTCGAACGGGTTTCCGTACGCAAGCGCCGTGACGGCGTGCGGATACGTGCTTTCGAGGACCGCGAGCTCGTCGGCCGCGACGGCGCGCGTCACCTTGCGCTTCGGAAACGGGATGGCCACGAGGCGGAACCTTCGGGCCCGCGGCGCGAATCCTGTCTCGCATGCCGTTCCTCAAGCCCAAAGACTCCGTGCCGCCCGGGCAGACCGTCACCGCGGGCTTCCCCGTCCTTCACGTCGGGGACGTCCCTTCCATCGACCCAACCACGTGGCGGCTGCGCGTGTTCGGCCAGGTCGAGCACCCGTTCGAGCTGACGTACGACGAGCTGCGCGCGTTGCCCGCGGCGGACTTTCGCGGCGACATCCACTGCGTGACGCGCTGGAGCAAGTTGAACACGTACTGGGTCGGCGTGCGCTTTTCCGCGCTCGTGGAACGCGCGCAGCCGCACGCGTCGGCGAAGTTCGTCGTGCAGCACGCCGACAACGACTACACTACGAACTTGCCGTTGGACGTGATGCTCGGTGACGACGTGCTGGTGGCGTACGCGTTCGACGGGCAACCGGTCGAGCCGATCCACGGCGGCCCGGTGCGCATGGTCGTACCGAAAAAATATTTCTGGAAGAGCGCTAAGTGGCTGCACGGCATCGAGTTCCGCGACACCGATCAGAAAGGCTTCTGGGAAGTGCGCGGCTACAACAACGACGCCGACCCGTGGAAGGAAGAGCGCTACGCGGACCTGCCGGCCTGGTTCACGTAGCGCCCGCGCCGGTTACAGCGTGTCGAACGTTCCTACGAGCGCCGCGCCCGCGTTGCACTGGACGCCCGGCAGCGCCGCGACCGCGGCGGTCGTGCAGTCGATCGCGAACACCGACGTGCCCGCGGTGCTCGGGAAGTTCAGCGAACCGGCGGTATTCGGCTGGCTGAGCGAGCCCGACGCGAACAGCGACTTCGCATCGAGCGAATCGGTTGCCGCGATGTTCGAACCGGCCTGCGTTCCGATCACAAAGACCGGATCCGATGACGGGTTCGCGATCGGGCCCGCTGGCTGCACCTGGGTGAAGCCGGCTCCGCTCGTCAGCGCGCTGCTGCCGAGCGTTGCGGTATTCGCCGCGCTGTACGTCGCCGGCGTCGCACCGTTCGTCGTGCCGTACGCGACCGACGCGCCGAGGCTCGACGCCGCGTCGTGCACGCGGTACTGCGGCGTGCTGCCGTAGTCGAAATCCTGGAAGAGGCGGCACGTATGGCCGCCGGCGTTCGTGCCCGAGATCACGACGGTGTACTTGGCGTTGGTTGCGAGCTGCGGAATCGGGCACGCCAAACCGGCGAGCGCCGCCGAGCTGGGCGAGGAACCGGCGGCACGCACGATCGCGGTGTACGCGGTGGGCGACTCCGCGAAGAACAGCGACGTCTGGCCGTACGGCATGTTCGTCGTGCTCGGCGCCGCGGGCGCGGACGGCGCGGCGGCGCCGGTGGCCTGCACGTAGATGTCGATGTTGCTGCCGAGATCGGGCGTGCCGTTGACGAAACGAATGTTCGCTTGCTGCCCGCCGGTACCGAGATTGTTGCCGAGCACGCCGGACGAACCGCCCGCGCAAGCGGCCAGAGAAAATGCGGCTGGTACGGCGACCAGAGCGGCGAGACGAGTGAGCTTCATGTCATTCCCGTGTGTGTTTGAAAGTGCTGTAGAGACCGAACGCAATACTACCCGCCCGAGTTCGCGGCAAACGGTTTGCGCGACGTGCGCGATTAAAGTACGCTGGGTTTTAGCTGAGGCGAACGCGAGCTGCGACGCGCGTCACGATGCCGTCGCGTACGAGCGCGTCGACCACGCCCGGTATCTCGTGCAAGCGATCGGCCGGAACGATGTGCGCAAGATCGTGTTGCAGTGCGTCGACGGCGAGCGATTCGCGAGCCGGTACGTCGCGCAAGCGGTCGATGATCCGGCCGCGCAAAAAGCGCGTCGTGCGCTCGAAGGGAAGCGCGCTCTGCGGCGGTTTGCGCGCGGCGTGCGCACGCGCGCGTTCGGCGAGAACGGCGGGATCGACGGGCGCCGCGGCGCAGGCGTCACGCAGCGGGCACACCAGGCAGCGCGCCGCGCGCGCGGTGCAGATCGTCGCCCCGAGGTCCATCATCGCGGAGTTCCAATCGTGCGCGGCGCCGCGCGGTACGGCCGCGAGCGCGAGCGTATCGAGCGTGCGGGCGTCCGCGAGCGGCGGATGTTCCAAACCGAACGCCACGCGGTGGATCACGCGCCGCAGGTTGACGTCGACCGCCGCGTCGTCGAGCTCGAACGCGAACGCGCGCAACGCCGCCGCGGTGTACGCACCGATCCCGGGCAGGGCGCGCAGCGCGCTCGTTTCGCGCGGCAGCGCGCCGGCGTGCCGCTCGACGACCGCGCGCGCGAGCGCGTGCAGGCGCATCGCGCGGCTGTTGTACCCGAGGCCGCGCCACGCGCGCACGACGTCGCCGGCATCCGCGCCGGCGAGCGCGGCGAACGTCGGAAAGCGCGCGAGAAACGCTTCGTAGAGCGGGATGACGCGCTCGACCTGCGTTTGCTGCAGCATCGTCTCGCTGACCACGATGCGGTACGGATCGCGCGTGACGCGCCACGGCAGGTGCGTGCGGCCGTAGCGTTCGTACCACGCGAGCAGCGCGGCCGTCGCCCGTGGCGTCAGCGCACGGCCTCCCCAATGCGGCGGATCCCTTCTTCGATCGCGTCGCGGCGCACGGGCGTCAACGCCAGGCGAAAGTTGTGGTCGCCGCCCGACTGCGCGAAGAACGCCTCGCCGAACAGGAACGACGCACCGCGCCGCTCTGCATTGGCGAGCAGCGCGCGGGCGCGCGTATCGCGCGGCGACGACGCCCACAGGTAATACCCGCCGCCGTGCTTGGGCACGCGCATCGCCGCGGGCCAATGGCGCTCTATTGCGGCGTACGCGAGCGCGCGCCGGCGCGCGAGCTCGGCGCGCAGCGCGCGAAGGTGCGGGTCGTACGCGCGCTCCAGATAGTCGCGCACTCCGGCTTGGATATACATCGACGATGCCATGTCGTACGACTGCTTGCGCAAGAGCAGCCGGTCGTAGATCGTGCGCGGGGCCACGAGCCAGCCCAACCGCAGCGAGGGCGCGATCGTCTTCGAGAACGACGACAGGTAGATCACGTACTCCGCATCACGCGCGAGCAGCGGCGTCACCGGCGGCGCGGCGAGTTCGCCGTACGGATCGTCTTCGACCAGCGGGACGCCGTAGCGTTTCGCAAGCATCACGAGCCGGTCACGGCGGTCGGCGTTCATCGTCACGCCGGTCGGATTGTGAACCGAAGGCATCGTATAGATGAAACGCGGGCGGCGCGTGCGCAGGATCGCCTCCACGTGGTCGACGCGCATGCCCTCCTCGTCGACCGGAACGGTGATGGCGCGCAACCCGGCGATCTGAAAGATTTGCAGCGCGCCCGGATACGTCGGCGCTTCGACCACGATCTCGTCGCCGGGCTCGGCGAGCGATTGGGCGACCAGCGTGATACCTTGCGTTGAGCCGGTCAGGACGAGCACGTCGCGCATGTCGACGGTGCACCCGCGCGCGCGCATCCGCGTCGCAATCGCCTCGCGCAACGGACCGTAGCCTTCGCTGTCGCCGTACGTCAGCACGAAGTTCACGTCGCCGCCGGCACGCGCGAACGAGCGCGCGAGGTCCGCGAGCGGCGACGGCTCGGCCGGCGGCACGCCTTGCACGAACGCGATCAAGTCGCCGTGCTGCGCCGCGGCGAGCTCGCCCAGCACCGACGGAAACTGGCCCACACGCCACGGCGGCAGCGTCACCCACCACGGAACGCCCGGCGAACGCTCGGGCCGGCCGCCGTCGAGCGACGCGACCCGGGAACCCGATCCGACCCGCTGCGAAATCAAGCCGTCCGCGGCCAGGTCGCGATAGGCGTGCACGACGGTCGAGCGGTTCACGCCGAGCCGCTCGGCCAGCGTGCGTTCCGGCGGCAGGCGCGTGCCTTCGGGAAACGCGCCCGCGAGGATCCGCTCGCGCAGACGTTCGTAGATCTGGCGGTAGATCGGCACGATGCTGCCGCGGTCGACGTCCAGCGAAAGCTCCGGCCAGGCGGTGGACATGGCCATCCATTCCGCACCCTAACCCCGCCAATCCCCCCGTAGGCACCGTACAATGGCGCGAATTGGATGGTACGGCCGAGACCTTGGCGGACGGAGGTCGGCGCGGCACGCGCTAACATAGGCGGACCGAGCCCGCCCGAAGGACCGCCATGATCGACACCTCCAGCGAAGCCGCCCTCGCCGCCAACGGCACCGCAGCGAAGGCGGGGGCGCAGCCCGATCCGCAAGAGACGCGCGAGTGGCTCGACGCGCTCGACGGCGTCATCGAGGCCGAGGGCGCCGGGCGCGCGAGCGAGCTCGTGCGGGCGATCGTAGAGCGCGCGGCGACGCGCGGCGTCCGCACGCCGGCGGCGCAAACGACGCCGTATGTCAACACGATCGCGGTCGAGGAGCAGGCGCATTATCCCGGCGATCACGACATCGAGGAACGCCTGCGGCACTACATCCGCTGGAATGCGATGGCAATGGTCGTGCGCGCGCAGAAGGATCACAGCGAGCTGGGCGGCCACGTGGCGACGTTCTCGTCGGCGGCGACGCTGATCGACGTCGGCTTCAACCACTTCTGGCGCGGGCCGTCGCACGCCGCGGGCGGCGATCTCGTGTACTTCCAAGGCCACTCGTCGCCCGGCATCTACGCCCGCGCGTTCATCGAAGGCCGCATCACCGAAGAGCAGCTCGACAACTTCCGGCGCGAGGTCGACGGCAAAGGCCTCTCGTCGTATCCGCACCCGTGGCTGATGCCGGACTTCTGGCAATTCGCGACCGTGTCGATGGGCCTGGGCTCGCTGCAGGCCGTGTACCAGGCGCGCTACATGCGTTACCTGCACGACCGCGGCCTCGCGGACGCCGCCGACCGCAAAGTGTGGGCGTTCCTGGGCGACGGCGAGATCGACGAACCGGAATCGCTCGCCGGCCTGGCGATGGCGGCGCGCGAGAAGCTCGACAACTTGATCTTCGTGGTCAACTGCAACTTGCAGCGGCTCGACGGTCCGGTGCGCGGCAACGGCAAGATCATCCAAGAGCTCGAGGGCGTGTTTCGCGGCGCGGGCTGGAACGTGATCAAAGTGATCTGGGGCTCGCGCTGGGATCCGCTGCTCGCCGCGGACGACAGCGGCATGCTGGTCAAGGTGATGAGCGAGACGCTCGACGGCGATTACCAAACGCTCAAGTCGCGCGACGGCAACTACGTGCGCGAGCATTTCTTCGGCAAGTATCCCGAGACGCGCGCGCTCGTCGAGCGCATGACCGACGACGAAGTATGGGCGCTCAACCGCGGCGGCCACGATCCGTACAAAGTGTACGCGGCATACAAGGCGGCGACCGAGCACAAAGGCGCGCCCACGGTCATCCTCGCGAAGACGATCAAAGGCTACGGCATGGGGTCGGCGGGCGAAGGGATGAACATCGCGCACCAGCAGAAGAAACTGTTGGTCGAGCAGTTGCGCTCGTTCCGCGACCGCTTCTCCATCCCGATCTCCGACCGCGACCTCGAAACCGTTCCGCTCATCAAGCCCGCGCCCGACTCGCGCGAAGCGAACTACCTGCGCGACCGCATCGCGAAGCTCGGCTCGGTGCCGGCGCGCCGCCGCAACGTGGAAGCGCCGCTGGCGGCGCCGGAGCGCAAGGCGTTCGCGGCGCTGCTCGAGTCGACGGGCGAGCGCGAGATCTCGACGACGATGGCGTTCGTGCGCTCGCTCTCGACGATTTTGCGCGACAAGACCGTGGGCCCGCGCGTCGTGCCGATCGTGGCGGACGAATCGCGCACGTTCGGGATGGAAGGGATGTTCCGCCAACTCGGAATCTACTCGACCGTCGGCCAGCTCTACCACCCGCAGGACGCGGATCAGCTGATGTGGTATCGCGAGGACAAAGCCGGTCAGATCCTTCAGGAAGGCATCACCGAGGCCGGGGCGATCTGCTCGTGGATCGCGGCGGGCACGTCGTACTCCACGCACGGCGTGCAGACGCTGCCGTTCTACATCTTCTACTCGATGTTCGGATTCCAGCGCATCGGCGACCTCGCGTGGGCCGCGGGCGACATGCGCACGCGCGGCTTTCTGCTGGGCGGAACGTCGGGCCGCACGACGCTCAACGGCGAAGGCTTGCAGCACGAAGACGGCCACTCGCACCTGTTCGCCGCGTCGATCCCGAATTGCGTTCCGTACGATCCGACCTACGCGTACGAAGTCGCGACGATCGTGCAGGACGGCGTGCGCCGGATGCTCGCCGAGCAGGAAGACGTGTACTACTACATCACGCTGCTCAACGAAAACTACCAGCACCCCGCGCTGCCGGCCGGCGCGGAAGACGGCATCTTGCGCGGCATGTATTTGCTGCGCGACGGAGGTGCCTCCAAGCAAGGCCAACCGCGCGTGCAGCTGATGGGCAGCGGCGCGATCCTGCGGGAGGTGCTCGCGGCGGCCGACCTGCTGCGCGACGACTTCGGCGTGGTCGCCGACGTGTGGAGCGCGACGAGCTTCACCCTGCTCCACCGCGACGGCGAGTCGGCGGCGCGCTGGAACTTGCTGCACCCCGCGGACACGCCCAAGCGCGCGTACGTCGCGGAGCAGCTCGATGGGCACGACGGTCCGGTCGTCGCCGCGACGGATTACGTGAAGACGTTTGCCGAGCAGATCCGGCCGTTCGTCGAGCGCACGTTCCACGCGCTGGGCACCGACGGGTACGGCCGCAGCGACACGCGCAAGCAGCTGCGCGCATTCTTCGAAGTCGACCGCCGCTGGATCGCGCTCGCCGCGCTCAACGCGCTCGCGGCCGACGGAACGCTCGACCGCGCGAAAGTGACCGAAGCGATCGCGAAGTACCAGCTCGATCCGAGCAAGCCCGAACCGACGACGGTTTAGCGCACGATGGCGCAGATCGAGCTGACCGTTCCCGACCTCGGCGGCTTCAACGACATCCCTGTGATCGAAGTGCTCGTCGCGCCGGGCGAGACCGTCGCGAAGGACGCACCGCTGGTGACGCTCGAGTCCGACAAGGCGACGATGGAAGTGCCCGCGTCGGCCGGCGGCGTGGTCAAAGAGTTACGCGTCAAGATCGGCGACAAGGTCTCGCAAGGGACGGTGCTAGCGACGATCGAGGCCGCGGAGTCGCAACCGGCGGCGGCGCAACCGCCCGCGCCGCCGCCCGAAGCGGTGAAAAAAGACGTCGCGAAGCCGACCGCCGAGACGACCGAGAAGATCGTGGACCTCGTCGTGCCGGACATCGGCGAGTTCGCCGACATCCCGGTGATCGAAGTGCTCGTCGCGCCGGGCGACACCATCGCGAAAGAAGCCGCGCTGGTCACGCTGGAGTCGGAAAAAGCGACGATGGAAGTTCCGGCGTCGGCGGGCGGCATCGTGCGCGACGTGCGCGTGAAAGTGGGCGAGCGCGTATCGAAGGGCACCGTGATCGCGACGGTCGCGACGAAGGACGCCGCAACTGCGCCGGCGGCCGCTACGACTCCCGCCGCCGCAGCACCCGCACCCCCGCCTGCTCCCGCGGCGCCAAAGCTCGCTGCCGCGCCCGCGCCGACGAACGGCGCCGCGCCCGGCGCGTCCGCACCCGGCGCCACGGTGCACGCATCACCGGCGATCCGCCGGTTCGCGCGCGAGCTGGGCGCCGATTTGAGTCGCGTGCACGGCAGCGGTCCGAACGGCCGCATCACGCGCGACGACGTGCAGAGCTTCGTGAAAGCGGCGCTCGCGTCGCCCGCACCGGGCGGCGCGCACGCCGGCGCGGTGAGCGGCCTCGGGCTGAACCTACCGCCGTGGCCGAGCGTCGACTTCGCGAAGTTCGGTCCGATCGAGCGCGTCGCGCTGACGCGCATCCAGAAGATCAGCGGCCCGGTGCTGGCGCGCAACTGGGTGATGATCCCGCACGTCACCCAAAACGAAGACGGCGACGTGACGGAGCTGGAAGCGTTCCGCAAACAGGTCAACGCCGAGCGCAAAGACGTCAAGGTGACGATGCTCGCGTTCTTGATGAAAGCGTCGGTGACCGCGCTCAAACGCTTCCCGCAGTTCAACGCATCGTTGGACGGCGACGAGCTCGTGCTCAAGAAGTACTACCATCTCGGCTTCGCGGCCGACACGCCGAACGGGCTGCTCGTGCCCGTCATTCGCGACGTCGACAAGAAAGGCGTCATCGACATCGCGCGCGAGACGGCGGAGCTCTCCGCCAAAGCGCGCGACGGCAAGCTCGGGCCCGCGGACATGAGCGGCGCGACGTTCACGATCAGCTCGCTGGGCTCGATCGGCGGCACGACGTTCACGCCGATCATCAACGCCCCGGAAGTCGCCATTCTCGGCGCCTGCAAAGCGGAAATCCGCCCCGTCTGGGACGGCACGGCGTTCGTGCCGCGGCTCATCCAGCCGCTATCGCTATCCTACGATCACCGCGTGATCGACGGCGCGAACGCCGCGCGCTTCGCGGTGGAGATCAAGAACGCACTGGCCGACCTGCGGCGGACGCTCCTCTAGCGGAGCGCCGCCGCACCGAGCGTCTAGCCTCCGCCGGTCCCGCCGGGGATCATCATCGCTTCCTCGAGGAATTGCACCCACGCCGAGCTGGCCTCCGCGGCGGTCGCCATCTTCTTCGCTTTTGCCGCTTCCGCCATCATCGCGTTGTGGTTGAGCTTCATGCAGACGAGCTTCTCGGTGCCCATCGTCGCCATCATGGCGTGCGCCTTGGCCATCGTTTCGGCGCTTGCGGCGACGTCTTTCGCGGTCGCGGGCCGGCAGGCCATCGTCGCCATCTGGCTCGACGCGCCCGCCATGTGGTCGGCCGCCGGCGGATCGGCCGCCAGCGCCGCGACCGGCATCGCCAGAAGCGCGAGCGACATGGACATTCGCAGAATCGTGTGTTTCATCGCGTACCTCGTTACTAGTGATGTAGGGAACATGCTTGCACCATCATCGCGCAGCGCGCCTCGGCCCGTCGGTAAGGCGCATTACGTGAACGGCCCGCGGTCGCCCGTGGATTCGCTACCACCCGAGGTAATAGCCCTTGGGAAACCAGTCGGGAACCGGGGCCTTGAAGTAGTCGCGCAGCGCGTGCTCGGCCACGCAGAACGCGCCTTCCACCCAGCCTTGCTGATCCGACCACGCCTCGTTGAGTACGTGGACGTCCTCGTCGGGATACGGCTTGCGCATCGAGCGCATGACGTGCGCGACGTCCACGCCCGCGCCCCACCCGTGATAACCGCCGCCGAACGGGTCTTCGGTCCAGTTGCGGTAGAGCGCAAAGTACGGCTGCGGGATCGAGCGCAGGCCGTGCAGCTCGCGCACCTCGGCCATCACCTCGTCGACCATGAGCACCGGCGCCAGCAGATCCGGCGTGATGCCGCCGAGCGCGTCCTGCAGCTGTTGCGCGGACGCGTGGCGGGCCGCGCGCGGCTGCCAGTGCTCGCGCTTGACGCGTTCGAGCGACGCCCAGAACGTCTCGGTGCGCATGTCGTTGTAGCTGGCGAGAAACAGCGAGTGCGCGTCGTGCGGGTCGGTGCCGAAGTAGTAGCACTGCCGCATCGGCAGATCGGTGATCGACTCGCC
>JAXDMA010000059.1:0-4134 GCA_034666305.1 Vulcanimicrobiota bacterium
ATGCGCTCGCGCTCGCGCACCACGTCGCCGATGACGACGATCGCGGGCGCGGAGATGCCGGTGCGAGCGACCTCGCCGATCACCGTGTCGATCGTCGCGACCAGCACTTCTTGCGCCGGTTTCGTGCCTTCGTGAATGATGCCCACGGGCGTGTCGCCCTCGAGGCCGTGCTCTTTGAGCTTCGCGACGATCCCGGCGAGGTTCCCCATCGCCATCAGAAAGATCGTCGTCGCTTTGCGGTTCGCGAGCTTCGCGAAGTCCAGCGATGAATACCCTTTGGTGGGATCCTCGTGGCCGGTCGCGATCGTGAACGACGTGTTGTGCTCGCGGTGCGTTACCGGGATGCCCGCGTACGCGGGCGCGGCGATCGCGGACGTGATGCCGGGTACGATCTCGAACGGCACGCCCGCTTGTGCCAGCGCGTGCGCCTCCTCGCCGCCGCGCGCGAACACGAACACGTCGCCGCCCTTGAGGCGCACGACGTTCTTGCCGTCGAGCCCGAGGCGCACGATCAGCGCGGTGATCTCGTCCTGCGAGAGCGTGTGCTGCCCGGCTTTCTTGCCGACGTAGATCTTCTCGCAGTCCGGCGGCGCGAGCCCGACGATCGCGGCGGACGCGAGGTAGTCGTAGACGAGCGTGTCGCACTTCGCGAGCGCGCGCGCGCCCTTCAACGTCAAAAGCCCCGGATCACCGGGGCCCGCACCGACCAGCCACACTTTGCCGCGCCGGCCGGTCACTCCGTGGACTCCTCCGGTGTCGCGGCGGGCAGGTGGAAGGACGGGTCGCCGTTGAGCGCGCGCAGCTCGAACAATTCGTCGAGCATCTTCGCGTGCGTCAGCGCTTCCGCGCGGTTCTCGACGGCCTTGTCGCGGATGCGCACGATCGCGCTGTGCAGCAGCTTCGAGACGATCGTCATCGATGCGCCCGTGATGAGGCTGCGTTCGCGCTCGGTGAGGCCGGGGATGCGCGCGAAGAGCCGTTCGAGCTCGCTCGCGCGGATCGACTCGGCCTTGCGCGTGAGCGACGCGATCACCGGGACGGCGACGCGCGACTGATACCACTGCTGGAAGCGCTCGACGTGCTCGGCGATGATCTGCTCGACGAGCGGGATCGCTTCACGGCGCTTCTCCAGCGTGTCGTCGACGGCGTCCTTGAGCGCGTCGACGTCGACGACGCCCACGCCGGCGATTCGCGCGACGTCCGGATCGACGTCGCGCGGCACCGCGATGTCCACGATGAAGAGCGGGCGCTGCGGCCGCGCAAGCATCGCTTCGGCGACGTTGCCGGGCGTCAGGATGAAGTGCGACGCGCCGGTGGACGTGACGACGAGGTCGACCGCGCGCAGCGCATCCACGAGCCCCGGCATCTCGGCGACGCGCGCGATGTCGCCGAGCTCGTCGGCAACCTCTTGCGCGCGCTTATGCGAACGGTTCAGCAGCACGATGTCGCCGGCGCCTTCAGCCTTGAGCCGCCGCGCCGCGATCGCACCCATCTTGCCGGCGCCGACGATCAGCACGCGCTTGCCCGTCAGTGCGCCGAGATGCTGCTTCGCGTAGAGGACCGCCGCGCTGGCGACCGACGCCGAGTCGGCCGAGATCGCCGTGTCCGTGCGCGCGTGCTTGCCGGCTTCGAGCGCCGCGCGAAACAGCGTGTGCAGCGTCTTGCCGAGCGAGCGCGCGCGCTGCGCCTGCACGTACGCGTCCTTGACTTGGCTGAGGATCTCCGCTTCGCCGATCAGCATCGAGTCCAGCCCGGTGCTCACGCGGAAGAGATGTTCGATCGCCTGCGTGCCGAGCAGCGTGTACATGTACGAGTCCATGTCGCTGACGTCGCCGTGGCGAAAGTTGCCCAGAAACGACTTGAGTTGTCCGACGCCGATCTCGTAGTCCTCGAGCTCCGCGTAAATCTCGAGCCGCCCGCACGTCTGCAGCATCGCGGCCTCGCGGACCGCTTCATAATCGCGCAGCGCGATGAGCGCCTCGCCCATCTTCTGCGGCGGGAACGTGTGGCGCTCGCGCACGTCGACGGGGGCCGTGTGGTGCGACAGGCCCAGGCAGACTAGCGGCACGCGTGCACCTCGGCGAGCGCATCATCCGCCGCCGCGATCGTGCGGTCGATCTCCGCCTCGTCGTGTGCGAGCGAGAGAAAGCCCGCTTCGAACTGCGAGGGCGCGAGATAGAAGCCGCGGTCGAGCATCGCGTGGAAAAAGCGTCCGTACAGCACCGTGTCCGACCGTTTCGCGCTCGTCAGGTCCGTTACCGGCCCGTCCGCGAAGAAGAAGCCGAACAGAGAGCCGGCCGCGGATACCGTGTGGGGGATGCCCCGCCGCTCGAAAACGTCCGCCATGCCGTCCGTGAGACGCCGGCCGAGTGCCTCGAGATGCACGTACGTCGCTTCGCTCAGCAGCCGCAGCGTCGCCAGCCCGGCGGCCATGGCGATGGGATTGCCCGAGAGCGTGCCGGCCTGGAACACGTCCCCGTCCGGCGTGATGCGGTCCATGACCGCGGCGCTTCCGCCGAAGGCCCCGACGGGCAAGCCGCCCCCGATCACCTTGCCGAGGGTCGTGATGTCGGGCACCACGCCCTCGCGCGCCTGAACGCCGCCGTACGCCACCCGGAAGCCCGTCAACACCTCGTCGAACACGAGCAGCGCGCCATGCTCGCGGGTCAGCTCCCGCAAAGCGGCGAGGAAGCCGGGCAGCGGCAGCACCAGCCCCATGTTCCCGACGTACGGTTCCACGATCACGCACGCGATCTCGCCGGGATTGCGCTCGAACGCCGCGCGCACGGCGTCCGCGTCGTTGTACGGCACCACGATCGTGTCGCGCGCGGTCCCGGCCGTGACGCCTTTGGAGTCCGGCTTGCCGATCGTCAGCGCGCTCGATCCCGCGCTGATCAGGAACGCGTCGGCCGAGCCGTGATAGCAGCCGGCGAACTTGACGATCTTGTCGCGGCCCGTCACGCCGCGCGCGAGCCGGATCGCGTTGGCCGTGGCTTCGGTCCCGGACGAGCAGAAGCGCACTTTCTCGACGGACGGCACAGCCGTCACGATCAAGTCCGCCAGCTCCGTCTCGTACTCGGTCGGCGTCCCGTACGACGTGCCGCGCTCGGCGGCGCGCTGAATCGCTTCGACGACGGCGGGATGCGCGTGCCCCGCGATCATCGGCCCCCACGAAAGCACGTAATCGAGATAGCGGTTTCCGTCGACGTCGGTGAGGTACGCCCCCTTGGCCTCACGCACGAACACGGGATCGCCGCCGACGGCTTTGAACGCGCGCACCGTCGAGTTCACGCCGCCGGGGATCACGCGCTTCGCCGCCGCGAACGCCGCACTCGAACGCACTCTCATCATACGATCGCGCCGCGCAGCTTTTCGTAATCGTCCGGCGTGTTGACGTTCGCGAACGCCTGCTCGTCCCGAACCGGAACGTAGCGCGTTTTCAAGCGGTCGATCACGAGGCGAAGCGCACCGTGCCCGCCCAGTAGCACCGGCATGCCTTCGCGCAGAAACGCGTCGCGCCGGTAAAGCGCGGCGAGCGGTTCGATGCGCTTCGCGTTCTCGTCGTGCATCGGTACGATGGCCTCGTGCTGGGGTGCGATGTGCTGCGCGAGCCGGTCGATGAACGCCGCATCGACGAACGGCGCGTCGCCGGCTACGGCGAACACCCAGTCCGTGCGCATCTCGCTCAGCGTCGAGAGAAGTCCCGACAGCGGACCGCGCAACGGCCAGCGATCCACGACCTGCGGGGCGTCGACGTGCGCGCGAATCTCGGCGGGCAGTTCGCCCTTGGTGGACAGCCACGTCTCGCGCCCGGGCGACACGTTGCGGTAGACGCGCACGAGCATCGGCACGTCGCCCACCTCGAGCGCGAGCTTTCCGGGCAGACGCGTCGCTTCACCACCCGCGAGAATGCAAATGCCGACAGTGGTCACGCGCGTACCCGGCGGAGATAGTCTTTGGCGAAGTAGGTGATGAGCACGTCGGCGCCCGCGCGCGTCATCGCGATGAGCGTCTCGTCGACGGCGCGCTCCTCGTCGATCCAGCCGCGTTCGGCGGCGGCTTTGAGCATCGCGTACTCACCGCTGACGTGGTACACCGCGACGGGAAGATCGGTCATCTCGCGCACCGCGCGCA
>JAXDMA010000060.1:0-6104 GCA_034666305.1 Vulcanimicrobiota bacterium
TGGGGAGGAACACGACGACGTCGACCAGCGTGATCGCGACGGCGGCGCTGCCGATCTCGCTGCGGCCCTTGATCGCGGCGTCCAGCGGCCGCTCGCCCATGTCTCGATGGCGCGTGATGTTCTCGAGCACGACGATCGAGTCGTCGACGAGGATACCGATGATGAGCGAGAGGCCCATCAGCGACACGATGTCGAGCGTGAAGTGAAGCAGCTGCATCACGATGAGCGTCGCGAGCAGCGAGCTCGGAATCGCGATCATCACGACGACCGCGTTGCGCCACGCGTGCAGGAAGAACATCAGCACGATGGCGGTCAGCACGATGCCTTCGAGCAGGCTGTCACGCACGCCGTTGAGCGACTTCTGCGTGTAGTCGGCGGGCGCTTCGATCTCGGTGAACGTCACCTGCGGGTAGCGCGCCGCAATGGTCTTGACCATGCCGCGTGCGACCGCCGTCGAATGGATCTCGTCGGCGGTGATGACGCGGTTGAGGTCGAGGATGACGGTCGGGGCGCCGTTGTATTTCGAGACGACGCGCTGATCGACGTGACCGTCGTTGACCGCGGCGATGTCGCCGATCGACAACGCCTTTTGCGCCCCGCCCGGGACGGCCAGCGGGATGCCGAGCATGTCCGTGGCACGCACGATGTCGGAACGGATGGAGACGTCGGTCTCGACGGTCGGCCCGTCGAGGCGCCCGCCGGGGAGGTTGGCGTTGTTGGCCGAGATCGCGCTGAAGATGTCCGGCAGCGTGGCGGACGCCGCCATCATGCGCAGCGGGTCCGGTGCGACGTGGTACTCGCGCTTCACTTGCCCGCGTGAATCGACGCTTTGGACGTCGGGGATGTGCTTGAGCTCGGGCAGAATGCGCTGATCCACGAGATCGGAGAGCTCGGTTCCGGAAAGGCTCTTGGACGCGAGTGCCAACTCGAGAATCGGCGACTGCTGGTCGCCGGCGCTCTTGTCGACGTACGGCGGGTCGAGATCGGTCGGCATGTAGGTGCGCGCCGCATCGACGCGCCGCTGGACGTCGATCGCCGCGAAGTCGAGCTTCGTGTCGAGCAGGAACTGCACGACGACGACGGCGCGGCCGTCCTGCGCGACGGCCGACATGCGATCGAGATTCTGGATGCCGTCGAGCTGATCTTCGATCGGCTTGATGACGAGCCGCTCCATCTCCTGAGGCGACGCCCCGGGATAGCCGGCGCTGATCACCACCACCGGGAAGGTGACGTTCGGATTCTCGCTACGACCCAGTTTCGTGTACGACAAGACGCCGTACACCGCGAGCGCGATGAACAGCATCGAAACGATGATGGGTCGCTGGATTGAAAAACGTGTCAGCCACATATGCGCAGAAACCGCCCTCTCGCCGGTCGCTCGGACCTACGAGCGAAGGCCCTCCGATGTTTCGGGCCTTTCTCTTAATTCTTTCGTTGATCCCGCCCGGGAGGGCACGGCTTCAGCCCGGCTACCATACGGCGCCGGGCCGGATCGTGAAAACAACGTGGTGCGCGAGACTGGACTCGAACCAGCACGCCCTTGCGGGCGCTAGCCCCTCAAGCTAGTGCGTCTACCAATTCCGCCACTCGCGCACGGGGCTTGCGGCGTCGGCGAACGGCCGATTCCGCAACCCCGAGAGTGTAGGCCATCGGCAGCGCCCGCGCAAGGGTGCTGGGCTCGCAACGGCGAGCCCGCACGCGCCGCTACGCGGCTGCGTGCCACCCGGCCGTTCGACGAGCGGTTGAACCTTACGTGAACAAGATCGAGAAGTCTGATGCCGAGTGGCGCGCCGAGCTGCCGCCCGAGCAGTACGCGGTGTTGCGCAAGGGGGCGACCGAGCCGGCATTCAGCGGCGCCCTCTACCACAACCACGCCGAGGGCTCGTACACGTGCGCCGCGTGCGGGAACACGCTGTTCTCGTCCGCCACCAAGTTCGAGAGCGGCAGCGGCTGGCCGAGCTTTTGGGCGCCCGAGGACCGCGCGAACGTCGAGCTCGTCGAGGACCGCTCGCACGGGATGGTACGCACCGAGGCGCGCTGCGCTCACTGCGGCTCGCACCTCGGCCACGTCTTCGACGATGGACCCAAGCCCACCGGACAGCGCTACTGCATCAACTCGCTGGCGCTGGCGTTTGAGCCGACGTCCGAGCACTGAACCTCTGACGGCCCGTGCTCGACGGAGCAGCATGGAAGGCCGATGAGCGACGCCGACGACCGGAGCCTGCTGGAGCGGATCGCCGCACGCGACAAGATCGCGTTCGAGACGTTCTTCCGCACGCACGGGTCGGGCGTCCACCGATTCGTGCGGGATCTGGTGCGCGATGAGGGATTGGCTGAGGAGTTGACGAGCGACGTGATGGTCGAGGTTTGGCGGAACGCCGGCAAGTACGGCGGCCGCTCGCGCGCACGAACGTGGGTGTTCGGGATCGCGCATCACAAGGCGATCGACGCGCTGCGCAAGCGGCGCGCCACGCTGGTCCAGCTCGACGACTTGCTGGGTATCCCCGCCGGCGCGGAGTCGCCCGAGGATGCCGCACTGCGCGCCGACGACCGCCGGCGTTTGGACGCGGCGCTCGCGTCGCTCAGTGCGGAGCATCGCGCCGTGATCGAGCTCACGTACGTCGAAGGCTTCTCGCAAAAAGAGATCGCCGAGATCGTCGACGTTCCGGTGGCGACCGTCAAGACGCGCGCCTTTTACGCCAAACAGCGGCTGCGCGACGCGCTGGCCACCGCAGGCTGCCGCGTCAATTCGGAGCAATCGTCATGACCGACCACGACGTCGCCGAGCTGCTCCCGTTCTACGCCAACGGCACGCTGGACGCGGCCGAACGCGCGCGCGTCGAAGCGGAGCTCGCAACGTGCACGACCTGCGCCGACGAGCTGCGCGAGCTCACCGCGCTCGCGGCGACGCTCAAGGCGCGCGCCGACGCGGCGGCGCCGCTCCCCGAACACGTACTCGACGACGTGTTCGCGCGCATCTCGACGCCGGCGACGGCGATCGCGGCGACGCGGCTGCGCACCGCTTGGTGGGGAACGCCGGCCCGCTACGCCACCGCCGCGACGCTCGTCGTCGGCTTCGGCGCGGCGGCCTTCGCCGCGCACCAAGCACGTGAAGCGTACGTCACCTCGACCGAGATCGCGGGCGCGCCGAATACAGAAACGAAAGCGACGACGATCTTCCGCGTGACGCCGGGGCCGAATCCGAACGCGAAGAACGCGGATAGCGCCCATGCGTCCGGCACGGCGTCGCTGGCCAAGCCGCTGGGCCAGGCCAACGCGCCCGCCGAACGGACCGTCGCCAAACAGCACCGGCTCGCGAAGAAAGCGAAGCTCGACTTGCTCGTGCGCGACGTCGAAGCGACGCTCAAGCTCGCGCAGTCGGCCGTACATCGCGCCGGCGGCGACGTGACGTCGCTCAACGACACGAGCCCGCACGGTGCAGGCTCCGTGCACGCCGCGACGATGGTCGTCGAAGTTCCGGCCGACCGGCTCG
The DNA here is from genome assembly GCA_034666305.1 of Vulcanimicrobiota bacterium. Taxonomy (GTDB): domain Bacteria; phylum Vulcanimicrobiota; class Vulcanimicrobiia; order Vulcanimicrobiales; family Vulcanimicrobiaceae; genus Vulcanimicrobium. The sequence goes on from JAXDMA010000060.1 coordinate 3,494, forward strand.
ACGACACGCTCGATCGTCTCGGCTTGCTCGGCACCGTCGAGACGCGCGCGATCGACGCCGAAGACGTCGACGCCGCGATCGTCGACGAAGAAGCGCGGCTGCGCAACCTGCGCCGCGCGGAGACCGACCTGCGCAAGCTGATGGACAAAGGCGGCAAGGTCGACGACATCCTGACCGTGCAGCAGAATCTCAGCGAGGTGCGCGGTCAGATCGAGCAGCTCGACGCGCAGCACCGCGGCGACCTGCACCGCGTCGCGACGAGCACGATCGCGGTCAGCCTCACCGAGGACCGCCCCAACCCGACGCCGGCCGTACCGGGTCCGGGCGCGCGCATCGACGGAGCGTGGCACAGCGGCCTCAACGCGCTGGCAGACAACTTGATCGCGTTCGTGACGACGGTGGTGTGGTGCGTCGCCTACGCGCCGATCCCGCTCGCGCTCGCCGGCCTCACGTACGCCGTGGCGCGCGCGCTGCAGAAACGAACCGCGCCGGTTCGCTAGTCAGCGCATTTTGCGCCGCTATAGTCAGCGCATTTTGCGCCGCTAGGTCATGTTCGGATCGAGCGCGTCGCGGAGTCCGTCACCGAGGTAGTTGATCGCCAGCACGGTGACGAGAATGCACAGGCCGGGGAAGATCGCCGCCCACGGCGCCACGGTGATGTTCGACTGCGCGTTGGCGAGCATGTTGCCCCACGACGCGGTCGGCGGCTGGATGCCGAAACCCAAGAACGACAGCGTCGACTCCAGGATGATGACGTTGGCGACCTCGAGCGTCGCCTGCACGATGATCGGTGCGACCGCGTTGGGCAGCAGGTGGCGAAAGATGATTCGCCCGTCGCGGTTACCGACCGCCTTTGCGGCTTCGGCGAACTCGCGCTCGCGCAACGACAGGAACGACGCGCGCACGAGCCGGCAAACCGACGGCCACGAAAGCGCGCCGATCAACAGGACGATGACGCCGAAGTTCAGCGACGCCTTGTTCGACGTCCCGGCGACGATCGCGGTCAGCACGAGCAGCAGCGGCAGCAGCGGGATGGAGAGCACGACGTCCGTGATGCGCATGATGACGAAGTCGACCCAGCCGCCGTAGTAGCCGGAGATCGCGCCCAGGAACGTGCCGATCGAGATTTCCATGATGACGGCGAAGAGCGCGACCGTCAGCGAGATTCGCGCGCCGAACATCAGCCGCGCGAGCAGATCGCGCCCGTTCTCGTCGGTGCCGAGGATGTGGTGCGCGACGCCCGGTGCGAGCGGATAGCCCTGCCAGTTGACTTGATCGATGAAGTTGGGATCGGCTGGCGTGAGGATGTTCGCGCCGATCGCGATCAGCCCCATGAAGATGATGATGATGCCGCCGGCCAGCGCGACTTTGTGGCGGCGAAAGCGGCGCCACACGGTGTTGCGCGTCGGCGCCATCTCTTCGACGACGGGCACGGCTCCGGGGACGATCGGAAGTGATGCTGCCATCTAGGACGCCTTAGAACGAATCATCGTTCTCGAACATCGTGGCGAGGGAAATCGGAAGCGAACAGACATCATTTCGTAGTCGCCTCACTTGTACTTCACGCGGGGGTCGAGCCAGGCGTAGCACAGGTCCGCGACCAGGTTGAAAAAGATCACCAGGAACGAGACGAGCATCATGTAGCCCATCAGCAACGCGAAGTCGAACTGACCGAGCGCGTTGATGAAGAGCCGGCCCATCCCGGGCCACGCGAAGATGGTCTCCGTCACGACGGCGCCGCCGACGAGGCCGGGCAGCGACAGCGCGATGACGGTGACCAGCGGGATGAGCGCGTTCTTGAGGCCGTGCTTGAGAATGACGGCGCGCTGCGAGACGCCCTTCGCGGCGGCGGTGCGCATGTAATCCGTGCGCACGACCTCCAGCATCGAACTGCGCATGAAGCGGCTCCACTGCGCGATGAACAGCAGCGACAGCACGACCGTCGGCAAAATCAAATGCTGCAGCCGGTCCGCTAAATCGAACGTGTCCGACGTGGATATTCCCGCCGACGGCAGCGAGAACTTGTAGCCGAACGCCGTGATGCCGACGACTGAGAACGCGAGCTGCATCATGAGCGCGAACCAGAACACCGGCATCGACTGCCCGAAGAACGCAAGCGTGGTGACGGTGTAGTCGAGCCAGGAGTACTGCCGCACCGCGCTGATGATGCCGGCCGTTACGCCGATCGCCAGCGAGAACACGAACGCGCAGCCCATGAGCTCGAACGTCGCCGGGAGCCGCTCGAGGATCGCCTGGCTGACGGGCTCGGAGTTGGACATCGACCAGCCGAAGTCGCCCTGCACCACGCGGATCAGCCACTTGAAATACTGCACGTAGCCCGGCTGGTCGAGGCCCAAGTTGTGCTTGAGCCGGATGATGTCGGCCTCGGTAATGTGCGGGTTCTGCAGATACGGCGTAAGCGGGCCGCCCGGAGCGTACTGCAGGATCGTGAAGAGCACGATCGAGACGAGCAGGAGGATCGGGATGTTCTGCAGAGTCCGGCGGACGACGTACGTGAGCAGCGGTGGACCTCTCCGGGAAGCGGGCCGACGCGATTTCCGGTCCGGCTATGCTTTCCCCTCGGGAACGGCTACGCGGCGGCGGCGGTTGG
>JAXDMA010000061.1:0-19507 GCA_034666305.1 Vulcanimicrobiota bacterium
CCTGCTCCCCACCCAACCGGTATTGTACGTGCTGTTCGGGGCAAATACGTGGGTAGTGCCCGCCGTCGCCGACAACGGAAAGTTTCAGACGCTCGCGCTCGCGCAGGCGGCGGGCGGTCATGTCGTCGTGGGGAGCACGACCGCATCGTCGCCCGCGGAGGACGCGTTCGCGTCGTACCGCGCGTTTTTGGGCGATCGCACCGCGGCCGGCGCGAGCACGCCGCGCGTCAGCGGGACGATCGACCGCATCGCCTACGCGGCGGGCCGCGTGTGGTTCACGCTGCGGGATCGCCGGGGCGTCTTTACGATCGTCGACCCCGCTGGGCCCGACGTGCTGCTCGCGCGGTCCGGCGACCGCGTGAACTTCGAGACGACGCGCGACGAAAACGGTGCGCAGCTCGTGCGCGGCTTCACCGACGCATCCATCGCGCGATGAGGCTGCTGCACGCGCGGCGCGTCACGCTCGCGCCGGTCGACGGCCGCAACGCGCGCGAGCTGTGGGAAGTGCTCAACGGCCCCGATCTGCGCAAGTTCCAGGACATCCCGCGCGTGCGCCCTGAAGAGTTCGAGCGCCAAGTGCGCACGCGCCCCAAGCAGCTGCGCGGCGGCGTGACGGGCCGCTTCGAATGGCTGCTCAAAGCCGGCGAACCGCCGACGCCGATCGGCTGGATCTCGCTGCGCGTGAACGACCGCACGCCGCGCATCGGCGAGGTGGGCTACAGCCTCGTGATGGACGCGCGCGGGAAAGGCTACGCGAGCGAAGCGCTCGGCGCGGTGATCGACGAAGCGTTCGAGATGGCGGACCTCGACGAAGTGCAAGCCTGCATCGTGCCCGAGAACGGCGCGTCACGCTGGCGCCGGTCGACGCGCGCAACGCGCGCGAGCTGTGGGAAGTGCTCAACGCGCCGGACCTGCGCAAGTACCAGGACATCCCGCGCGTGCGGCCCGAGGAGTTCGAGCGCCAAGTGCGCACGCGCCCCAAGCACCTGCGCGGCGGCGCGATCGGCCGCTTCGAGTGGCTGCTCAACGCGGGCGATCCGCAAGAGGCGATCGGCTGGATCTCGCTGCGCGTGAACGATCGCACGCCGCGCATCGGCGAGGTGGGCTACAGCCTCGTGCTCGACGCGCGCGGTAAAGGCTACGCGAGCGAGGCGCTCGGCGCGGTGATCGACGAAGCGTTCGAGTCGGCGGATCTCGACGAGGTGCAGGCGTGCATCGTCCCCGAGAACGGATCGTCGCGATCCGTGCTCGACCGCACCGGATTTCGCGAAGAACGGCTGCTGCGCAGCGGCGCGGTGATCCGCGGCCGGCACGTCGACGTCGTGCTGTTCACGCTGACGCGCGCGAGCTGGGACCGCCAGCGCCGCGAAACGTTACAGCGCACCGCGAGCGGATAAATCGGCGCCGCGCGCTAGTTCCCCGAGCGCGCCGTGCGGGCCGGACCCAGCCAGCGGTTGAGCCAGTCCACCATTTCCGCCAAAACGGTTTCCACGGTTTCGCGCCCGACGTAGCCGTGCGCTTCGTACGGCAGCATCACGAGGCGTGCCGTTCCGCCGTTCCCTTGAATGGCCGCGTACAGACGTTCCGACTGAATCGGGAACGTGCCCGTGTTGTCGTCGGCCATGCCGTGGATGAGCAAGATCGGATCCTTGATCGCGTTCGCGTACGTGAACGGCGACATCTTGGTGTAGAGGTCGGTGGCTTCCCAGTAGCTGCGCCGCTCGCTCTGGAATCCGAACGGCGTCAAGGTGCGGTTGTAGGCGCCGCTGCGCGCGATCCCCGCTTTGAAGAAACGCGTGTGCGCGAGCAAGTTCGCGGTCATGAACGCGCCGTACGAGTGCCCGCCGACGGCCACGCGATCGGGATCGGTGACGCCGATGCGCACCGCTTCGTCGATGGCCGCCTTCGCGTCGGCGGTGAGCTGGTCGACATAGGTGTCGTTCACGGTCTTGGGATCGCCGACGATCGGCATCGACGCGTTGTCGAGCACGGCGTAGCCGGCTAGCGTCATGAACACCTCCGACGGTCCGCCGACGGTGACGAACGTCTGCGTCGTGTTCGTGTTCTGCGATGCGGTGCCGCGGTCGAGAAACTCCAGCGGATACGCCCACACGAACGTCGGCAGCCGCGTGCCTTCTTTCCAGCCGGGCGGCGTGTAGAGCGTGAACGACATGCTGACGCCGTCGGGCCGCTTGTACGTGACGAGCCGGCGGCCGATCGCGCGCAGCTGCGGCACGGGATCCGCGAACGTGGTGAGCGCGCGCAGCGCTCCGCTTGGGGGCTGTGCTCCGCTCGCGCGCGTGCGCACGAAGACGTTGGGCGGATCGGCAGGCGACTGGCGCTGCGTGAGTATTTGCGAAGCGGCGGCGTCGAGCGGCGCGAGCGGCGTCTCGAGCGGTGCGAGCTCGGAGCGGAACACGCGCGTCTTCTCGTTCGTGCGCAGGTCGAACCGGTCGAGGAACGGCCGCCGGCCGTCGGCCCCGTAACCCGTTCCGCGCAGCCACACCGCGTCGCCGGCGTGTTCGATCGCGGTCTCGCCATTGGGCGTCGTGACGAACACCGGCGAGCCCGGATCGTTGTAGAGGTCGCCGTCGCGCAGCGTGCCGAGAACGCGCGGCGCCGCGACGGCGCTGCGCCCGTCGAGCCCGGTCGCGTCCGCGAGCAAGGACGTGCGCGTTCGCGTCGCATTGTCGTACGTCGTCACCCAGGCGCGATCGTCCCGGTCGAGCCACGTCACGTCGAAGGTGCGCGCTGCCGTGCGTGCCAGTTCGACGGGTGTTTCGGTGAAGGGTTCGCGCAACAGTACGATGCGGTCGCGCGCGGTCGCTTCGCGGCGCGGATCGCCGTTGTCCAGCGCTTCCGTCCAGACCAGCGTCGCGGGTGACGAGGCCTTCCAGTTCATGTTGCGCGCGCCGCTCGGAACGCCGTCGGCGGGAACCCGGTCGGCGAGCGGCAAGTCCGCGATCGTCTTGACGAGCGCGCCGCGCGCATCGAGCACGTCGAAGGCATGGGGGAAGCGTTCGTACGGAAACAGGTACGAGAACGGCGCGTGCACGCGCTCGGCCAGCAGATAGCGCCCGTTGGGCGACGGCGTAAGGTGCGTGAAGATGCCGCGCGCCGCGGTCCGAACGACGCTGCCGCTGCGTGCGTCGACCAGCGCGATGCGCGAGGTGCCGTAAAACGCGAACAGCGCTTCGTCGTGCGCGTTGGCCAGCATGTCTTCGTACGTCACGATCTGCCCGGCAGCGCCCGCCGTTTCTTGCACGGCGGGTCCGCTCGCGACGCCGAGCGCCGGCGGCGGGCCCCTGCGGTCGACTGCGCGCACCGCGACGTGCGTACCGTCGGGCAGCCAGCGCACCGCGCCGGCGAACACGTCGTTGACGAACAGGTTCGCAACCCGCGTCGCACGTCCGGCGGCGGTGGTGCCGAGCCAAAGTTCGGTGCCGTGCGCCGTTGCGTTGGTGACGGCGAAGCGCGATCCGTCCGGCGAGAACCGCAGCGCGGTGAGATGCGCGCCGGCGGGCAGCGCGACGCGCGTCACGTGACCGTCGGACACGCGCTCGAACGCGAGCGTCGACATTGCGGGCGCATGGTGGATGCCGTTGGTCACGGGGTCGATGCGCAGCCCGGCCAGCCGCAGCATGGGCCGGGCGAGGTCGGCGACGGGCGGATAGCGCAGCGGCGTCTCGATCGCGATCACGGCGCGGCCCGGTGCGACCACCACCACCGGAATCGGCGGCGCCTTGAGCACGGCCTCGATCGCCGGAACCGCCGTGCGATAGCGGGTGGCGTCGGCGAGCGCCGGTGCGGCGAGCGAGCCGCTTAGGACGGCGGCGAGGAGCAAACGGCGCGCGAGCATGCGCGGCCGGTTCGGTGCGACGGGAGCGCGTCCTATGCGAGCAAGCAGCTAGGCGAGGCCGCAGAGCTCGTGCGCGAGCGTGATGAGCCCGGCCACGTCGGACTCGCGGATGTCGTCTTCGAGCGCCGCGTCGCGCCCCAGCGCGACGACCAGCGCGACGAGCGCGTACGCCGCGAAGCGCGGGGACGAGATGCCGCTGACGTTCGCGCCGCGCAGGACGTCGAGGTACGCGGTGACGCGATCGACCGCCGCGTCGACGGCCGCGCTACGCGCGCGCACGACCGCCTCGTCGGCGTTGGAGTACACGTGCCACGCGCGCACGACGCCGCGCTCGCGGCGCCCGGTGTCGGCGACCTCGCGCAGCCAGCTCGCGATTCGCTCGCGCTCGCTCTCGCGCGTCCCGGCGGGGTGGCTGAAGCGCGAGTCGACGTTGCCCAGCGACGGGCCGCGGCGCAGCAGCGCTTCGCGAACCGCATGCGCGCGGTCCGTGAAATAGCGATAGAACGTACCGTACGCGACGCCCGCTTCGTGAGCGATCGCGCCTGCCGAGAGCGTCTCCGCATCGGTGGTGGCGAGCAGGCGGGCAACGGCTTCGAGCAGCCGGTCGCGGGAGCTGAGCTTCGTCGGGCGCTCCGGCAGGCCGGCATCGGCGGGATCGACCCGCCCGAGGTAGGTCCAGCGGCCGCGGACGCGACGCGTCTCCGGGTCTCGAAAGCTCTCGACCCGGTAGCGGTAGGCACGTCCGCTGACGCGTTTGATCACCTCGTAGGCCAACCTGCCCTCCTAGAGCGCACGCATTAGACGGAGTTGGGGAGGTTGCTTTTGTTGCCGGACGGGTTGCCCGAGACTTAACGCACGCACCACATCCGAAACGTTGTGTCCCGCGTAGCGGGATCGGCGCGGCTCGAAGCGGTAGAGACGAACTTCGTGGAGCGCGTCCCGCACGGGAGGCCGCCGGAGCCGGCGGCTGGGTGGACCCTCAAGGCCGATAGCAGCGGATTCAGCTTTCGCATAGCGGACGCATCGCTCGCGAACAACGCGCGCACGATCTTCCAGCGCTACCTCACGTCCCAGGTCGATCCGGGCTCGGACGTCGACGGCGCGGAGCTGATCTTCGGCGAACTGCTCGGGAACGTCGCTCGGCACGCGCCGGGCGCGATCGACGTGCGCCTGCGCTGGAACGGTCTGGTCGGGATTCTCGAGGTCGGCGACTCGGGACCAGGCTATGCGATCGACGACGTGCACCTGCCCGCCGACTTCGCGGAGTCGCGCCGGGGCCTGTTCCTCGTCGCCGCATTCGGCCGCGATCTGCGGGTCTGCCACCGCGAGGGGCGCACGATCACGACGGTGACCTTGCCCGTGACGCGCAGGCGCGGGGCTGCCTCGCCGGCCCGGTGACCTTCGGAATCGTGCTTGCTTGCGCCTGGCAGGCCGGGGCCTGGGTAATCACCAGCGCATGACCGACGACCGTCGCCGTCGCGACGATGAACGACTGCGCCGGGCGCAAGAGATCGCGAACGCCCTGCGCGAGCAGCAGGTCGAGCTCGCGTCCGCGCTGCGCGGGAACGCCCACCGGGCGCGCACCGAGCCGGTCGTGCTCGCCGAATGGCGCCGTGCCCACGCGTCGGTGACCTTGACCTAGCCGAAAGGTTCGGCCGCTCGGCGGGTACCGCCGCCGCGCGCGCGGCGGTAGCATCGACGCGATGAACCCGTTGATCGAGGCCGCACTCGTCGTCCTCACCGCCGTTTCGTTCTGGCTCCTCGACCGTTACGTGATCGGGTGCGAGCGCGTATGACGGCCGACCTCGTCGCCGGGCTGGTGCTCGCCGCGGCCGCGCTCGTGTACCTGACGTACGCGATGCTGCGACCCGAGCGCTTCTAGGAGTTGCTGCGATGACGATCGTCGGGTGGCTGCAAGCCGCCCTCGTCTTTGCGCTCGTGTGCGTGCTCGTCAAGCCGCTCGGCGCGTACATGGCGCGCGTGTTTCAAGGCGAGCGAGTATTGCTTTCGCCGGTGCTGCAGCCTGTCGAGCGCGGACTCTACCGCATCTGCCGGATCGACCCCGACCGCGAGATGGACTGGAAATCCTACGCGTTCGCCGTGATCGCGTTCAGCCTCGTGAGCTTCGCCTATTTGTACGTGCTGCTGCGCGTGCAGGCGTTTTTGCCGCTCAACCCGCAAGGTTTCGGCAACCTCGCGCCCGACCTCGCTTGGAACACCGCCGTGTCGTTCATGACGAACACGAACTGGCAGTTCTATTCCGGTGAGTCGACGATGAGCTATCTCTCGCAGATGGCCGGTCTGGGCTGGCACATGTTCGTCTCCGCCGGTACCGGCATCGCGATCGCGATCGCGCTCATGCGCGGGCTCGCGCGCCGCGGCGGCACGACGATCGGCAACTTCTGGGTCGATCTGACGCGCACGGTGCTGTACGTGCTGCTGCCGATCGCGATCGCCGGCTCGCTGCTGCTGCTGTGGCAAGGCGTGCCGCAGAATTTCCTGGGCTACGCGACGGCGACGACGCTCGACGGCGCGACGCAGTCGATCCCGCAAGGCCCGATGGCGTCGCTGGAGATCATCAAGGAGCTCGGCACCAACGGCGGCGGTTTCGTCAACGCCAACTCCGCTTCACCGTGGGAGAATCCGACGGGGCTCAGCAACCTCATCGAGCTCGTCTGCATGTTCCTGATCGGCGGCGCGCTGACGTACACGTTCGGGCGCTTCGTGCGCGATCAGCGACAGGGCTGGGTTCTGTTCGCCGCGATGACGACGCTCTTCGTCGCAGGCTTTACCGCCGCGTACGCCGCCGAATCGATCGGCAATCCGATCGTGCACGCGCTCGGGGTCGCGGGCGGCAATTGGGAAGGTAAGGAGGCGAGATTCGGGATCGCCGCGTCCGCGCTCTTTGCGACGATGACCACGGACACGTCATGCGGCGCCGTCAACGCGATGCACGACTCGTTCACCGCGCTGGGCGGCTTGGTGCCGATGTTCAACATGCAGCTCGGGGAGGTCGTCTTCGGCGGCGTCGGCTCGGGGTTTTACGGGATCGTCTACTACGCCATCCTGACCGTGTTCATCGCAGGGCTCATGGTGGGCCGCACTCCGGAGTATCTCGGGAAGAAGATCGAACGCCGCGAAGTGCAGCTCGCGATTCTCGCAGCGCTCGTCGTGCCCGTGTTCGCGCTCATTCCGGCCGGGATCGCAGTGGTGCTGCCGGCGGGGACCGCGACGCTCAACAACGCGGGGCCGCACGGCTTCAGCGAGATTCTCTACGCGTATTCATCGATGGTCAACAACAACGGGTCCGCGTTCGCGGGGCTCGGAGCCAATACGTGGTGGAACGTCTCGGGCGGCGTCGTGATGCTCTTCGGGCGCATCGCGATCATGATCCCGGTCCTCGCCCTCGCCGGCGCGCTCGTCGGCAAACGCGCCGTCGCGTCCACCGCCGGCACGTTCGCGACGACGTCGCCGATCTTCGTCGTGCTTTTGATCGGCGTCATCGTCATCGTCGGCGCGCTGACGTTCTTCCCGGCCGACGCGCTCGGACCGGTCGTCGAGCACCTGCTGCTCGTGCAAGGAAAGCAATTCTGATGATAGCGCGTTCGCGCTCGCTCTTCGATCGAGCGATCCTCGTTCCGGCGGTTCGGGCCTCGTTCGTCAAGCTGGATCCGCGCGTCCAGCTGCGCAACCCGGTGATGTTCGTCGTCGAAGCCGGCGCGCTGGTCTCCTTCGCGTTCGCGTTTCGCGACGCGCACGACGGCCGAGCGTCATTCGACCTCGCGATCTCGGCGTGGCTGTGGTTCACGGTGCTGTTCGCGAATTTCGCCGAAGCAATGGCGGAGGGCCGCGGGAAAGCGCAAGCCGAGTACCTGCGCCGCACGAAGTCCGACACGACCGCGCGCCGGCTGGTCGATCTTTCGACCCTCACGCAACACGCGCTCGCCGAAGAACGCGTGCCCGCGGGCCTCCTGCGGCGCGGCGACCGCGTCGTCGCCGAGGCGAACGACCTCATCGCCACCGACGGCGAGATCGTCGAAGGCGCCGCGACCGTGGACGAATCGGCAATAACGGGGGAGTCGGCGCCCGTCATTCGTGAGGCCGGCGGCGACCGGTCGTCGGTCACCGGCGGCACGCGCGTGCTGTCCGACCGCATCGTCTACGTCGTCAGCGCGGATCCCGGCGAATCGTTTCTGGACCGGATGATCTCGCTGGTCGAGGGCGCGCAGCGCCAAAAGACGCCGAACGAGATCGCGCTGTCGATCCTACTCGCGGGCCTCACGATCATTTTCGTAATCGCGGTCGCCACGCTCGCGCCGTTCTCGATCTACGCCGGTGCGACGCCCAGCGTCGTCGTGCTGATCGCGCTGCTCGTGTGCCTGATCCCGACGACGATCGGCGGTCTGCTGAGCGCCATTGGAATCGCGGGCATGGACCGCGTGCTGCAGCGCAACGTGCTGGCAATGTCGGGCCGCGCGGTCGAAGCCGCGGGCGACGTCGACACGCTGCTGCTCGACAAGACCGGCACCATCACGCTGGGCAACCGGCAAGCGACCGAGATCGTGCTGGCGCCCGGCGTGGAGAAGTCCAGAGCGTACGATGCTGCATACTTCGCGTCGCTTGCCGACGAGACGCCGGAGGGCCGCTCGATCGTGCTGTTCGCATCCACTCTTGTCAGCCTGAGCCTGGCGAAGGGGCTGCCGGCGGACGCGGTCATCGTGCCGTTCAGCGCGTACACGCGCATGTCGGGCGTCGATTTTGCCGACGGCTCGCAGGTGCGCAAAGGCGCGCCGGATGCGATTCGCGCCTGGGTTTCGCAGAACGGCGGCGCGACCGACGTGCTTTCGGCCGACGTCGATCGCATCGCGCGCGCCGGCGGCACGCCGCTGCTGCTCGCCGACGCTCGCCGGATCCTCGGCGCGATTTACCTGCGCGACATCCTCAAACCGAATACGCGCGAACGCTTCGACCGGCTGCGCGCCATGGGCATCCGCACGGTGATGATCACCGGCGACAACCCGCTGACCGCGAACGCGATCGCGCGCGAAGCGGGCGTCGACGATTTTCTCGCCGAGGCGACGCCGGAGACCAAGATGACGCTCATCCGGCGCGAGCAGAGCGAAGGGCGGCTCGTCGCGATGACCGGCGACGGCACCAACGATGCGCCCGCGCTGGCGCAAGCCGACGTCGGCGTCGCGATGAACAGCGGCACGCAAGCGGCCAAAGAGGCCGGCAACATGGTGGACCTCGATTCCGATCCCACCAAGCTCATCGAGATCGTCGAAGTCGGCAAGCAGCTGCTGATGACGCGCGGTGCGCTGACGACGTTCTCGATTTCCAACGACGTCGCGAAGTACTTCGCGATCCTGCCGGCGATGTTCACCGCCGCGTATCCCGCGATGGACGGGCTGAACGTCATGCGCTTGGCGACGCCGCAAAGCGCGATCCTTTCGGCGATCATCTTCAACGCGCTGATCATCGTCGCGCTGATTCCGCTCGCGCTGCGCGGCGTCGCGTACCGGCCGCGGGGCGCGGACGCCGTGCTGCGCGACAACGTGCTCGTCTACGGCTTCGGGGGTCTCATCGTGCCCTTCATCGGTATCAAAGCGATCGACCTCGTGCTGGTCGGCCTGCGGCTCACGGGGGCGCACTGACATGCTGCGCCATCTCGTCACCTCCGCGTTGTATACCGGCGTCACCGCCGTCGCGCTCGGACTGATCTATCCGCTGGTCGTGTGGGGCCTCGGAACCGTGCTGTTCCACCATCAGGCGGGAGGGTCGCTGATCGTGGACAAGAGCGGGAAGGTGATCGGATCGGAGCTGGTCGGACAGAGCTGGACGAAGCCGCGGTATTTTCAAGGGCGTCCGTCCGCCGCAGGCAAGGGCTACGATCCGACGTCGACGGGCGGTACGAACCTCGGGCCGGCGAGCAAGAGGCTCATCGACGCGACGAAGACTGCGATCGCTGCGCTGCACCAGGCGAACCCCGGCGCGACCGGTCCCATTCCGATGGATCTCGTCACGTCGAGCGCCAGCGGCATCGATCCCGACGTGTCGCCGGAAGGTGCGTATTACCAAGTGTCGCGCGTTGCGAAGGCGCGCGGGCTTGCACCGAGCGCCGTGCGCGCGCTCGTGACCGCACACGTCGTTCAGCGTCAATTCGGGCTGCTCGGCGAACCACGTGTCAACGTTTTCGAACTCAACCGCGCGCTCGACGCGCAAGGGACTTCTGCAAAGTGATGCGCGCGCTCGCTGCCGTCGTCGTTGTCGTGACCGTCAGCACCACCCTGAGCTTGTCGCAGCGTGCGGCTGCCGAGCCCGCCGCGCCCGCGCCCGCGACGTCGCCGTCGCCCGCGCCCAACCCGATCGGTCCGGCGCTGGGCGCGAACGATCCGTGCACGTCGCTCGCAGCGATCGTCGGCCGCCCGTCGGTGACGAACTCCGTGTGCACCGTGCGCCCGAATCACGTCGAGATCGAGAGCGGCTACCTGAACACGAGCGCCGCGGGCGGCGGCAACACGGTTGCGTTTCCGCAGCCCCTGATCCGCATCGGCACGGCGATCCCCGCGCTCGAGCTGCAAGTCGCGCCGCCCGGCCTCAATCGCACCAATGCCGGCGGCATCGTCACGGGAACCACCGACGCCGGCGCCGGTCTCAAGTACGTGTTCGGCTATACGCCGAAGTTCAGTTGGGGCGGCCAAGCGTTCTTCACGGCGCCCACGGGCACCAACGGCTTCTCCGCCAACGGCACGAACTCGACGTACGCGCTCAATGCCGGCTACACGCTCAACCCGGTGTTCTCGCTCGGAACGACGCTGGCGACGAACTCGCTGACCAACGGCCCGCAACGCTGGTCGTCGTTCGTGCCGTCGCTCGTGCTGGGCGTCTCGCTGCCGAATGCGACGGGGCTCAACGCCGAGATCGCGCGGTTCTCGAACGCCAATGGACCCGGCACGGCAACCCGCACGCAGTACCTGTTCGCCGTGTACCACGACCTCGGCGCGCGCGTGCAGCTCGACGCGTCGTTCGCGACGTCGCCGACCGCGGCGACCGGTAAATACAACGCCGTCGGCTTCGGCGCGAGCTTTTACTTCTGATCTTCCTCGATGGCCCCGGTCGCGCGCGGCGCGAGCACCAGCAGCTCGCGGGCGCCTGCGGCGAGCGCGCGCACGGCAAACGACGGTTTTCCGAAGAGGGGGCGTTTGGGATGGCGCGGCGACTCGACGGCGAGCACGTCGCCGTCGGCGAGCAGCTGCACGATGCGTATCGCCGCATCCGGCGCCATATCGGCGACGAACGAGCCGCGTACGGCGCTCGTCGCGCGCGCCAGCACGTCGACCGCGGCGCGCGTCGCAGGATCGTCGTGCGCCGTGATCGCGACGACGCGCAGGTCGACGTCCAGCCGCCGCGCGAGCCGCCCGGCACGTTCGACCAGTTCCACGTCGCGTTCGCGCGGCGCGACCCCGAGCACGATGCGCGCGAACGGCCGCTCGCGCCGGCGCTCCGAGCGCGCGCGCAGCATCTCGCGCACGGCGAGCTCGCGCAGCGCGGCCAGATTCTCCGTGCGAAAGAAGTTGGACAGCGCCGAATCGATCCGTTCGCGAGGATAGATCTTGCCCTCGCGCAGCCGCTGGCGCAGCACGTCGGGCGTCACGTCGACGAAGAGCACGTCGTCGGCGAACTCGAGCACGCTGTCCGGCAGCGTTTCGCGCACGCGCGTTCCGGTAAGCCGCTCGACGGCGTCGCCGACGCCCTCGAAATGCTGCACGTTGAGCGTCGTGATGACGTCGACGCCGCTGCGCAGCACGGCGATCACGTCGTCGTAGCGTTTCGCGCGCGCGCCGGCGCCGAGGTTGGTGTGCGCGAGCTCGTCGATCAGCGCGACGGCCGGATGACGAAGGAGAAGCGTCTCGAGGTCGATCTCGCCGTTGGCCAGCCGCGGTATCTGCTCGATCCCCGCGAGCTGGGCCGCGGTTTCCGCACGGCCGTGCGTCTCGACCAGCGCCGCCACCACGTCGACGCCGTCGTCGATGAGCTGGTGCGCGCGATCGAGCATCGTATACGTCTTGCCGCTGCCCGCCACCGAGCCGAGATAGATCGTCAGCTTGCCGTAGCCGATGCGCAGCCGGTCGCCGAGCGCCGATCCGTACGGATGGCGGCCGCCCGCGGATGCCGAGCGCACGGGCGCTCCGGTCGGGTCGACGATCAGCAGATCGCGATCGAGCGGGCGTTCGAGAATACGATCCGCGAGCGGGCCGCGCGGCACGATCAGCAACGACGCGCGAACGTCGCGCAACTCGCCGCGCGCCAAGCCCGGCGGCGCCGGAATCATGCCGCCGTCGACGCGCAGCGTCGCCGCGGTGACCCGCTCGACGTCGACGCCGCCCAGCGCGGCGGTCTCGAGCGCGAGGTCGAGCGCGTCGGCGAACGCCGCCGCGCGGCGCAGAAACGGCTCCGCGTCGATCGCACCGGCGACGGCCGCGAGCGCGATCGACACCTTGCTCGGCGCGATGACCGGGATCGTCAGATCGTCGACCACATGCAGCAGCAGCTCGCGCATCATGCTCAGGTTCTTCGGTTGAAATATTCCGGCGGCCGCGCGCTCGACGTCCTCGTCACGCACGATCCGGCCGGTCCGCAGCCGGGACTCGAGGATCGACGGCGCGATGTCGAGCGCGATGACGCGGTCCGCCTTGCGCAGGAACGCGATCGGCACGAGCTCGCGAATCGGATGCCCGACGATGCGCTCGGCGACCGGCGCCACGGTATCCAAGTGCATCACGTTGAACGCGCCGAGCACCGACTTGCCGGCGTCGCGCAACGCGAGTGCGTCTTGCCAGCGCTTCGCATGCGTCGCGCCGCTCGGGTTGGCATGCGCGAGCTCGTCGAGCAAGATCGTCTCGTAGTCGCTCGCGAGCGCGGCCTCGAGGTCGAAGTCGTCGACCGCCGTGTCGCCCGCGGTGAAGTGCCGCGGCGCGATGCGCGGAAGCGCCGCGGCGAGCGCTTCGAGCTGCGGCCGGCGTTTCGTCTCGATCCAGCCGATCGCGACGCGCCGCCCGGCTTTCGCCTCGCCGAGCGCGTCGGCGATCAAGCGGTGCGTCTTGCCCGCGCCGGGCGCGCCGCCCAAATAGATCGTCAGCTTGGGCGTCAGCCCGAGCTCGACGAGCAGCGCCGCGGCGCTGGAGCGTCTGTCTCGCACGCGATGTCTTTCGCAGGGCGCCATTGCGGCTCCCCGAAGCGCTGAACGTGCGCTCGCGAGTCGTCGCCGTCGCCGCCTTCGCGCTGCTGATCGTCGCGTTCGTCGCCGACGCGCTCACACCGCAAACGCTCGTCATCGCGATCCTCCTCGACGTCCCGATCGTGCTCGCCGCCCTGACGCAGAGCCGGCGGCTCACGATGGCGCTCGTGATCGCGGCGCTCGCCGCGGATGCCGCGGCGTGGTTCATCAATGCCGCGCACGACGGTTACCGGTGGGATGGGATCAGCGCCGGCAACCGTGCGCTGTCGATGCTCTCGATCGTGCTCGTGGGCTACTTGAGCACGGCAGTCCAAGAACGCGCCGAGCGCGTCGGCCGCCTCGCCGCGCAAGAAGCGCGCGCGCGGCGCGAGGCGGCCCTCGCCGTCACCGCGGACCGCATGCGCGCATCGCTCTCGCCCGACCTCGTCAAGCGCGCGATCGTGCGCGAAGCCCCGCAGGCGCTCGACGCGAGCGCGGCGTTCTGGTATCCGAGCGGAAACGACGGCGAGATCCTCTCCGCGCGCGCGGGCTCGAGCGACGTGGACGTGGTCGACGAACGCCCCTCGGCGGAGATCGCGACGCTCACGCACCGCGTCGCCGAGGACGGCGCCGTCACGATCGTGCGCGGTGTCGACCCCGTCGGCCGCTTCGTTCTCGACCGCTTGCAGGCGCACAGCGCGATCGCGATCCCGCTCGCCGACCGCGGCACGAGCTTCGGCGTGCTGATCGTCGCGTTGAGCGAGGAGCCGCCGGACGAAGGCGTAGTCCAGACCGCGCGCACGTTCGGGACGCTGGCCGTGAACGCGTTAGGCCAAGCACGCCTTTTCGCCGAGCTGGCGGAACGCAACGAAGCGCTGATCGAGCGGCAAGACGTGATCCGCGATCTCGTCTACGCGCTTTCACACGATCTGCGCACGCCGCTCTCCGCGCTCGCGCTGACGCTGCGCCAAGCCGCCGACGGCGCATACGGAGCGCTGCCCGAGCGCTACGAAACGGTGCTGCGCGACAGCCTCGTCTCGATCGACGATTTGCGCCGCTTGGCCGAGACGCTGCTGCTGGTCGCACGCTTCGAATCGGGCGACCGCCGCACCGACGTCGCGCTGATCGACCTGGGGCCGGTCGCGCGCGAGATCGGTTCGGAGCTGAACGCAATGGCCGGCGCGCGCGGCGTCGCACTGACCGTCGAGGCCGCGGTGGACGCGCGCGTTCGCGCCTCACGCGGCGACCTCAAGCGCGCGCTCGCGAACCTCGTCGCCAACGCGCTGGAACACACGCCGTCGGGCGGCACGGTAGCGCTGCAACTCTCGGTCACGCGCGACCGCGTGGACGCCGTGGTCACGGACGACGGCTTCGGCATCGACGCGCGCTCGCGAGCAGCATTGTTCGAGCGTTTCTCGACGGCATCGCGCGCGGGCGGCGGCACGGGCCTGGGCCTCTACATCGTCCGGCGCATCGCGGAGGAAAGCGGCGGAACGGTGCGCTACGCGCCGCGCGAACCGCGCGGGTCGGTGTTCACCCTGTCGCTGCCGAATGCCGCAGCATGAGCGCGATCCGCGTCGTCCTCGTCGAAGACCATGCGCTGGTCCGCGCCGGCTTGCGCACGTCGCTCGAAAGTGCGGGCATCGACGTGATCGCCGAAGCATCGGACGGCTTCGCCGGCCTGGAGACCGTCACGCGCACGCACCCGGACGTGGCCGTCATCGACATCGGCCTGCCGGGCAAAGACGGGATCGCGCTGACGCGCGAGCTCAAAGCGCAACCCGACGCCCCCGGCATCGTCGTCCTAACGATGCACGAGCTCGACGACGAAGTGCTCGCCGCGCTAGCAGCGGGCGCAAATGCCTACTGCGTGAAATCGTCGGACCCCGCCGTGGTCGTCGACGCGATCCGCACGGTCGCGAGCGGCGGCGCGTATTTCGACCCCAAGATCGCGCACGTCGTGCTGCGAAAACTGAGCGGCACACAAGCGCATCCGTCCACCTCACCGCTGACACCGCGCGAAACGGAAATTCTCCAACTGATCGCGGAAGGCCGCGGCAACGCAGAAATCGCGGAGAACCTCTACATCAGCCTAGGCACGGTAAAAGGTCACGTAGCAGACATCCTTGAGAAACTCTCAGCATCAGACCGCGCCCAAGCAGCGGTAACAGCCTACCGCCGAGGCCTAATTTCATAATGCTGGCGCACCCTTCGACAAGCTCAGGGTGACACGAAACACGAATCGTGCCGGCGGCGGGGGCGCGACGTTGGTGCGCCGGGGCGTTGCGGAGTCGCGGAGGCCTGGAGGGCCGGGAGCGACGGAGCACCGAGCGACCAGAGCCGCAGGATGCGGCGTCGGGAGCGTCCCCGGCGCACCAATGTCGCGCCCCCGCCGAAGCCACGAACCTAACGCAACCGCCGGTAAAACCGCTCGGTGGCCTCGAGCTCTTCGTACGCGCGCTGGTGCGGTGTGTAGCGCATCGTTTCTTTTGCGGAGACCCCGAGGTAGCCGAGCCGGATCAGGCTTTCGTAGATCACCTGGTGCGCGCGATACGACAGCGTCCGGTTGAAGTGCGTGATCACGTTGCGGGCCACGACGAGGTGGAACTCGTTGAACGAGCCGTCTGAGGCGAGGTTGTGCTGCGCGAAGACGATCTGCTCGCGCACGCCCTGCTTGAACACCGCCTGCGTACCGACGACGTCGACGTAATCCGAGAACTGCCGCTTCCCGCCGGCCTCGACGTAGCGCGTACCGTACTCGTCGAGCAGCTCGGCGGGGAACTCGCCGGCTTTGGCGCGGTCTAACGCGCCTTCGCTCGCATCGGTCGCGTAGATGCGCGTGCGGTGGTGGAATTCGGCCTCGCGCAGCAGCAGCGCCAGCGAGTAGGCGTCCTCGCCCGAGCCGATCACCCAGATGCGCACGTGGGCAAACGTGCGCAGCCGCGGCAGCACGCGCTCGCGAAACGCCTCGAAGAACGCCGGCTCGCGGAACGGCGAGCCCGCGTTGTGCGTGAGCGCGTCGACGAAGCGGCTCATTGCCGGCGGTTCGTGCAGGATGCGTTCGAGCAGTCCCGTGATGGTCGCCAACCCCTCGGCGCGCACGCGCTCCGCGACGCGCCGCTTCACCGTCGCCGGCGCGTACTCGCGAAAATCGAACCCCGAGACGCGGTACACCGCCTCGAGCAGGAGGTGCAGCTCGAGATCGGTGACCGCCGGGGATGCCCCCGAGCCGCCGGCGTTCGGCGGTTCCAGGGGCTGGCGTTCGGCGATCACTCTAGGCGGCGACGTTCAACCAGACGCGGATGAGCGCCACGAGCTGGTCGATGTCGACGGGTTTGGAGATGTATTCCGAGGCGCCGGCCGCCAGGCATTGCTCGCGATCGCCCTTCATGGCCTTTGCCGTGAGCGCGATGATCGGCAGATCGTGCCACTCGTCGCGCGCGCGGATGCGCCGGATCGTCTCGTAACCATCCATCTCCGGCATCATGATGTCCATCAGCACGACGTCGATCTCCGCGTGCGAGCGCAAGAGCCCGATCGCATCGGCGCCGGACTCCGCGCTCAGGACGATCATCTTGAAGTCCTCGAGCGCGCTGCGCAGCGCGTAGATGTTGCGGGTATCGTCGTCGGTGATGAGGATCGTGCGGCCTTCGAGCGAGCTCGCGTTGGTGGTGCCGCGGTGCACCGGCCGCTTGACCTCGGGAAGCCGGGCCTCGACCTGGTTGAGGAAGTACGTCGTCTCCTCGATCAGCCGCTCGGGCGACATCGCGTCCTTCACGATGACGGACTCCGAGAGACGCCGGATCGCGCCGTCTTCCTGTTCGGTGAGCTCGCGGCCGGTGTACACGATCACCGGCACGCGCAGGTGCGCGCTGTGTTCCTTGATGCGCTCGATCAGTGCGATGCCTTCGATGTCGGGCAACCCGAGATCGACGATCACGCAATCGAACTTCGCTTCGTCGAGCGCGGCCAGCGCTTGCGCGCCGGTCGACACCGCGGTGACGGTGACCTCACCGGACTGGATCAGGTTCGCCATCGCCGACAGCTGCGTGACGTCGTCCTCGACGACGAGCACGTTGCGTGAGGCGGCATCCGCGAAGCCCAGGAGGTTGTCGAACGCTTGCGTCAGCGCGTCCTCGCTCGCGGGCTTCTTGAGATGCGCGAACGCACCGGAGTCCAGCGCCTTCTGCCATTGTTCTTCGCCCGAGATGACGTGGACGGGGATCGCCTTGGTGGCCGGATCGCGTTTGAGCTGGTCGAGCAGCGACCAGCCGTCGACGTCGGGCAAGCCGATGTCGAGCGTGATGGCGTCGGGAACGAACTGGCGCGCGAGCGCCATGCCGTCCGCACCCGTGGTCGCCATCAATCCTTTGAAGCTGCGGTCGCGCGCGAGGCCGAGCAAGATGCGCGCGAACGTCGCGTCGTCCTCGACGATCAGCACGACGCGGTCCTGCGGGCGGATGTCGTTGCGGTCGTCCTCGACCGCGAGGGATTCAGCGGGTGCTGCAGCTGCCGGCGACGGCGGCGCGGTGACGCGCGCCGCGACCGGCGTGGCGGCCTCGCTGAACCGTTTCGCACGCGCGGGCGGCGCAAGCGTCTCGAGCGCTCCGCCGGCGCGCACCGTGCGCAGCAACGGGTGGAAGAACGTGAACGTCGAGCCGATGCCTGGTTCCGATTCGACCGTCATGTCGCCGCCCAGCAAACCCGCGATCTCGCGCGAGATCGCGAGGCCCAGGCCGGTGCCGCCGTATTTGCGCGCCGTCGACATGTCGGCTTGCTGGAACGCCTCGAAGATCACGTTGTGCTTGTCGGCCGGGATGCCGATCCCGGTGTCGCGCACCTCGAATGCGACGAACGGGCCGGTCTGACCGTCGATGCTGCGCAGCTCGCGGTGCAGCGTGAGGTCGACGGAGCCGTGCTGCGTGAACTTGAACGCGTTGGACAGCAGGTTCTTGAGAATCTGCATGAGGCGCGTCTGGTCGGTTTCGACCGTACCCGGCACGTCCTCATCGACGTGGATCGTGAAGCGCAGGCCGCGCTCCTGGGCCACGCCGCGGAACGTCCGCTCGACGTCGTCGCAGATGTCGGTGACGCGCTGTTCGGTGATGTCCACCGAGGTCGTGCCCGACTCGATCTTCGAGAGGTCGAGGATGTCGTTGATGAGCGTGAGCAGGTCCGAGCCGGCGCGCCGGATGGTTTGCGCCATCTCAACCTGTTTGTCGGAGAGGTTTTCCTCGCGGTTGTCGCTGAGCTGTTTGGAAAGGATCAGCAGCGAGTTGAGCGGCGTGCGCAGCTCGTGCGACATGTTGGCGAGGAACTGCGACTTGTACTTCGAGGTGAGCGCGAGCTGCTCGGCCTTTTGTTCGAGCGCGCGGCGCGCTGCCTCGATCTCGCGCGTGCGCTTCTCGACGTCTTCGTTCTGCTCCGCGAGCAGCCGTGCTTTCTCTTCGAGCTCCTCGTTCGTCTGCTGCAGCTCGTCCTGCTGCGATTGCAGCTCGATCGTGAGCGACTGCGACTGCTTGAGCAGCTCTTCTGTGCGCATGTTGGCGGCGATCGTGTTGAGCACGATGCCGATCGACTGCGTGAGCTGGTCGAGGAACAGCAAGTGGTTGTCGCTGAACTGCTCGAACGATGCCAGCTCGATGACGGCTTTGATGTCGCCCTCGAACAGCACCGGCAGCACGACGACGTTGAGCGGCTGCGCGTGTCCCGAGCCCGACGACACCTGCAAGTAATCGGCGGGCGCGTTGGTGACGACGATGCGTTCCTTCTCGACCACGCACTGCCCGACGAGCCCTTCGCCCGCACCGAACTGCAGCGTCCCGCGGCGCCGCGGCGCGGCGTACCCGGCGGTGTAGCGCAGCAGCGGCGTCTCGTCGATCGGCTCGTTGAGGTAGAAGATGCCGGTCTGCGTGTTCACCAGCGGCGCGAGCTCGGACATGATGAGCTTCGCGACGGTCTTGATGTCTTTCTGACCTTGCAGCATCCCGGTGAACCGCGCCAGGTTGGTCTTGAGCCAGTCCTGCTCTTGGTTCTTGCGCGTCGTGTCGCGCAAGTTGCGGATCATCTCGTTGACGTTCTCGGTGAGGAGACCCACCTCGCCCTGCGCGCCGACCTCGATCGTGCGCGTGAGATCGCCCTTCGTCACCGCGGTTGCCACCTCGCCGATCGCGCGGATCTGCGACGTGAGCTGTGCGGCGAGCTGGTTGACCGAGTCCGTGAGGTCGCGCCACAGGCCTGCGGCGCCGGGCACCTCGGCCTGTCCGCCGAGCTTTCCTTCGAATCCGACTTCGCGCGCGACCGACGTCACCTGGTCGGCGAAGATCGCAAGCGTGTCGATCATGCCGTTGATCGTGTCGGCAAGTTCCGCGATCTCGCCGCGCGCGTCGAGCACGAGCTTGCGCTGGAGGTCGCCGTTCGCGACGCCGGTG
>JAXDMA010000062.1:0-2728 GCA_034666305.1 Vulcanimicrobiota bacterium
TGTCGCCGGTGCGCGTCCACTCGCCCGCGAACGTGGCGCGCGACTTCTCGCGGTTGTTCCAATAATATGCGGCCGACGTCGGACCGCTGACCTCGAGCTCGCCCAGCTCGCCCCGCGCGACCTCGCGGGCGTCCTCGCCGACGATGCGCGCGCGGTAACCGGGCACGGGCAGGCCCGTCGTGCCGTAGCGCACCGCACCGGGCCGGTTCGAAACGAAGATGTGCAGCATCTCGGTCGAGCCGATGCCGTCGATGATCTCGACGCCGAAACGCGCCGTCCAGTTCTTGCCGATCTCTTCGGGGAGCGGCTCGCCCGCCGACGTGCACAGCCGCAGCGCGAGCTCGTCGCGCGCGGGGAGATTGGGATGCACGAGCAGCGCACCGAACAGCGTCGGCACGCCGCAGAAGATCGTCGCGCGGTGCGTGCGCAAGATGGTACCGACGGCGTCCGGCGTCGCGCGCGCGGCGTGCAGCACCGCGGTCGCACCGACGGACATCGGGAACGTCAACGCGTTCCCGAGCCCGTACGCGAAGAACAGCTTCGCCGCGGAATACACGACGTCGTCCTCGCGCATCCCGAGCACGTTTTGCGCGAAGAGCTCCGCGGTCTGAATCAAGCTGGTCTGCACGTGCACGGTGCCTTTCGGCTTCCCGGTCGAGCCCGACGAGTAGAGCCAGAAGCACACGTCGTCGGGACGCGTCGGCGCGGCGTCGGCGCGCGGCGCGGGGCTCCGCATCAGCGCAGCGAGCGTGGGGTGCGGGCCGTCATACGTGCCGCGCGGATCGGACACGACAACACGTCCGGTCCAACTCGCGAGCCGCGCGGCTTCTTCATATTGCGGGAGCAGCTCCACGGAGACGACCGCCGCTTTCGCCCGGCTGTCCGCGAGGATGAACGAGTAGTCGAGCGGCTGGAACAGCGTGTTCACCGGGATCGGCACGATGCCGGCCTTGATCGCGCCCAGAAACACGGCGGGGAAGTCGATCGTGTCGAGCAGCCCGAGGACGACGCGCTGCTCGGCGTCGAGCCCAAGGTCGCGGAGCGCCCCCGCCGCACGGTCGACGCGCTGCGCCAGCTCGCCGTACGTGGTCGCTCCGAGGTCGTCGATGAACGCGACCTTACCCGCACGTTCCGGCACGTTCCGCCCGATCAGGTCGACCGCGGCATTGTAGAACGCCGGCTCGGCGGCGGTCGGGGGTGCGGGCGACGCGTCGATCACGATGAGCTCCCGTCGGCAGAGGCCGGCCCCCTGGACTCGGGGCCGCTCGAAGCATTATAATGCATTCGGATGGTTTCGCAAGCGTGATAGTGCATTCAGATTCCGAGATCGACGGCGCCGCGTTCCTTGCGGCGCTCGGAGACCGGGTCCGCGAGCTGCGCGCCCGGCGCGGCATGACGCGCAAGATCCTGGCCAAGGACTCGGGCGTATCGGAGCGCTATCTCGCCCAGCTGGAAGGCGGCCAGGGCAACGCCTCGCTGCTGATCCTGCGCCAGCTCGCGCGTGCGCTCGACGTGCCGCTGGAAGTGCTCGTGACGTCTGCGCCGGAGGCGTCGGCCGAGCTCACCCACGCGACCGAAGTCCTGCGCCGGCTCGGCCCCGAGCAGCTCGCCGAAGCGCGCGCCCTTCTGTCGAAGGCGTTCGGCGATGCGGATGCCCACGGCCGCGCCGGTCGGATCGCGCTGATCGGGTTGCGCGGTGCCGGGAAGACGACGCTCGGAGCGGCCCTCGCAGAGCGCCTCGACGTGCCGTTCGTCGAGCTGGACCGCGAGATCGAACGCGAGAGCGGCGTGTCGCTGGCGACGATCTTCGACTTCTACGGTCAGGCGGGGTTCCGCCGGATGGAGCGGCGCTGTCTGGACCGGGTCATCGAGACGCACGCGCGGTTCGTGTTGGCGACCGGCGGCAGCATCGTGTCGGAGCCTTCGACGTTCGAGCGGCTCCTCGCGGCATGCCGAACGGTATGGCTCAAAGCCGCGCCGGCCGAACACATGGAGCGGGTCGTGGCCCAGGGCGACATGCGGCCGATGGCGGGGAATCGTGAGTCGATGGCCGACCTGCAGCGCATCCTCGCATTTCGGGAGCCGCTTTATCGCCGAGCCGACGCGGTCGTGGACACGAGCGGCAAGCCCGTTCGCGAGGCGCTCGAAGCACTGGCGGTGGCGGCTTCCACCCCGATCGACTCGTGAACGATCGCGATCCCGACCGGCTCGAAGCCGAGCTCGGGCGCCCACCAATCAAGGACCGCGGGTACTACAATCGCCTGTTCGGCTGGTTCTTGCGGCGCCCGGGAGCTACGCCAGGCGAGTCCGTCGACTTCGGGACGCCCAGCGCCCTGGCGGCCGTGCTGTTCGTCGCCGCATTCGTGGTGATCGGAGCCGCGGTGGTGGTCACCCATCCTTAAGCCGGCGGCATGATAATGCTTGCGCGCGGGACGTCTGATGCAGTATAATTCATCAACCATGCTCACCGCCGATGCGCCGGCCGAGTCCGGCCTGGTCACGTTCGACACCACGCCCGAACGCTATCGCCACTGGAAGCTCAGCGTGGACGGGCAGGTCGCCACGCTCGCGCTCGACGTCGACGAAGACGCGGGCATTCGGCCGGGCTACAAGCTCAAGCTGAACTCGTACGACCTCGGCGTGGACATCGAGCTGCACGACGCGCTCAACCGCATTCGCTTCGAGCACCCGTCGGTCGCGTGCGTCGTGGTCACGAGCGCGAAGGAAC
>JAXDMA010000063.1:0-9900 GCA_034666305.1 Vulcanimicrobiota bacterium
GCGCACCACACCGGTACGCTCGCCGAATTGGTTTGCTCGAACTCGCTGCGCGGCGCCGCGCTCGAGAACGCCGTGGGCCTGTTGAAGGAAGAGCTCGCGCGGCTCGACTCGCTCATCGTGACGTCCGCGCGCGAAGCCGCCGTGCCCGCCGGCGGCGCGCTGGCCGTCGACCGCGAGCGGTTCGGCGCGCTCGTCGAGTCGCGCCTGGCGGCGCTGCCCAACGTCGAGATCCGGCGCGAAGAGATCACGGCGATCCCGTCGTCCGGAACGGTGATCGTGGCGTGCGGCCCGCTGCCTTCGGACGAGCTGGCGAACGCGATCGACGATCTGGTGGGCGGGCGCTTGCACTACTACGACGCCGCCGCGCCGATCGTCGCGCTGGACTCCATCGACACCAGCGTGATGTACCGCAAGTCGCGCTACGACAAGGGCGAGGGCGAGGACTATCTCAACATCCCGCTCGACCGCGAGACGTACGCGCAGTTCATCGCGGACTTGCGCGCGCTGCCCAAGCACGATCCGCACGGCTTCGAGACCGATGCCGCGTCGGGCGACGTGCCGTATTTCGAAGGGTGTCTCCCGATCGAAGAGATGGCGGTGCGCGGCGAGGACGCGCTGCGCTTCGGCCCGCTCAAGCCCGTGGGGCTGCGCGATCCGCGCACCGGAAAATCGCCGCACGCCGTCGTGCAACTCCGCAAGGAGAATGCCGAGGGCACCGCGCTCAACCTCGTCGGGTTCCAGACACGGCTCACGTGGCCGGCGCAAAAAGAAGCGTTCGGCAAGCTGCCCGGCCTCGCGAACGCGGAGTGGCTCCGGCTGGGCGTGATGCACCGCAACACGTTCATCGATTCGCCGCGGTTGCTCACCGCCGATCTGCGGCTGCGCGCGAATCCGCGCGTGTTTTTCGCCGGGCAGGTCACCGGCGCCGAGGGCTACGTGGAAGCCGCCGCGTGCGGCACGATCGCCGGCATCGCGGCAGCGCGTGAACTGCTCGGGCTCGCGCCCGTCGACGTGCCCGCCGACACCGCGCTGGGCGCGGTCGTCGCGCACTTGCAGAACACGGAGTCGCCCGACTTCCAGCCCGCGAACGTCACGTGGACGTTCTTCTCGCCGCTCGCGGAGACGATCCGTGAGAAGCGCGAGCGCCGCGCTCGCCTCGCACAGCGCGCGCTCGCGAAGATCGACGCGTTCGCCGCCACCGTCGCGCCGCTGGCGGTCGCACCGCCGCCCGTGCAAGCGGCCGTCGCGGCGGCCGGCATCTAGCAGAACCGGGGCGAGTGCAACCCCGCCGTCACGCGGCGAGTAGCTAGTCCAGATGCGAATACGATCCACCACGATCTGCGCGGTCCGCCGCGACGGCAAGATCGCCATGGCGGGCGACGGTCAGGTGACCGTCGACAAGACCGTCATGAAACACGGCGCGCGCAAAGTGCGCGCGATCGCCGGCGGCAAGGTGCTGGCCGGTTTCGCCGGCAGCGCGGCCGACGGCATCACGCTGCTCGAAAAGTTCGAGGGCAAGATGAGCGCGTACAAGGACAACGTCATGCGCGCGGCCGTCGAGCTTGCGAAGGACTGGCGCCAGGACCGCGCGCTGCGCCGGCTCGAGGCGCTGCTGATCGTCGGCACGGCCGACCACCTGTTCGTGCTCAGCGGCACGGGCGACGTGATCGAGCCCGACGAGGGCGTCGCCGCGATCGGCAGCGGCGGACCGTACGCCCAAGCGGCCGCGATGGCGCTGCTGGAGCATTCGTCCCTCGACGCCGCCTCGATCGCCAAGGAAGCGCTGCGCATCGCCGGCCGCATCGACATCTACACCAACGACAACGTCGAAGTGTTATCGCTGTGAAAAACGCCCAGGATCTCACCCCGCGCGAGATCGTCGCGGAGCTCGATCGCTACATCGTCGGCCAGAGCGACGCCAAGCGCGCCGTTGCCGTCGCGATGCGCAACCGGTACCGCCGCGAGCGTTTGCCGGAGCACGTCCGCAAGGAGGTCGCTCCGAAGAACATCCTGATGATCGGCCCGACGGGCGTCGGCAAGACCGAGATCGCGCGCCGTCTCGCCACGCTGGCCGGCGCGCCGTTCATCAAGGTCGAAGCCACCAAGTACACCGAGGTGGGATACGTCGGACGCGACGTCGAGTCGATGGTGCGCGACCTCGCCGAGGCCGCCGTGCGCATGGTGTCGGACGAACGCCGCACCGACGTGCGCGACTCCGCGGACGCTTCGGCGGTCGAGCGCGTCGTCGACGTCCTGCACCCCGAGACCACGTCACCGGCGCCGCAGCAGAGCAATCCGTTCGCGGCGTCCTTCGGCTCGATCTTCGGCAACGCGTTCGCCAACCAGCCGCAGCAGGCGCAGACCACCACGCAGACCACGTCGCGCACGCTTCCCGACGACGAGGCCGCTCGCATTCGCGCGACCGCCAAGGCCGACGTCGAGCGCGGGTTCTACGACGTGCGCCTCATCGAGATCGAGGTCGAAGAGGCCGCGCAGCTTCCGATCGGCATGATCGGCGGCGGCGAGCCCGGGATGGGCGGCGGCGACATGAGCGAGATGCTCGGGGGGCTGCTGCCCAAGAAGCGCGTGAAGAAAAAGGTCACCGTCGGCGACGCGCGGCGCATCTTCGCGCAACAGGAAGCCGACAAGCTGATCGACATGGATGCGGTCAAGCGCGAGGCGCTGCGCCGCGCCGGCGATCACGGCATCATCTTCATCGACGAGATCGACAAGGTCGCAGGACGCGAGGGGTCGCGGGGTCCCGACGTGTCGCGCGAGGGCGTACAGCGCGACATTCTTCCCATCGTCGAAGGCAGCACCGTGCAGACCAAGCACGGGCCGCTTTCCACCGACCACGTGCTGTTCATCGCGGCCGGCGCTTTTCACGTGTCCAAGCCGTCCGATCTGATCCCGGAGCTGCAGGGGCGTTTTCCCGTGCGTGTCGAGCTCGACTCGCTGACCGCGGCCGACTTCGAGATCATTCTGACGCAGCCCGAGAACGCGCTGATCGGTCAGTACAAGGCGCTGCTCGGCGCCGACGGCGTCGAATTGGACGTCACCGTCGATGCGATCGCGGAGATCGCGCAGATCGCGATGCGGGTGAACGAGCAAACCGAGAACATCGGCGCCCGCCGGTTACACACCGTGCTGGAGCGCGTGCTCGACGAGATCGCCTTCCGCGCCCCCGAAGAGGGTGGGAAGATGCTCATCGACGCCGCGTACGTGCGCGAACGCCTCGAGAAAATCGCCGGCAATTCCGATCTGAGCAGCTACATTCTCTAGGTTCTCGTTCGGGTCGCTCAGTGCTTGGTTAGAGACGCGCTCACGGCGGGCCAGAGGTTGATTGCGTTCGTGGCGGCATGGAGGGCGATCGGGACCAGAAGATTTCCCGTTGCCGCGTACGCGAGCGCCATGAGGGCTCCTTCGACCGCGAGGACGCTGAAAAAAATCGGGTCGCCGTGGAGCGCGCCGAAGACGATCCCGGAGAGAATCGCGGCCGGGACGATGCCGAATCGCGATGTGAGGCCGCCGAAGAGGAGCCCTCGGGTCGCGAGCTCCTCCGCGAACGGCGCCAAGACGGTGGTGGTGAGAGCGGTCAGCGCGATCGCGAACGCGGTGCCTGCGGCGGTGTTCATTCGGACGGAGAAATCTTCGAAGCCCGCTTGCACGTGATCGCCCTGCCCAAGAGCCGACAAGATCGCAGTGTCGATCTTGTCGGCGACGAGCAGCACGACGAAGGCACCGGCGAAGATCAGCAAGTCGGCACGCGACGGCGCGCGCAGCGGCATCGAGGAGCGCGCCTTGCGGAGTTGCCGCCAGGCGTACCAACCCATCGCGACGTACGCGAAGATCGCGAAGAGTTCGCCGAACGGCTGTCCCGGCGCGAGCGACGGCGCGTATCCGAGGCGGCTCGACACGAAGCGGTACGTCGCTTGGAAAAACGTCATGACGGCGAGGATGAGGATCAGGTACGCGCCGAGCGCGGAGACGATCCCCGTCTTCAGCGGGATCGCGACGCGGTCGCGGGCCGCAAGGCCGATCACGACTTGTGCAACGACGCGCCTACGATGAAGATCGCGCCCAGGGCGTTGTTCAGCGCGTGAAGCGTCACCGCTACCCAGAGGTTCCCCGTCCCCGCGTAGGCGAGCGCGGTGACGAAGCCCATGGCGACCAGCGTCGGAAACAAAACCGGGTCGCCGTGGATTGCGCCGAAGAGCAACGCGGTGATGACGGCGCTACCGAGCACGCCCAGACGCCCGGCCAGCGCCCCGAACAGCAAGCCCCGGAACACGATCTCCTCCACGATCGGCGCGACGACGACGAGCGAGAGCACGGCGAGCACGACGCTGATCGACGTGATGCCTTGCGTCTTGGAGGTGACGTCGAAGTGTTCGAAGCCCGCCTGGACGTGTTTCGTCTGGTCGGTGAGCACGAGCAGTATCCCGGTGACGATGCGTACCAAGAACAGCGCGCCGAGGCCGATCCAGATCGCGCGCACGTCGCGGCGCGTGAACCCGCGGAACGGCCGCAGGCCGCTCTTGCGCAGCCCCCACCATGCGAACCAGCCGCCCGCGGCGTAGAATACGACCTCCGCCGTCGCGACAACGGGATGTCCCGGGTTCATCGACGGCGTGTTGCCGGTGACGAGCACGACCGCGAAGATCATGACGATCATCGCGACGGTCATCACGCACAGTCCGATCGCGATCGAGGCGACGGCGAAGAGCACGCCGTGCCAGAACGGGATCGCGACGTATTCGCGCCCGTCGTCGCGGCTGAAGGCGCGCTGGATGCGTTGGGTGCGGGTCGCCAAGTCGGGCTAGCGGGTTGCTGCGAGCAGGCGGCGCGAGCAGCGTTGCGCGACGGCACGGCGTGGCGTGCGCATCCGTTGCGGCGACGTCACTTCCAGCGCGACCCACGGAGCGGTGCCGCGCGGCGTCCAGGTGTCGCGGACCGATTGGGCGACCGCGCCGCCGCCCGCGTACGCGAGGTGCCCCATCGGTGAGGCGCTGCCGTCGCTGCGGACGAAACGGTACGTTATGCTGGGCTGCGAAGTCGCGTCGTAGGCCACGATCGTCGCAGTCGTGGTGACGGCGCAGCGTGCCGCTTGGTGCGCATCGAGGGTCACGCCGATGCCGCCGCCGGGCCCGGACAAGGTGGGGCCGGTCGCGAGCATCGCGAGGAAGGCGCCGGCGAGAACGCGCATCGTAGCGTCATCCTACCCGCGTCTCATTACCGGGCGCTTACGGAGGCTCGCCTCAGCTCATGGACATGAAATCATCCGTCTCCCGCGGTTTGGTGCTCAAGCGCCTCGCCGCGGTCCCGCTCCTCGCGCTGGGCGTCGGCGCCACGCTGTCGCCGGCTCAGGCCGCGGTCGACAACAAGAAGCAGTTCAAGTACGTGGACAAGCCCGGGCCGAACGGTGCGAAATGCTCGGGCTGCCGGTTCTTCAAAAAGCCGAACGCCTGCACGATCGTTCACGGCAAGATCAGCCCCAACGGCTGGTGCATCGCCTGGGCGAAATAGGAGTTCAAGGAACCCCTTTCTCGTAGTCGACCGGCGGGTGGAACCCGCGCGCTTCGCCCGCCGGTTATACTGGAAGCACGTATGGCCTACATCCGCGAGATCATTACCGACGGACATCCCACCTTGCGCAAGGTCGCGAAAAAGGTCGATCCCGCCGACATCGGCGACCCGATGTTCCAGCAGCTTCTCGACGACATGTTCGAGACGATGTACGAGGCGCCGGGAATCGGGCTCGCCGCCCCGCAGATCGGCATCTCGAAGCGCATCTTCACGGTCGACCTCGCGGACGACGACGACAAGCACGGCCCGCTCGTCGTGATCAATCCGAAGTTCACCGTGACCGAAGGCGAGATCGAGTCCGTCGAAGGCTGCCTCTCCGTGCCGGGGATGGTGGGCGACCTGACGCGGTTCGAGCACGTCGTGTGCACCGGGCTCGACCGGCACGGCAAGAAGATCACGCTCGACGGCACCGGACTGTTCGGGCGCTGCTTGCAGCACGAGATGGACCACCTCGACGGCGTGCTGTACATCGACAAGGCGAAGAACATCCGACCGGCGACGACCGACGAGGAAGTGGAGGAAGTCGAGGCCGTCGCTTCCGGCACGCGCTGAAGATCGTCGTTTTCGGGACGAGCGAGTTTGCCGTCCCGGTTCTGCAAGCAATTGCCGCGCGGCACGACGTCGTGGGCGTCGTCACGCAGCCGGATCGCGCCGCGGGCCGCGGGCACAAGCTCGTCGCGACGCCCGTGAAGCGCACGGCGGAGGCGCTTGGTTTGCGCGTGCTGACGCCGGAGAAGCTCAAGCCCTTCGTCGACGACGCGCGGGCGCTCGGTGCGGAAGCATTCGTCGTGGCGTCGTACGGGAAGATCGTGCCGCAGGCGCTGCTCGATGCGGTTCCGATCGCGTTCAACGAGCACCCGAGCCTGCTGCCGCTGTATCGCGGCGCGACGCCGCTGCAGTCCGCGATTCGTGACGGCAGGAGCGAAACGGGCGTGACGATCATCGCAATGGACGCGGGGATGGACACCGGCGACGTACTGCTGCAAGAGCGCACGCCGATCGGTGCGACGGAAACGTACGGCGAATTGCACGACCGGCTCGCGAAGCGCGGCGCTGAGATGGCGGTCGAGGCGGTCGACCGGTACGCGAACGGCAGGTTGACGCGCAAGCCCCAGTCCGAGGTCGCGCGCGATCTCGGCATCTCCGACGATGAGATTGCGCGTTCACTCACGCGTCCGCTGCGCAGAGAGGATCTCGTAATCGACTGGCGCCGCCCGCCCGATGACATCGTTCGTCTTGTGCGGTCGCTCGCGCCGGCGCCGTTTGCGCGCACGGACTACGCGGGTGAAGCGATCAAGGTCGTGGCGGCCCATGCCATCTCGCTCGAGCAACTGCAAGCGCAGCTCGGCGGGCACAAGCCGTGGGTCTCCGTCGGTCTGAGCGTCTCGGGTGTGCGCGGGCGCGAGCTCTTGTACGCCGTGCACCCGGACGGCGCGGTCGTCGTCGACCGGCTGATCGCACCGAGCCGCGGCCCGCTCTCCGGCGGGGCGTACGCGCGCGGCGTGCTCGCGAAAGCACAAGCGCGATTGGACGAGGCGACGCGATGAGCGCGCCGACCGCGACGACCGCGCGCGAAGTCGCGCTGCAAGTGTGTCGCGACGTGTTCGGGCCGACGCCGCGCGGCGCGCGCGAGGCGCTCGATTATCGATTGCGCAAGACCGACCTTGCGCCGCGCGATCGCGCGTTCGCGACCGAGCTCGCGTACGGCGCGATCAAGATGCGGCGTTATCTCGACTACGAACTGAAGCCCTTCGTCGGCGAGCGTGCGAAGTCGCTGCCGCAGCCCATCGCCGAGATCTTGCGGCTGGGGACGTATCAGCTCCGCTTGATGAACGGCGTCGAGGCGTATGCCGCGGTGTCGGAGAGCGTCGGGCTCGCGCGCAAGTACGGGCACAAGGGTACCGCCGGCCTGGTGAACGCCGTGCTCCGGCGCGTTTCGACGGAGCCGCCGCGTGAAGCCGATCTCGGGACGCGCGCGTCGTTGCCGAACTGGGTCGTGGAGCATTGGCGCGAACGCTTCGGCGAGGAGCAGCTCGCCGCGATTCTCGCCGGGGTGAACGCACCCGCGACCGCCGGCATTTGCCTGGATTTGCGCAACGTCACGCGCGACGATGCGCAGCGCGCACTCGCCGAGGCGGGGATCGCCGCGTCTCCGAGCGCGTTCGCGCACGACGTTCTCGTGCTCGACGCGTCCGCATCGGCGAGCGAGCTGGAACGGCTCGCGAACCATCGCTGGCACGTGCATTCGGAGACGGCGTCGTTTCCCGTCGACATCCTCGATCCGCAGCCGGGTCAGCGCGTCGTCGAGCTCTGCTGCGGCCGCGGCAACAAGACGCTGCAGATCGCGAGCCGCATGCGCGACGGCGGCACGGTGCTCGCCGTCGACGACGACGACCGCAAGATCCTGCAAATCGGGAAGCGGCTCGAAGCGGCGGCGATCGGTTCGGTCGCGCTCGTCACGGCCGACGCCACCACGATGCAGGCGACGGCGGACGCCGATCTCGTCCTGCTCGACGCCCCCTGCTCCGGGCTGGGCATTCTCGGTCGCCAGCCCGAGGCGCGCTGGCGCAAGAACCCGGACGATCCCGTGCGGATGGCGGAGGTTCAGCGCAAGCTGATCGACGCCGCCGCCGGCGGCGTGAAGCCCGGCGGCGCGCTGGTCTACGCGGTGTGTTCGACGGACCGCCGCGAAGGCGAGGACGTTGTCGACGCGTTCCTCGCCGGACACCCGGAGTTCGCACGCGCCCCCGTTCCCGAGCGGTACGCGCCGTTCGTCACGGCGCCCGGCGACGTGCTCGTCGCTCCGGGCATCGACGGCCGGGATGGATTTTTTGTCAGCAGGGTAACTCGCCGGGTGTGAACGTGTTCGCGCGGATCGAGTACGCGTGCGCGCGCGTCGTCGAGGACGCGTTCGCGCGGGTGTTTCCGAGCGCGCTCGACCCGGCGCAGATCGGGCGCCGGCTCGTCGCGACCGCGCAGGCCTCGCCCAGCGATCTCTACCTCGTCCGCGTTCATCCGACCGATTACGGGCGACTCGCCGGCGACCGTGACTTTCTCGAAGGACGCTGGAGCGCGATGCTGCGCGAGGTGCTGCCGGCGCAGCGCGCCGGCTCCGCGCGCGTCGTGCTCGATGAGGATCCCGACGTGGTTTCCGGCTCGCTCGCCATCGAGGCGGTGGTCGACGAGCGCGTGCAGACGCTGGCGCTCGAGCGGCCCGACGGCACGCGGGTCCCGCTCGCCGACGGGTTGACGATCGGTCGCGGCGACGAGAACGATCTGGTCGTGCGCGACGCGCGCGCGTCGCGCAAACACGCGTGCATCCTCGCCGACGGGACGGGCTGGAGCGTGGAGGACAGCGGGTCGTCGAACGGGACGTTCGTCGACGGCGCGCAAGTGCGGCGCTCGCGGCTCGATCCCGGCCGGACGCTGACGATCG
Organism: Vulcanimicrobiota bacterium; assembly: GCA_034666305.1. Lineage (GTDB taxonomy): Bacteria > Vulcanimicrobiota > Vulcanimicrobiia > Vulcanimicrobiales > Vulcanimicrobiaceae > Vulcanimicrobium. The sequence goes on from JAXDMA010000063.1 coordinate 9,023, forward strand.
GCGAGACGCCGCTCAAGGTGGTCGATCTTTCGACGGGCTCAGGACCGTGACCGATCCGCGCCTCATCACGCTCGCGCTCTCGGCGGCGCTCGTCGCCTACGTCGTGCTGGTGCGCGACCGGCGCGGCGCGCCGCCTGCGCGGGCGATCGAGGCGTCGATCCCGACGGGCATCGAAATGACCGTCGCGCACGCCGGTAAAATCAAGACCTATCGCTTCGGACGGCGTATACTGGTGGGACGGGCGCCGAGCGCCGACCTTCGTCTGGACGATCCGCGGGTGAGTCGCCTGCATGCGCGAATCGAGATGCGGGACGACGGCGTGTTCGTCGAGGATCTCGGCAGCCGCAACGGGACGCAGGTCGACGGCGAAGACGTCACCGAGCCGCGACTGCTGGCAGTCGACGACGAAGTGACCGTCGGAGGTGCAGCCCTCGTTTTCCGGGGAGTCGGAGCATGGAAATAGCGGTCGGTTCGCGACCCGGAATCCCGCAGCGCGGCGGCGACGAGGCGTACGTCGCCGAGATCGTCGCGCCGGGCGTCGTCCTGCTCGCCGTCGCGCACGGTTTCGGCCGCATCCGCGAGCGCTCCGCGCCGGCCGTCGCCGCAGAAGCCGTCCGCGACAACCTCAAACGCCGCGTCCGCGGCGAGCGCCGCGATCCGCGCTCGGCCTTGGCCGCGGCCTTCTCCGCGGCGAACGCGCGCGTGTACGCGCATTCGGGCAGCAACGAGGACTTCGTCGCGTCCGGTACTTCGCTGACGGCCGCGCTGATCGTCGGCGACCACGCGTTCGTGGGGCACGTCGGCGCGACGCGCGCCTATCTGGGCCGCGACGGCGCGCTGACCTCACTCACCACGGACGACTCGATCGACGACGGCCC
>JAXDMA010000064.1:0-4121 GCA_034666305.1 Vulcanimicrobiota bacterium
GCTGGACCTGCTGCGCGCGTGCGCGGCGAGCGCCGCGTTCGCGATCTGCGAGGGCGGCGTCGCATCGCCGGAAGACGTGCGCGAAGCGTTTGCCGCCGGCGCGGATGCCGTGGTGGTCGGCACGGCGATCACCAACGTCGACGCGCTCGTGCGCCGTTTCACCGCGGCGGCGCCGCGCGGCGCCTGAAACGCACGTTATCGTACGAGGCCTTCGACTCGGCGCCAAGAAACGTACGGTGATGCGTGCGCGGCTTGTTCTCGTCACGTTCCTCGTCGCGCTGCTTGCTTTCGCCGCGCCGCGGCCGGCGCGCGCCCAAACGGCGCCGGCCGAGATCGAGGTGCGCGTCACCGATGCCGCGCACAAGCCGCTCGCCGACGCGCGCGTGTTCATCAGCGGCGCGCTCACCACGTCGGCGCTGACGCCGCGCGACGGCAAGCTGCGCTTCACCGACGTCGAGCCCGGGTTGTACCGGCTGCGCGTCGTGCTCGCCGGGTTTGCGGGCGTCGACGTCGACGACGTCGAGGCGCTTGCGGGCCGGCGCAAGATCGTCGAGGTCACGCTCGAGCGCCCGCTTCAAAAAGGCGCCGCCGCTGGGACACCCGCGCCCGGATCGGCAAGCGACCTCAAAGAGATCGGGCGCGTCCAGGCTCGGCCCGCGGTGTCGCAATCCAGCGTCGACGTCGACGAAGGCAACCCGGTACGCCGCATCTCCGAGAACCTGGCCGACGCCCTCGACAAGATCGCGGGCATCTCCGTCAGCCAGGACCAGCAGTTCGGTACGCTGTCGATCTCGCTGCGCAACGCCGACGCGTCGCGCACCCAAGCGAGCGCGGGCGGCGTTCCGCTCGTCGGCGGCGGCGCGGCCGCGCTGCAGTCCGTCGCCGCCGATCTGTCGACCGGCGTCAGCGTCGACGGCGGCAACAGCTTTGGCGCCGGCGGTGTCGGCGGCGCCGTGAACTTCCGCACGCTCGAACCGACCCGCACGTGGCAAGCGCAAACGTCCGCGTCCTACGGCGGCTACGAGCGCACCAGCCTCCAGTTCTCCCTCAGCGGAAGCTACCACAAACTCGGCGTCGCCGTGCAGCACGGCGTGCGCGGTGGGGACAACATCCTGACGGGGCTGCGCTTCGCGGATACGAGCGGCCAAACGTACGTGCACGACGGCGCCTTCGACCGCTACGCCGACTTCCTCAAGCTGCGTTATCCGGTCGGCCACGTCACGCTGACCGCGGGTTATCTCGCCGGTGCGAACCGTTCGTCGCCGTTGTGCAATCAGTTCGTCACGGCGCTTCCATGCGGCTACGGACCGGGCGGCTCGATCCGTTCGAAAACGAATCTCGAGAACGTCGGTGCGCAAGGCCAGATCGGGAACGTGATCGTGTCGCTGCAGGGTTCCGGCAGCTATTACTCCGCGATCGACAACGAGCTCCAACGCGTCGTTGCGGGCGTGCCGTCACCGTACCGTTCCGATAGCTCCGGGACGTCGATCGGGTATTCCGCGTCGCAGACGATCGCGATTCACCGGCACACGCTCGCGCTGAACGAATGGTCGTACACGGGCCGAGGGCAAAATGTCGTTGCCGGGCAGTTCGGCGGCGTCGCCCCGTACTCGTTTCGCTCCGCCGGAACGGTATTGGTGGACACGTTGAAGTTCTCGGACCGGTGGAGCGTGATGCTCGGTTACGGCTCGAACATCTCGGCCGCGCAGTCGCGGACCGCGGCCGACATCGCGGTAACGCTGACGCCATCACGCGCGGAGACGATCACGTTCGGAACCGGCAGCTACGGCAACGGCTCGTTCAGCCGGTCCACCGGATTCTTCGGCGACCCGGCGCAATCGATCTTCAACTGCCCAGCGGACGAGGTGCGCGTCACCGGACCCGCCGATCCGCCGGCAACCGGCTCGCAGACCTCGACGAGCTTCTCGTACAGCCGCCGCGGCCGGCGCGGAACGCTCCGCGTGGGCGCGTCCGACTCGACCGATCGCAACGGCACGTTCAACGCGCAGTTTCCGCTGCAGGCGCTCGCGCCCGGCGCGATCCCGCCGGGATACGTCGACCAGCTCGCGGCGTACTGGCACGGTGGAGGGATCTGCGGCGGGCAGGCGTTCGACCCCAGCCGCATCTACGTCGCGGAGCAGATCGCCGGTGCGACGCTGCGCTATCGCAGCCTCGACGCCTCCGGCCAGATCGTACTCGGACGCGCGGTGATCGCGCTCCCGAGCTACTCGATCAACGGCGTCACGCTGGCGTCCGCCGACCCGCGCCTTCTGTACGCCGGGAGCACGTTCGCCGTGGGCGCGCAGCTGCCGTATCGCCCGCTCCACAAAGCAGGGCTGCTCGTCGACGCGCGCCAGGCGCGGGCCGGGCTCGAGTGGGTCGTGAACGGCACGTGGACGTCGGGCAACAACATCAATTCGCTCGGGTCGTACATCCAAGTCGCGGCAGGAGTCACCTGGACCGCGCAGCGCGGCCGGGTGACCTTGTTCGCGAACAATCTGTTCAACAGCGATACCGGCTTGTTCGCGACCCGCGAGTTCGTGCAGCCGCAGGCGCTGCGCGGCGGCGGCTTCTACGTGCCCGTCCCGCTGCTGCTGCCGCCCCGGACGTACACGCTTCTCTACAGCGTGCGAGCAGGCCGGACGAAGTGAGCTAGCGAGCGCGCGCATCCGATAGAAGTCCTGGCTCGCGGTTCACAAGGTCTTCATAGTAGGAAGTCGACATCACCCCCGTGGCGAAAGCGCCGGATCGACCCGCCGCGCGGCGGAGGTGAGCGCGGCCCCGAAGAGAGGATCAGTTGGCACAGCGAGTCGTCAAACCGAAGACGAACCTCGGCCCCGGGTTCTGGCCCGTGACGGCGTTCATCGGCGTGGTCTCGGCCGTCATGGTGTACTTCGTGTACGCGAGCCCGCTGCCGATCGGGCTGCTTCAGGCGGGGGATCCGGCGCCCACGATCGACGAGCTGTTCCGATTCCTGGGCGCGATGGCGGCGGTCATCTTCAACATCGTTACGATCTACACGATCTACTTCGGGATCGTGTTCGCGCGGCCGAAGAACGCGCCGCCGAACACGATCGGCGTGCAGATCCACGACGCACCGGTGCTCGAGTTCTGGTGGACGGCGATCCCGACGATCCTGGTCGTGATCCTCGCGATCTACTCGACCAAGATCTGGGCCGACCTGCAGAATACCCAAGGCGACGTGCTCACCGTCGAAGCGATCGGGTTCCAGTTCGGGTTCCAGTTCCGCTACCCGAAGCTGGCGAACCCCGTGGTCAACGAGCTGCACCTTCCGCTGAACACGCCGACGACGATCCACATCACCTCGCGCGACGTGATCCACGGCTTCTGGATCCCCGAGTTTCGGAACAAGGCCGACATGGTGCCGGGCCTGATCACCACGATCCGCGTGACGCCGACACGCGCGGGCGAGTACCGCATCGTCTGCACCGAGTTCTGCGGCGTGGCGCACAGCAAGATGTACGCGAAGGCCGTGGTCGAGAGCCAGCAAGATTTTGCGAAGTGGTTTGCCAAGCAGGGCGGCTCGCCGGGCGGCGGCGGAGGGACCCTCGCGCTCGGTGCGGGCAAAGCCGACGCCGGCAAGACGCTGTTCGGTCAGAAGTGCAGTGCGTGTCATTCCACGGGCCCGTACGACCAAAAGCAAGTCGGCCCGGGCCTCGGCAACATTTTCAACGACCCCGCGCATCCCAAGCTCGTGAACGAGAAGGAACCGACGCCGCAGAACGTCGCGGCGATCATCAAGAACGGTTTTCAGGGCGACATGGGCGTGATGCCGAGCGCGCAAGTCAACCAGCTCTCGAACAGCGACATCGCGAACTTGGTCGCGTACCTCGCCAGCTTGTCGAAGAAGTAACGGAGATATTGTAGATGGCGACCGTCGCACCCGGCGTGCCGACCGGACCGTACCACGCGGTTCTCGACCACATCCATCCCGAGCCGACGAGCTTCATCCGGAAGTACATCTTCTCGATCGACGCCAAGGTCATCGGCATCCAGTACATGATCACCGGCGCGATCTTCTTCGCGATCTCCGGCTTCATGGCGGAGCTGATCCGCACGCAGCTGCTCTCGCCCAACGGCTTGATCGTCAGCTCGGCGAC
>JAXDMA010000065.1:0-9606 GCA_034666305.1 Vulcanimicrobiota bacterium
CGCGTCGTCATGTGCACGAGCGCCAGCGCACCGCCGACCAGCTCGTCTCGCGCCCGTCCGCTGACGTGGCCGAGAAATTGCACGGCGTCGCCGTCGACGTGCGGTTCGATCAGCTCGCGAAAATACGCCTCGTCGTGCGGGATTCCGGCCATCTTCAGGCGCACGCCGGCGCGCTTCGCGATCTCGATGGCCAAGTGCGCGCCCTTCTCGGGATGGAAGCGCGCGAGAAACAGCAGATAGTCGCCCGCCGCGTCGCGAAACGTCCACTCCGCGAGATCGATGCCGTTGTACGTCGTCGCGAGATACGACAAGCCCGGATCGCGATCGGCGTCGCTGATCGAGCAGAAGAACGAGCGCGACGCGCCCGCGTAGTAGGCGCCCAGAATCGGCGGTGACGAGAAGCCGTGCACGGTGGTGACGAGCGGCGGGTGCGAGGTCGCGAGCGCGTAGAGCAGCGGCTTCCAATCGAAGTTGTTGTGGATCAGGTCGAACTCCCCGGCGCGCGCGAAGCACGACGCGACGTGCAGCTCGCCGCACACCTCGCCGTTGAGCGCCGGGTCTTCGTTCAATCCGACCGGAACGATCGCCGCGAGCTTGCCGGGGCTCGACGAGTTGGCCGTCGCGAACAGCGTCACGTCGACGCCGCGCGCCGTCAAACCGCGGGCGATGTTGTACGCCACTTGCTCCCAGGGACCGTAGCCCGGCGGCGGCGTCGGCCACGAGATCGCGCCGAGGATCGCGACCTTGAGGCCGGTCAGGTTCATGTGCGTTCGTGCGCCACCGCGCCGGCCTTGATGACGACGCGAGGGTCGCGCAATGCGCGCACGTCGGCGCCGGCGTCACCGTCGAGGAGCAGCAGGTCGGCGGGCCGGCCCGGTGCGAGCACGCCCGCATCGACGCCGAGCAGCTCGGCGGCTGTGCTCGTCGCCGCGGTGAGCGCCTGCTGCGGCGTCATGCCCAGCACGGTCGACATCAGCTCGACTTCGTACGCGTAGTTCTCGTGGCGGTTGTACGGCGTGCCCGCATCGGAACCGCCGGCGATCGTCACGCCGGCGCGCCAGGCTTTGCGGATGTTGTCGCCGGCGCTTTGAAAGATCTCGGTCGCCTTGCGCACGACGTAGTCGGGCTGCGCGCCGCCGGCGATGTTCTCGTAGATGCACCACACCGCCGCGAGCGTCGGCACGAGGTAGGCGCCGCGCTCTTTGAACAGCGCGATCGCCTCGTCGTCGAGCAAATGCCCGTGCTCGATCGAGTTGACGCCGGCCCGCAGCGCGTTCTTGATGCCGTTGGTGCCTATCGCGTGCGCCGCGACGCGCATGCCGTGCGTTCGCGCCTCGTCGATCGCCGCGCGCATCTCCTCTTCGCTGAGCTGGTCTTGTCCGGGCACCGCGCCTTTGGTGAGCACGCCGCCCGTCGCGATCAGCTTGATGCACGTGGCGCCGGCCTTGCGCTGCTCGCGCACTGCCTTGCGCGCGTCCCACGGGCCGTCGGCCTCGCGGCCCAGGAAAAATCCGTGACCGCCGGTCATGCAGATCGCGCGCCCGGCCGGCACGATCGTCGGGCCCGCGTGCTGTCCTGCTGCGATCGCGTCCCGCAACGCGATCGCGTTCGATTCGGAGCCGCCGAGATCACGGACCGTCGTCACGCCGGCCTCCAATGCGAGACGCGCGTTGCGCGCCGCGTCGAGCGTCCGTTCGGTCGGCGTGCGGATCAGAAAAAACGTCTGCGTGTCGGGCTCGCCGTTCACTTCGAGGTGAACGTGGCTGTTGATAAGCCCCGGTACGACGGACGCCGCTTCGTACGTGCGGTCGGCCTCCGTGCGCGCGTCGTTGCCTGCGATGCTCGCGACGCGCCCATCCTCGACGAGGATGGTGACGTTCTCGCGGGGCGCGGCAGCGGTGCCGTCATAGAGCTTGCCGGTACGAATGGCGATGCGCACGCTCGTCATCTATGCGGTGGCTTCGGCGAGGCGGGTTGTGCGGGCGTCTGCCGCTTCCAGTGCCGTGTATGCGCGTGAGGCGAGCGGGCGGCCTAGCTTCGATGCGATGAACCGCGATGCCGTGCGGAGCTTTGCAAGATCGATCCCCGTTTCGATCTTCATCCCGTGCAGCAAATAGAGCAGGTCTTCGGTCGCGCAGTTGCCGGTCGCGCCGGGCGCGAACGGGCAGCCGCCCAGGCCGCCGGCGGACGTGTCGTAGATGTGCACGCCGCATTCCAGTGCCGCGAGCGTGTTGGCGAGCGCCGTGCCGCGCGTGTCGTGGAAGTGCAGGGCGAGCTTGTCGAGCGGCACCACGCGCAGCAGCGCGCCCACGACGTCGAACACCTGGTTCGGCGTGCCGACGCCGATCGTGTCCGCGACGCTGAGCTCGTCGACGCCCAGCTCCAGCAGACGCTCGCAGACGTGCACGACGTCCGGCACCGGAACGTCGCCTTGGAACGGACAGCCGAACGCGGTCGATACCGCGGCGCGCACCCACATGCCCTCGGCTTTCGCGCGTTTCACCACGCCGGCGAACGCCGTCACGGACGCATCGATGGTCATGTTGATGTTCGCTTTCGCGAACGGCTCGGACGCGGCCGTGAACACGGCGATCGCGCGCACGCCCGCGTCGATCGCGCGGTCGAGGCCGCGCTCGTTCGGAACCAGGACGAGGTACGTGCGGCCGTCGTCTTTGCGAATGCGGCGGAACACCTCGCCGGCATCCGCCATTTGCGGTACGTGCTTCGGGCTCACGAACGATGTGGCTTCGAGGATCGGGACGCCGGCGTCGGACAGCAGATCGCAGAAATGCACTTTGTCGCCGGTCGTGATGGGCACGGATTCGTTCTGCAGCCCGTCGCGCGGGCCGACCTCGCAGATCGTCACGCGCCGCGGCGCGGCGCCGAGCGGGTTGGTCATGTCACGGGCTCCTTTCGCAAGAACCGTGCGATCATCTCCACGGCGATCGGCCAGATCACGTCGTCGTGCTTGAAGCGGCGCGTGATCGTCGCGAAGATGTTCTGGACGGCGCCGAGGTTGAGGTGGTTGGCTTCGTCCTGATCGATCGTGACGACCGGCATCGCCCCGTCGAGCGTCGCCGACTCGATCATGACGACCCCGTCGCTCTGCAAGTTGTACTTCGGCATCCGCCCGATGATGTGCAAAAACGGGTGTCCGTCCGGCATGACCCAAGGCGTACCGTCGAGGTGCCAGCGCTCCTTCTTGTCGTTGTCCGGGTCGGGGGCCCAGTGACCGCCCACGCCGTTGAGCCAGTGCATGAAGGGCGCCGACACGTCCATGTCCTTGAGCACGTGCGTCGGCATCCGCGCGAGCCAGAGCGTGCTCGCCGCGTAGTTGGTGATGAGACCGCCGTTGGGCGCGGCGAGCTGAATCGTCGCCGCGATGTCGCCGATCCGCTCGGGGTACGCGCGCAGGAAGCCGCGGTTGATCAATCCGCCGGCGCTGTAGCCGACCGTCGCGACGGGGAATGCTCCCGGCTCGCGCGCCTTGAGCAGGTCGAGAAACGCGCGGAAGCGATCGATGCGGTCGCGCAGGTACTCGTTGCCGTCCGGGAAGATCGTGCAGTCGAAACCGTACGCGGCCAAACCGTCTTTGCCGTGCCTCCCGTCCGCGAACGTGCGCATCAGCTTCGCGGCCTCGTTCCAGCCGGCGATGAGGATCACGCGCACGTCAGGTCACGCGCACGCGCACTAGGCCGGGCCGATCGTCAGCAGCGTCGCGCCGCTTTTCACGAGGTCGCCCGGTTTCACGCGCACGTCTTTGACGCTTCCCGCAACGGGGGCTTCGATGCGATGCTCCATCTTCATCGCTTCGAGCACGACCAGCAGCGCGCGCTGCTCCACCGTCGCGCCGGGCTCGACCGCGACGCTGACGATCTTGCCGGGCATCGGCGCGGTCACGTCGCCCGACGCCGCGGCGTGCGCGGAGTGTTCGGCGTCGGCGCTGGGCGGAGCGGGGGTCGTCCAGCGCACGGAGCGCCCGCCGGCGACGACCGTGCCGCCGGCTTCGTCGTACGTTGCGTCGCGTGCGTCGGCTTCCAACGTGCCCGCGAGGTCGCCCGTCAGGTTCCAGCGTTCGCCCGCGAACGACGCCTCGGCGCGCACGGTCGAGCCGTCGACCGCGAACGCGACCGGGACGCCCGTGCCGCCGAGCCGCCACGCACCGTCGCGCGCGAGCACTGCGGCCGCGATGCGCAGTTTCGCCGCGTCGTCGGCGTGCGCTTCGCCCAGCCCGAACATCGGCATGCGTTCTTCGAGAAAGCGCGTCGTCGTGTCGCCCGTGCGGTACGCGTCGTCGGCGACGATTGCTCGCAGCAGCGGCAGGTTCGTCGCGATGCCCGCAATCCTCGTGTCGTGCAGCGTCGCGTCCATGCGCGCGATCGCCGCGGGCCGGTCGGCGCCCCACACGATGATCTTCGCGAGCATCGAGTCGTAGTAGACCGGGACTTCATCGCCCGCGCGAAAGCCTGCGTCGAGCCGCACGCCCGGCGCGCGCGGAACGTCGAACGCGGTGATCGTACCGGATTGCGGGAGGAAATCATGCGCGGGATCCTCGGCGTTCAAGCGCGCTTCGATAGCCCAACCGCGAGGCACGAGCTGCTCCTGCGTGAAGCGCAGGCGTTCGCCGTTCGCAACGCGCAGCTGCTCGTGGACGAGATCGATGCCGTACACCAGTTCGGTGACCGGATGCTCCACCTGCAAGCGCGCGTTCATCTCCAGAAAATAGAACCCGCCGTCTTCGTCGAGCATGAACTCGGCGGTGCCGGCGTTCGTGTAGCCGACGCTGCGCGCGGCATTCACCGCGGCCTCACCCATTCTTGCGCGCAACGCGGGATCGAGCGCGACGCTCGGCGCTTCTTCGAGCACTTTCTGATGCCGCCGCTGGATCGAGCACTCGCGCTCGCCGAGGTGCACCGTCGTGCCGTGCGCGTCGGCCAGGATTTGGAACTCGACGTGACGCGGGCGGTGCAGGTAGCGTTCGAGCAGCACGGTGTCGTCACCGAAGGCCGCCTTGGCCTCGCGCTTCGCGCTCGCGAGCGCTTCGGAGAACTGCGCCAGGTCGGCGACGACGCGCATGCCGCGCCCGCCGCCGCCCGCGCTGGCTTTGATCAGCAGCGGCGTACCGATCTGCTCGGCTTCGGCCCGCAGCCGCGCCTCGCTCTGGTCGTCACCGTCGTAGCCGGGAACGACCGGGACGCCGAACTCGCGCACACGCCGCTTCGCGTCGATCTTCGAGCCCATCGCGGCGATCGCGTCCGGTGCGGGTCCCACGAACACCAGGCCCGCGTCGACGACCAAACGCGCGAACGACGCGCGCTCGCTCAAGAAACCGTAGCCCGGGTGGATCGCGTCGGCGCCTAACGTCTTCGCGGCCGCGACGATGCGCTCGCCGTCGAGATACGATTCGCTCGCCGGCCCTGGGCCGATGCGCACCGATGCGTCGAGCACGTCGCGGAACAGCGCGCGCTCGTCGGCATCGGAGTACACGCCGACGGGCGAAATTCCGAGCTCGCGCGCGCCGCGCGCCACGCGGATCGCGATCTCACCGCGGTTGGCGATCAGCAGGCGCGCGATCATTTCGCGCCCCACTCGGCGCTGCGCCGCTCGAGAAACGCGCGCAAGCCTTCCTGGCCCTCGGCGCTGGTGCGCTGGCGCGCGATCGCGCGCGCCGTCAGCGCGCGCGACTCGTCGTACGCCGCGGCGCGCACCGCGGGGATGAGACGCTTCGCCGCAGCGACCGCAGACGGACCGGCGGTGTCGAACTCGCGCGCAATCGCGTCGACGGTGCCGTCGAGCGCATCGGCGCCGGCGACCTCGTGCACGAGCCCGATCGCCTGCGCGCGCAATGCGTCGAATCGTTCGCCGCTCAAGAAGTACCGCCGCGCGTGCGAGACGCCGATCTTCGCGATCGCGAACGGCGAGATAACCGCGGGGATGATGCCGAGCTTCGTCTCGGTGAACCCGAACACGGTCTCACTCTCCGCGACGACCACGTCGGCGACCGCGCACAAGCCCGCACCGCCGCCCACCGCGGCGCCGTGCACCCTTGCGATCACGGGCTTGGGACAGCGGTCGATCGCGCGATACATGTCCGACATCGCCTCGGCGTCGCGCACGTTGTCGTCTTCCGAGAGTTCCAGCGACCCGCGCATCCAGTTCACGTCGGCGCCGCCGCAAAACGTCTTGCCCTCGCCCTCGAGGATGACGACTCGCACGTCCGGCTCGTCCGCAAGGCCGAGGAACGTGTCGCGAAGCCGTGCGATCAGCTCGGCGTTGAAAGCGTTACGAACTTCGGGGCGGGCCAGCACGATGCGAGCACGCGCTCCCTCGCGTTCGACGCGGAGGACGGGGTCGGGCACGGCCTCGGGCGTTCCACGGTGCATCCGGGCGCTCCCCGTGCGCGAGGTCGGCCGCGGCCGACTCCGGAAGAATGCCGACGTATGGCTGTTCGTCGGTTCTTTTCCGCTGCGCTTTCCGCCGCGTTTCTCGTCTCGCCCCTCGCGCCCGCCGGCGCGCAGGCTCCCGCCGCGCACTCGGTCGACGTGACGCGGGCGACGCTGCCCAACGGGCTGCAGGTCGTGGTGCTGCGCGATACGCTCGCGCCGGTCGTGTCGACCTGGATGAACTACTTGGCCGGCGCGCAGGAAGAGCCGATCACCGGCATCGCGCACGCGCAGGAGCACATGCTGTTCCGCGGCAGCAAGACGATCACGGCGTCCCAATTCGCCGATACGACGGCGATCACGGGCGGCACGTTCAACGCCGATACGCAGGGCCAGATCACGCAGTACTTCTTTGAGATGCCTTCGCAGTATCTCGACATCGCGCTCAACCTCGAGCGCTCGCGCGCGCAAAACGTGCTCGACTCGCAAAAGCTGTGGGATCAGGAGCGCGGCGCCATCACGCAAGAGGTGACCCGCGATTACTCCAGCGCGACGTTCCGGCTGTTCACGAAGACGATCGAGCACATGTTCGCCGGCACGCCGTACGCCGACTTCGGGCTGGGCACCGTCGCGAGCTTCAAGAAGATTCAGGCGGCCGATCTCAAGCGCTACTACGACCGCTGGTATCATCCGAACAACGCGATCTACGTGATCGCCGGCAACGTCGATCCGCAGCAGACGATCGCGAAAGTGAAGAAGCTGTTCGGCGACATCCCCGCCGCGAAGCTGCCGGCGCGCCCCGTCATCCACTTGCGGCCGTTGACGCCGCTGACGCTGCGCGACAACAGTTCCGATCCCATCACGATCGGGTTCGTCGCATACCGCGTTCCGGGCTACACCAACACGAAAGATTACTTCGCGTCGCAGATCCTCAATGACGTGCTCAACAGCCAGCGCGGCGCGCTGTACGAGCTGCAGGCGTCCGGCAAGGCGCTGGCCACGTTCGCGCAATCGGTGACCTTCCCCGAATCCGGGATGAGCTTCGTCGGCTCGGCGGTGCCCGTGACGACGACCGGGGAGACCGCGGTCGCCGACCTCAAAGCCGTCATCGAGAATTACAAGAAGAACGGTTTGCCCGCCGACCTCGTCGCGGTTGCGAAGCAGCGCGAAGTGTCGCACGCGGAGTTCGCACGCAACTCGATCTCCGGGCTTGCGTCGGCGTGGAGCCAGAGCCTCGCCGTGGAGCATCGCACGCCCGACGAAGACCTCGCCGGACTGCAAGCGGTGACCGTCGACGACGTCAATCGCGTGCTGCGCACCTACTACGATCAGAGCACCGCGACGACATGCATCTCGACGCCCAAGGAGGCCGCCGGTTCCGCGTTCGGCGGGCGCCAAGGTGAGGACAACACGGTGATCCCCACCGAGCACACGGGCCTGCCCGCGTTCGCGCGCCAAGTGCTCAAGCAGCTCAAGGTGCCCGAGACGACAGTGCATCCGGTGGCGCAAACGCTGCCGAACGGGCTCAAGCTCATCGTCGTGCCGTCGACGATCTCGCACACCGCCGTCGTGCGCGGCCAGGTCGAGAGCAACCCGGGCATTCAGGATCCGGCGAGCAAAGACGGCATCGACTCCATCATCGACGGCCTGTTCTCGTACGGCACGACGACCTACGACCGGATCGCGTACCAGACCGAGCTCGACAAGATCGCGGCAACCGTGGACGCCGGCCATAGCTTCAGCCTCGACGTGCTGTCGAAGGATTTCGACCGCGGCGTCGAGCTGCTCGCGGACGACGAGCTCCATCCGGCGCTGCCGGCGCAAGCGTTCGCGATCGTGAAACAGCAGGCGATCGGCTCGCTCACCGGCACGCTGAAAAGTCCCGACTATAAGGCGGGCCGCGCGTTCCTCGAGGCCGCGTTCCCGGCCGGCGATCCCGCGCGCCGTACGGCGACGCCGGAGACGGTCGGCACGGTTGCGCTCGATGACGTGAAGTCGTACTACGCCTCGGTATACCGTCCCGATCTCACGACGATCGTCGTGATCGGCGACGTCACCCCGGAGCACGCGCGCGCGGCGATCGAAAAGTCGTTCGGCGCGTGGAAAGCCGCCGGGCCCAAGCCCGACCTCTATCCGCCGGCGGTGCCGCCGAACAAGTCCGCGGCGGCGGCCATTCCGGCGACGGGCCGCGTGCAGTCCGAAGTGCGGCTCGGCGAGGTCATTCCGATCTCGTACAACGATCCCGACTTCGCGGTGCTGCAGCTCGCGAACACCGTGCTCAGCGGCGGCTTCTACGCGTCGCTGCTGTTCCACGACTTGCGCGAGCTGCACGGCTACGTCTACACCGTCGACTCGAGCTTCTCGGGCGGCAAGAACCGCAGCACGTTCAACGTGCGCTACGGCGCCGACCCGAAGAACGTGTCGCGCGCGGCGCGGCTCGTCGTCGACGACCTCACCTCGCTGCAGAAGAAGCCGCTGCCGAACGACCGCCTCACCCGCGCGAAAGCGCTGATCCTGGGCGAGCTGCCGATACGCAAGGAGTCGTACGAAGGGCTGGCCGAGCAGCTGATCCGCTACGCGTCGACGGACCGGCCGCTGGACCAGGACCGCATCGACGCGCAGGCGCAGCTCGCCGCGACGCCCGAGCGCATCCGCGCCGCGATGGCCAAGTGGATTCGTCCCAACGACTTCGTTCGGATCGTCACGGGCCCGGCCGGGAAGTAAGGCTGCTTACGGCCGTGCGGGTGGCGGCCGTGGTAGCATCGCGGCATGGACGGTCTGGGCACGGCCCTCGAACAGCTTGCTGCGATGCGCCCGCCTGAGCGCCCGCCCAGCGGCGCGGACGACGCGAACAAGGTCTGGTACCTGCGGCAGAACCGGCTGTTCGGCGAAGCCACCGAAGCCGGCGTCGTGTCGAGCGAGCACCTGTTCACGATGTGCGAGATGCCGCGCGGCATGCGCGTGTTCGACCAAGGCGACACGATGCGCGTGGTGTACATGGTCAAGCGCGGCACCGTGCGCATCGCGCGCGAGACGCGCGACGGCAAGGACGTCACCGTCGCGCTGCTCGGCGCGGGCGACTTCTTCGGCGAGGAGACGCTGTTCGACGACCGCCCGCGCACCACGGTCGCCACGATCGTCGAGGACGCGCTGCTGTGCACCGTGCGGGCGGACGATCTGTTCGCGCTGCTCGCGGCCGATCCGTCGCTGGCGATGAACGTCG